>DBPW01000028.1 GCA_002305015.1 Bacteroidales bacterium UBA1410
AAGCAAACATGGAGGTTTCATATATATGTATGTGTTTAACATTATTAATTATTCCTCAAGGCTGATTTTCCGAATACGCCGGTTCTCCGCATCCCCTACGTAAAAAATATGATTCGCTTCATCATAAGCAAGACCCTTGGGTTGGTCGAAGCGAGCTTCTAAACGCAAATCTCCGTCAATGTAGCCATAAGGATTAGGGTTTACACTCGAACTTCCTCGTCCGGCATATGTTGTTACTTTTCCCTCGGGTGTCAAAATCCGAATATCGTGATTGTGTTGTTCTGTAAAATAGAAATCATATTCGTCTTCTTTTCCTGCATATTCGGGATTTTTCACAAATACACCCTGATAAGGATTTCTTAATCTTGCATTGGTTCCCACACCATCCTGCCATCCTTCTGCACCAGGTTCACCGCAAATTACATAAGGTTGCATAAATCGCTTTGTTCCCCAATTGTAATCAGTACGTAAAATGTAGTGGCGGTTGATTACTACAATGTAAGCATAATTGCCGGTAGGATGTATCCGAATATTAAATTCCCAATCGTTATCTTGAATCTTGAAAAGTTCTTCAAAGTTTTTAACACCGAGACCCTCGGTGAAATATTTATTCATATCAAAACGGAAAAACTGTCCTTTTTCATAACTGTTGAAATACATTTCACCATTTACGGGATGAATGGAAGCACCGTTACATGCTCTATATGAAGTTAAAACCTGAGGATCTTTAAAATTATTTTTTCTTGATAATATTGATGTACTGATACCATTTTCATTCCATTGGTCGTTAGAAAGGATCATATATTCACCGTCTGTGGTAAAATCGATTGTACGAATACGCTCCCAATTCCCCATCCCTCGTGTAATTGGAGTTGTCACCATACTATCTTTGAAGTTAAGCAAACGAACATCTCCTCCATCTTGTGCCATATAAAGCATATTTGGGTCTTTTGGATCGAAAATAAGCCACGAAGGATTGGAAAATCCACCACAATCTGAAAAAGGGCCATCTTTGGTTTCGAAATTTCCTCGCTCATCTTCGTAACCACATAATGTACTAACTACCATTTTTCGCTGATATTCAAATTTTTCGGAACTGAACGCTATAGAGGAATCGTGGTCGTTCCCTATGCGAATTTCTATTGTTCCTTCATATGCCTTCCCAGGAACCAAACAATAGATACCCTTCGCATTCACTCCAATAACTTTGGCTTCAACACCGCCGATAAATACATGAACAATGGAGGGATCATTACCAAAGTTATTCCCATAAATAACCAACCGCTGACCCATTCCTCCTGCTTTAGGAATAAATCCAGTAATTTCAACCGGTTTGCTGGGGTCATAAGCGATGGATTCCTCTTTACTTTCTTCATCGCAACTTATAAAAAAAGCCGCAAGAATAAATTGGGACAATAAGAGAAATACAAGTCCCTTTTTTTGTTTTAAATAAAGATTGTTTTTCATACATTACATAATTGAAAATAAATAGTAATAAAATTAATTTCCATATAACCAATACACTCATTCAAATTCTTAACCATATTTATAAATATAAATTAAGAACAAACAATTATCCAAATTCATTTGCTGTATATCATAACACCTCCCTTTAAATTGTTTTACACCATATATTCTTATACAGAGAAAAAATTAAATCATCAGAATAGTATAAAAGAGCAGTTATTTAACTTATATTTTATAGATTTAATTTTTATGATGCTATTTCATGTCAAAAGTAGCGAGTAAAACAGAATTCGGATGAAATTATTGTATCAAAAAATATAAGAATATTGTCATTAACTTATCGAATTCTAAAGAGCAGCGAAATGCAAAATTCCGATAATAGATTATAAATCAATTAACAGACTACTTTTTTTAAGTATTCATTAGAACATTATTTTTATAAAATAATCCTCTGACATAATCTAATTACATTTTTTTACTATAAACAAAATCCTCGAGAAGTATTTCCTACATAAATTAGTCATTGTGTTTTTATGCATCTAACGAAACGAATAGAGGCAAATTTAGAAGATGAATTTGGTTAAATAAATCCCAAAATTCTTTTGACATGCAAACAATAAGGAATGATGAAACGTTGTAAAGAGCAGATTTAAAGGAAAAGTCACTTTTGTTATTTTAATAACAAAGGAATATTTAACAACGAACACAGAGTGAACAAACATGGTAAGAAAAATTGTATTTGCAACAAACAACCGGCATAAACTGGACGAGATTCGAAAAATCACCGAAGGGAAAATAGAAATTCTCAGCCTGAACGACATTGGCAGCCACGACGAGATTGAGGAAACAGGCAACACATTAGAAGAAAATGCCCTCATCAAAGCCCGATTCATAAAAAATAAATACGGATACGATTGTTTTGCCGAGGATACAGGTTTAGAAGTGGAAGCCCTGGGAAATGCTCCCGGTGTTTACTCGGCACGTTATGCGGGCGAAGCTTGTCGGGCCGAAGACAATATCAACAAACTACTCGATAATCTCAAAGGCATTGAAAATCGAAGGGCGCGATTCCGTACAGTAATTGCTTTGTTGCTGAACGGCAAAGAATACTTTTTCGAAGGCGAAATTAAGGGACATATTATTGAAGAGAAAAGAGGTTCTTCCGGTTTCGGTTACGATCCGGTATTTGTTCCTGACGGTTACGAACAAACATTTGCCGAATTGGGAGAGGAAATTAAAAACCGCATCAGTCACCGTTCCATTGCCACACAAAAACTGGTGAATTTTCTTTTAACTTGAGTATAAAAACAAACAAAATCGAGGCTATGCCTGAAAAAATTATTCCAAATAAGGAGTGAAATTTCGGTTCGCCATAAAACCGGGATTGGAAAACAATAAAAGGGGGTAAGGCGTTACATAAATAACATAAGGAGTTATCCAGGACAATAATTTTAATAAACCCAAATTTCTATGTCAACAATCATCCACACCGGCATCATTGGTTTCGGCCTTTCAGGCAGAGTATTTCACGCACCGTTCATCGACGTGCTGGAAGGTTTCGAACTTACCAAAATCAGTACGGCTAATCCCGAGAGCATCCGTATGATCGAAGAACGTTACCCGGTTACGGCTATTGTACCCGACGGAAAGGGCATTATCGACGATCCTGAAATCGATTTGGTGATCGTAACATCTCCCAATGATGTTCACTTTCACTGGGCACGCGAAGCATTGCTCGCAGGAAAACATGTCGTCGTTGAAAAACCATTTACGGTCAGCGTAGCCGAAGCCGACGAACTCATCGAAATTGCCAAACGACAAAACAAAATCCTGTCGGTCTATCACAACCGTCGTTTCACAAGCGACACCAAAACAGTAAAAAAATTGCTTGCCGGCGGATTGCTTGGAGAAGTGAAAGACTACGAGACGCATTTCGACCGTTATCGTCCCGACCCTCGTCCCAATGGCGCATGGCGTGAAGAACCTCATCCCGGATCGGGCATTTTTTATGATCTCGGTTCGCATCTCATCGACCAGGCACTCTACTTTTTTGGTATGCCTCGGGCTGTAACGGCCGAAATTTATTCGCAACGTCCCTGGGCAAAAGCCGATGATCGATTCGATGTACGCCTCCATTATCCCGCATTCACGGCAACGCTCAAAGCAAGTATGTTGTGTCGCATACCAGGTCCTACCTACCTGATTCACGGCACCAAAGGTTCGTATGTAAAATATGGTCTCGATGTACAGGAAGAAAACCTCGACAAGGGAGCGATTCCCAACACCAAAGACTGGGGACGAGAGCCTGAAAGCATATGGGGAACCCTACATACGGAAATAGAAGGAATAAAAATACAGGGGAAAATAGAAAGCGAAAACGGAGATTATCGCGAATTCTTCATCAATCTGCGCGATGCCATCTGGGGTAAAGCCGAACTTGCAGTGAAACCCGAAGAAGCGCGAAACGTGATCCGCATCATAGAACTGGCTTTTCAAAGCAATAAGGAAAAAAGAACGCTGGAAGTATAGGTAAGCAACTAAACCGGCGTCACGCGAAACGAAATTATAAAAAGAAAAGGGTTGCACCCATCATGCTGATCACTGCCCCGATAACCTGACGGGCAGTGATTTTTTCGTTGAACATGATTGCCGAGGGAACAATAATGAAAACCGGTGTAAGCGCCATAAGGGTAGCGGCGATTCCCGTTTCGGTATGCTGTAGAGCAAAAAGCGACAATGAAACACCTATAAATGGCCCAAACACCGACCCCCATGTAATCGATTTCATGCTGCTTACATCTTTCACGGCATAAAAAACGCGATTCCATCGCTTTAAAAAACTGACGGCCAGGGCGAAACAAATAAATCCGAAAATAGCGCGGATTTGCGTAGAAGCCACTGCATCGTAGCCATCCATTCCTTTTTTGCTCAACACCAAACCTACCGCCTGACCCAATGCACCTCCCAGTGCAAATAAAAAGCCCTTGGGTGAAATACTCAGCCGCAGCCTTTTCCCGGCAACCACAATCATAATACCCAACACACTCACTACAATTCCTGAAATGCTTTTGAGCGAAAGAATTTCTCCGAGGAAAAAGCGCCCTATAAGAGCGGTAAGCATAGGCGAGAGGCTCATAATAAGCTGCGAAGTACGCGAACCGATAAGGAGATAGGATTGAAACAGAAAAAGATCACCAACGAAAAAGCCGATGATTCCCGACAATCCCAACCAAAACCAGTTATACGGCGTGGCATCCAACGGAAAAAACATGCCACGCGTAAACAGCGTACATATTCCCAATAGAATGACTGCCAAAAAAATGCGGATGATATTTACCGATAAGGAGCCCACCCGTCGACCCGCCTTTTCAAAAAAAAGGGCGCTGAACGTCCAGCAAACTGCCGTCAATAATGAGGCAACTTCGCCAATATGCAACTGAAAAAGCATGCACTATCTCATTGTTATTGTTTAATGAAAATCGGGCAAAGATACATCAATTTCTATTCAAAGATATGTTTTCAATGAATCGCTTCCATCAGTTTCTTTACCGCCTCATCAACAGAATTTTCCGTTCCCAGCAGCGAAACAAACTTGCTCCCGATTATGGCACCTGAAGCTTCCTCGCATGCAGCAGCAAAGGTTACTTTGTTGGATATACCGAAACCGATCAAACGCGGATGGCGCAACTGCATGGCATTTACGCGGCGAAAATACGCCAGATTGGCATCACTGAAAGCATTTTTTGCACCGGTTACCGATGCCGACGACACCATATAGATAAACCCGCCGGTATTTTCGTCGATCAGTCGAATGCGTTCTTCCGATGTTTCTGGGGTAATGAGCATAATCACATGCAATCCGTATTGCTCGGCGACATCTTTATACGATTCCACATATTCGTCAAAAGGCAAATCGGGAATAATCATGCCGTCGATGCCACACTCGGCTGCTGTTTTGAAGAATCTTTCCGTCCCAAACTGAATGATGGGATTCAGATAACCCATCAGAATGAGCGGAATGCTTACTTTCTGACGAATATGGGCAAGTTGATTGAAAAGTAATTTCACGCTCATGCCGTTCTTCAACGATTGAGTACTTGCCGACTGAATTACCGGCCCGTCAGCCAAAGGATCGCTGAAAGGAACGCCAATCTCAATGAGATCTACTCCGTTCTCAGCCAACGATTCGATAATGGAAACGGTATCATCCAACCGGGGATATCCGGCCGTAAAAAATACCGAAAGAATGCCGTTTTTCTTTTTGTCAAACAATTGATCTATTCTGTTCATTTTCTAATTTTTTCTATAAACGATTGCAATAATGCCGTATCTTTATATCCGGGCGATATTTCAAAGCAACTGTTCAGGTCGATGCCCATAAACATTGGATGCGAAAAAGCTTTGATGGCCTCCACATCGTCGGGCGATATGCCTCCGCTCAGCAAAAAAGGCACCTCTCCCCGATAATCCGAAAGCACATCCCAATCAAATTTCCTTCCCGATCCACCATAACCTGAAGTGTGGGTATCGAAAAGAAAATAATCGCAGCACTTCTCGTAAAGCCGTACTTTTTTTACGGGAAACCGCTTTTCAGGATCGATGCTGAACGCCTTCATCACTTCAAATCCATCCAACTGCAAGACCCTGCAATAGGAAGGAGATTCACTCCCGTGCAACTGAATCACTTGAATGAAATTTCGGGAAGAAGTTTCCCTCACAATATCCTCTTGTTCGTTGACGAAAACCCCTACTCGTTTCACATCGAATGAAAAATTCTTGAATCCCAACGGGTGATCCATATAGCGTGGCGATTTCGGATAAAACACAAAACCCATCCAGTCTATACCCAGCTGCTCCACTGCATGAATGTTTTCCTCATCACGCATTCCGCATACTTTGATAATCAAGTTTTTGTTGAAAGCCATAAAAATTTAAAAATCTTTCTTTAGTTCGCGGACAAATGCACCTAAACTTGCGCCGGGATTGACGGTCTTCATAAAATTCCCCCCGATAAGAAAACCTCGATAACCCGCTTCACGCAATTCGCGCACAGTCGTTGGCGACGAAATTCCGCTCTCCGAAACCCATAAAGCCTCCTTGGGAAGAATGCGCGTCATTTGAAATGATCTCTCTGCATGGGTTACAAAGGTACCTAAATTTCGGTTATTGATACCGATGAGAGGATGCGAAGAGATGTAATCCGTTTCTTTCTCGTCGTGAAGTTCCAGCAGCACTTCCAGCCGAAGCTCTTTCGCAATTGCAGTAAATCTCCTGCACTCTTCCTTGCTGATGGCCGCAGCAATAAGCAAAATGGCATTTGCTCCCAACAACTTGGTTTCGTAAATCTGATATTCGTCTATAATGAACTCTTTTCGCAGTACAGGAAGGTGTGTCACCGAGGCAGCCGTTTCCACATCCGGAGCCGTTCCACCAAAAAAACGCTTATCGCTAAGCACCGACAAAGCCGTAGCGCCATTCACTTCGTAGCTTTGAGCTATCGGTTTTACATCGGCGCATGCGTTGATCCAACCTTTACTTGGCGAACGGCGTTTAAACTCGGCAATGATACCGCTGTCGGAATTTTCCAATGCCGATTTCAACGAACGCGCTTCAACCGTTTTCCTCTCCAATAACCGGCATATCTCGTTTATGGGGCGACGTTTTTTCTGCTCCTCAACTTCTATTCGCTTATGAGCAACGATTTCCTCGAGTACATCTTTCATGCCGTCATCCTTTATTCAGTTCCACAAACTTTTCCAGGGTTTTAAGAGCCTTCTTGCCATAGAGCGATTCTCGGGCAATTTCGATACATTCCTCAATCGATTTGTCCTGTTCAACGGTTTGAATGGCAAAAGCAGCATTGATCACAACTACATCGCGTTGTGCCCCGGTACCTTCTCCATGAAGCACATCTCTGAAAATCCCGGCTGCAACCTCCACCGTATTCCCTCCATCCAATTCATGTTGTTGCACCCGCTTAAAACCGAGATCCTCAGGCATGAAAAGCTGCTCGCCTTTGGTGGATACCACTTTGAATTGGTCGGTAAGCGAAATTTCGTCGTATCCGTCCAGCGTATGCACAATGCAAAAGTGCTTTTTCCCTTCCTGATAAATATAACTGTAAAGTCTCATCATGGACAAATCGTACACGCCCAGCATCTGGTAGTTGGGTTGCACAGGATTTACCAACGGACCCAATACGTTGAAAAAGTTACGGACGCCCAAGCTTTTTCTTACGCCGGCCACCGCTTTCAGTGCAGGGCTGAATAACGGTGCATGCAAATAGGCAATATGGCATTGTTCCATGCTCCTGCGCAACGTATCGATGTTGGTAGTAAATTTTACTCCTTGCTGCTCAATAACATTGCTTGCCCCACTGATGGAGGTGGCACCATAATTGCCGTGTTTTACCACGTTGTAACCTGCACCGGCAACCACAAAACACGCTGCAGTAGAAATATTGAACGTATTTTTGCCATCGCCGCCCGTCCCCACGATGTCCAACGGTTGATAATCCGACAAATCGGCCGGGACACGCATCTCCAGCAAGGCATCGCGAAATCCGAGAATTTCGTCTACCGAAATGCTGCGCATCAGAAATGAAGTAATGAGGGCGGCAACTTGCGATTCGGGCACATTCCCGCCAACAATGTCAAAAAGAACCTTTTTGGCTTCCTGACGCGAAAGGTATTGATAATCGAATATTTTATATAGCGTTTCTTTCATTGTCGTTTATGTTTAAAAAATTTTGAATAATAGTGATTCCCTGTGGCGTAAGAACGGATTCGGGATGAAACTGAACACCGTGAACGTCGAGTTTTTTATGCTTGATGGCCATAATGTTGTTTTCATCATCAACAGCCGTAATTTCAAGTTCACCGGGAAAATCGTCACGGGAAATGATCCACGAATGGTATCTCCCTACCTGGAATTCCGAGGGTAATCCTTCGAATAGCGGATCTTCCTTCACAATATGGGCAATTGTCTGCACGCCGTGAAAGACAAAAGGAATATTTTCCAGTTTTGCACCAAAGACCACACCTATGGCCTGATGCCCCAAGCACACGCCAAGCATGCTTTTAGTAGGTGCATAACGTTTAATCAGCGGAAGCATATCCCCTGCTTCTTCGGGTATTCCGGGACCGGGCGAAAGAATGATTTTATCGTACTGCTCTACCAAATCCAAATCAACCTTGTCGTTGCGAACCACATCTACACCGGTGTATCCAAGCGATCTCACCGCATGAACCAAATTATAGGTAAAGGAGTCGTAATTGTCGAGAATAAGAATTTTCTTCATTTTCTTTTACTATTAAACATTAACCAAAGAGGATGCCCTATCGATGGCTTTTTTCAAAGCACCCAATTTGCTGTTGACTTCCTGCAATTCATACTCGTCGTTGCTTTGTGCCACAATACCTGCTCCGGCCTGATACCAGAGTTCGTTGTTGCGGCTTACAAAAGTGCGGATGGTAATAGCTTGGTTGAGATCGCCGTTTAATCCGATAAACCCGATGCAACCTCCGTAGGCGCCCCGATTGTGCTTCTCGATCTCGGAAATAAGTTGCATGGCACGCACTTTGGGTGCTCCCGAAAGGGTGCCGGCAGGAAAAGTATCGAAAAAGGCCTTGATGGGATCGGTGCCCTCGTCGAGTGTGCCGCTCACACGCGAAACCAGATGAATAACATGTGAGTAAAACTGCGGTTCTTTATAGAAATCGACCTTTACATCGTGTGCATTTCTACTCAGATCGTTTCTGGCAAGGTCGACCAGCATGACATGCTCTGCATTCTCTTTGGGGTCGTTCATCAGAAACTCCATCGCCTTCATATCTTCCTTATAATTTCCGGTACGGCGGGTTGTACCGGCAATGGGGTCGATGCTGATTCGGGAACCTTTAATTTTGCAGTGCGTTTCGGGAGAAGAACCGAAAATGCGGTATCCGCCAAAATCGAAATAAAACAGATAAGGCGAAGGATTGATGGAACGCAATGTCCGGTACACCTTGAAATCGTCGCCCGAGAATCGTTGAACGAAACGGCGCGAAAGCACAATCTGAAAGACATCTCCCCGAAGACAATGTTGCACGCCACGACGCACATCGGCCTTGAATTCCTCATCGGTAATGGTGCTGTATTCCTCACCTTCGGGAAAAAAGTTGTACAACGCAACATTACGGACATTCATCAGCAACTCCACACGCGAGAGCCGACTTTCTTCTCCATCGCGAAGAAGCTCAACAATAGTGATTTCGTCCTTAAAGTGATCGAAAATCAGCATGTAGCGATAAAGAATGTACAGCATATCGGGGGCATCGCTGCGTTCTTCCTTGCTTTCGCGAACGGGAATATTTTCGGTATATTTCACGCAATTAAAAGTGGTATATCCAAACAATCCACAAGCATCACTATGTTCGCCTTCCACTTTTATCTGTTGAAGGAAACCGCTCAATGCGTCGGAAATCGTAAAAGACGCAGACAGCGGGCGCATTTCTTTTTCCCCATCGGGAAATTTCATCGTACACATACCCCGATTTACATCGACAGAAGCTATGGGTTCTAGTCCGATGTAAGAGGTGCTATTTTCGTTGGCATGGAAATCGGAACTTTCCAGCAATGCCGATTGCGGAAAAGCATCGCGCACTTTCAGATAAATGCTCACCGGCGTATGAAGGTCGCCAAGAATTTTTTTAGTATGGGTATGAAAATTGTAAGACATATCGTAATGATTTAGTTGCTAAAATTAATCCATATATTTAAGATAGGTGTCCATATCCTTATCGCCTCGCCCCGATAGTGTAAGCACTACAATATCGGAAGACGAAAATTCCACTTTATCCAATGCTGCCAAAGCGTGAGCCGACTCCAATGCAGGAATAATCCCCTCATTTCGTGTCAAATTGAAAGCAGCTTTCAATGCCTCATCATCGGTGATGGCCAATACCCTGGCACGCTGTTGTTTTGCCAAATGGGCATGAATAGGACCGATACCCGGATAATCCAGCCCGGCAGAAACGGAATACGGTTCAACAATCTGTCCATCCTCGGTTTGCATGATGAGGGTTTTGCAACCGTGCAATACACCAATTTTTCCTAACTGAATGGTGGCAGCAGAGTAGCCGCTGTCAATGCCTTTTCCTCCCGCTTCAGCAAGCACAATCTTGACATTCTCGTTATCCAAATACTCATAAATTGTTCCGGCAGCATTGCTTCCCCCACCAACACACGCGAAAAGATAATCGGGAAAATCGCGTTCTTCTTTTTCTGTGAGTTGCTTTTTAATCTCTTTGCTGATAACCGACTGAAGTCGGGCTACCATATCGGGATAAGGATGAGGACCAATAGTCGATCCGATCACATAATGCGTGTCTTCGGGATGACTGCACCAGTCGCGAATAGCTTCGTTTGTAGCATCTTTCAATGTCATGTTTCCTGAAGTAACGGGGACCACTGTCGCTCCTAACATTTCCATTTTTTTTACGTTTGGGAACTGCCGCTCCACATCGGTTTTCCCCATATAAACCGTACAAGGCATCTGCATGAGTGCGCACACCGTTGCCGTAGCTACTCCATGTTGACCGGCTCCGGTTTCCGCAATAATGCGGGTTTTGCCCATCCTTCGGGCAATAAGCACCTGCCCTATGGCATTATTGATTTTGTGGGCACCGGTATGATTGAGGTCTTCCCGTTTAAGATAAATCTTACAACCATGCCGTTCAGAGAGTTGCTTGGATAAATACAACGGTGAGGGTCGTCCCACATAATCGCGCAACAACGATTGAAATTCCTGTTGAAAGCTTTCGCTTTCCATAATATCAAGGTAAGCTTGCTGTAAATCTTCCACGCATTTGTGAAGAATTTCGGGTACATAAGCTCCGCCAAATTCGCCATAATACCCTTTTTCGTTTACTGTAAATTGATTCATAATGAAAAAACGTTTATTTGTAAATATCCCTAAAAACGAAAAAACCTGTCGCAAGGTGCGACAGGCTTTCTGATCTTTATTCTATTGCTTACTTCAAAAAACACGGATGCTTCCCTTACGACTTTGTGAGTTGTAAGTGACGCCACCAATATCTGTTTGAAAGTAGATAATTCATTTCCCTTTAATTTTCTTGCAAAAGTATATGAGAGAAAAATAAAATGCAATATATTTACATACTTTAACCTAGAATTTATAGCGCTTCGGCTTCAAATCCGGTTCGTTTGATGGTCTTAATAATGTCATCCACCGAAAGTTCATCGGTTTCCACGGTCAAAATTTTGTCGGGATGTTCGATATCTACTTTCCATGAAAGTATGCCTTTCTTCTTATCCAGAAACGGTTTTACTTTTGATACACAATTGGAGCAATGGATATTGGTTTTGAATCGTAATGTTTTCATATCTTTTTTGATTTTAATCGTAAACTATTGGTTACCACACTTACCGAACTCAACGCCATTGCAGCACCGGCAATCATGGGGTTGAGCATAAACCCGCTGAACGGATACAACACTCCCGCAGCAATGGGGATGCCGATAGCGTTGTAAATGAATGCCCAGAAGAGATTTTGTTTGATCACCTTGGCAGTTTGTTTCGATAGGTGGATCGCTTTGGGTACTTTGGTGAGATCAGATGAGATGATGGTCATTTTTGCCACATCCATCGCAATATCGCTGCCTTTGCCCATGGCGATGCTGACGTCGGCCTGCGCCAATGCTGCACTGTCGTTGATACCGTCGCCCACCATCGCCACTATCTTTCCCTGCTGTTGCCATTTTTTGATAAGCAAGGCTTTTTCATCGGGATGCACGTTGCCTTTATAGGAAGTTATACTCAGCTGCCGCGCCACCTCGGCAACCGCTTTTTCGTTATCGCCGGTGTATATAGCCACTTCTATGCCCATCTGTTGCAATTGCTCGACAGCCTCCTTAGAAGTAGGCTTCAACTGATCGGTAAGGGCAATGAGGCACAATACCCTCTCTTCATCGGCAAAAAGCGAAACGGTACGGGCTGCCTCCATCTCACGGACAATCAGGGTTTGCAAATGGAAAGGAACAGGTACATTTTTCGATGAAATAAAGGCTTCATTGCCTACATAATACTTCTTCCCATAATAAACGCCTTCGACTCCTTGTCCGCTAACATGCGCAATTTCCACGTTCTCAAGAAGTGAGCAGCCATCCTGCAATTCGGCTACGATAGCTTCTCCCAATGGATGCCCCGATTTGTATTCGATGCTGTACAGTATATTGCGCCATAATGGCTCAACATCGGCTGTCCATTTCATGGAGGTAACCACCGGTCTGCCCTCGGTAAGGGTTCCTGTTTTATCGAGCACCACCACATCGATATCTTTCGCCAATTCCAAACT
Source organism: Bacteroidales bacterium UBA1410 (assembly GCA_002305015.1). GTDB lineage: Bacteria > Bacteroidota > Bacteroidia > Bacteroidales > Dysgonomonadaceae > Anaerorudis. The sequence goes on from DBPW01000028.1 coordinate 12,824, forward strand.
CTCTGCATCTTTAATAAGAATACCTTCTTCGGCTCCTTTACCAATGGCCACCATGACCGCAGTAGGCGTGGCCAATCCGAGAGCACACGGACACGCAATCACCAGCACGGTAACCATCGCCAAAAGTCCGTGAACAACGCCGTTTTCGCCACCAAAAATAAGCCAGCCAACAAAACTCACCAGAGCAATACCAATTACCACAGGAACAAAAATTGCGGCAATCTTGTCCACCAGTGCCTGTACCGGGGCTTTACTTCCACGCGCTTCGTCCACCAATTTTATGATATGTGCTAACAACGTATCTTTACCTACCTTTTGCGCACGGAAGTAAAAACTACCTTGTCGGTTCAATGTGCCGGCAAATACCTTATCGCCGGGTTTCTTTTCCACGGGAATGGGTTCGCCACTGATCATGCTTTCGTCAACAAACGAGACTCCTTCCGTTACTTCACCATCCACGGCTATGCGTTCACCGGGCTTCACCAACACAATATCGCCCACGGCAACATCCGAAATAGGGATTTCGATCGGCATGCCATCTTTTACAACTACTACCGTTGAGGGCTGCAGTCCCATCAGTTTTTTGATGGCTTCGGAAGTATTTTCTTTTGCTCTTTCTTCCAACAGTTTTCCGAGTAAGATGAAAGCAATGATTACGGCCGATGCCTCAAAATAGACATGAGCTTCCAGTCCTTTGTTTTCCCAAAACTGAGGGAAAAGCGTGTTGAAAACGCTAAAGAGATACGAAATGCCGGTACTCAATGCCACCAGCGTATCCATGTTTGCCGAACGATGTTTTGCCTGTTTCCATGCCCCAACGAAAAAACGACGCCCAAAAACAAACAGCACCGGAGTAGCCAATGCCCACATGATATAGTTCGCATATGGCCAATGCATAAAAAACATGCCGATGAAGACAATCGGTACCGATAATAGAAGCGCACCAATGGTTTCGTTTTTGAGTTTGCGATAATTTTCCCTGTGTAAACGTTCCACATTCTCGACCGATAATTCGTCGTCCTCAATCAACATATCGTAGCCGATTTCCTGCAGAGCCTGACGCATTTTTTGAGGGGAAGTAATATCGGGAAGATATTCAACAGTCCCTTTCTCATTGCCGTAATTGACCGAGGCATTTAAAACGCCGGGCACAAATGCGAGGATGTTTTGAGTTGCAGCTGCACAAGCAGCACACGTCATATTCAGCACCGGATAGGAGCGTTTGTCGGTATATACCTCTCCACCGCTTTCACGAACAGCCGCCACGATAGCACGAATAATATCGGCTTCGTCATCGGAAAATTCGGGGTCGATGTCGAAAACCAACTTTCCTAATTTTTTGTCTATTTCTACCGAAATGATTCCTTTAACAGAACGTATAGCCGATTTAAATCGTTCTTCATCGGCTGGATATTTCGATAACCTAATGTTCATGAAACTTCCCCTTTCTTCTATTGTAAGAAAACAATTTGTAAGGGATTAAGTTCAAGCTGCTACAATCTGCAAAAAAAAATTTATTGCTATATAATGGTTACTCCTTTTCAATATTAAATTTTTTCACGAAAATACTTATCATTATTCAGCAAATAAACGTACATTTGTGTGAAATTAAAACTTATAAGAACATGATAACATTTATCATCTGTCTCGCGATTTTAATTTTGGGTTATGTTTTTTATTCAAAATTTATCGAACGAACATTTGGTGCAGATCCCGATAAACCAACCCCCGCTTATAAACTCAACGACAACGTAGACTATATTCCCATGCCATGGTGGCGTGTATTTCTCATTCAATTTCTGAATATTGCGGGATTAGGTCCTATTTTCGGAGCAATAGCCGGTGCAATGTGGGGACCTGTTGCTTTTGTTTGGATTGTTTTTGGAACCATCTTTGGCGGGGCCGTGCACGATTACCTCTCCGGAATGTTATCGATCAGGCATAACGGACTGAGCATAACCGAGATCATCGGTATCTATTTGGGACTTACAGCTAAACAAGTCATGCGGTTGTTTACAATTGTATTGATGGTATTGGTAGGGGCGGTTTTTATTACAGGGCCTGCAAACATTCTGGCCGAGTTGACTCCCGCTTATGCAACCATGAATTTTTGGGTTGCTATCATTTTTATTTATTATATCCTGGCTACCCTTCTTCCGATCGATAAAATTATAGGGAAGATCTACCCCTTATTTGGTTTTGCATTGTTATTTATGGCAGTAAGTTTAATTTCGGCCCTTTTTATAAAAGGATATCAAATACCCGAACTTACAGCCGAAAACTGGCATAATTTCCACTATAACAGTGAGCAATTTCCCGTTTTCCCGATGCTGTTTATTTCGATCGCTTGTGGGGCTATTTCCGGTTTTCATGCCACGCAATCGCCTTTAATGGCACGATGTATAAAAAACGAAAAAGAAGGTCGCAGAGTTTTCTATGGTGCGATGGTTGTAGAAGGAGTTGTTGCCCTAATATGGGCTGCTATCGGGATGAGTTTTTTCGGTGGAGTCGAAAAATTGAATGAGGTAATGGTTGCCCATCAAGGGAATGCAGCATGGGCGGTCAACGAAATATCCAATTCGTTGCTTGGCAAATTCGGAGGAATACTGGCTATTTTGGGTGTAGTTGCGGCTCCCATAACCTCGGGAGATACCGCATTTCGTAGTGCGCGCCTGATTGTTGCCGATGTTCTTAAAATGAAGCAAGGCCCCATGATAAACCGATTGTTGATAACTGTACCGCTGTTTATTGTTGGCTTTCTTTTAACCCAAATCAATTTCGATATTATTTGGAGGTATTTCGCTTGGGCTAATCAAACTCTTGCCACAGTAGTGCTTTGGACAATCACAATATACCTGATTCTTAATAACAAAAAATACGGAATCACTCTCCTGCCCGCTTTGTTTATGACGTATGTTGTTTCTTCCTATATTTTACTTGCGCCGGAAGGATTTTCGTTGCCTAAACCTATTGCCTATATTGGAGGAGCGGTTATTATGACATGCTGCTTCATAGCTTTTCGGGTTTATCAACAAAAACTTTCAAAAAAACAAAGGGTATTGCAACAGCCTGTTTATATTGTTGAAGAACGAGAAAAAATGAAGTGACAATATGTACGTGTTTTTGTTACATTTCTGTTAAGTTTTTAATTCTTAGCATCAAAAAAATTGAGGTAAAAAACTATTTTATTACTTTTGCGCCGTCAACTTTTTAAGTCCAAGTAGAGTATTTTTATTTAAAATACTGTATACAAGCACCAAAAACAAGATGGATCTTATTTATCTGGTTATTCTTCTCATTTTGTTGGTTTTAGCAGTCCTCGATTTGACTGTAGGGGTAGCTAACGATGCTGTAAATTTTCTCAATTCAAGCGTAGGTTCAAAAGTCGCGCCCCTATGGGTAATTCTCACTGTTGCATCTATCGGAGTAATGTTGGGTACCTTGTTTTCAAGCGGAATGATGGAGATAGCACGAAGCGGCGTTTTTCATCCCAATATGTTCACTTTCCCAAAAATCATGATGCTTTTTCTTGCAGTCATGATAACCGATGTTATTCTGCTGGATATTTTCAACACATTGGGACTACCCACTTCTACTACTGTTTCCTTGGTATTTGAGTTGTTGGGAGCTGCTGTTGCCGTGTCGTTGTACATCATGTGGGAAAACAATGGCGGGAATCTGGCGGATTACATTAATACAAGCAAGGCTTTAGCCATTATTTCGGGTATATTGATATCGGTGGTCATTGCCTTTATTTCAGGTAGTGTTATCATGTATTTTTCCCGTTTGATTTTTTCCTTCAACTACAAAAAATCATTTAAATACTTCGGCGCTTTATGGGGTGGATTTGCCCTCACTGCTATCACCTATTTCATTGTTTTTAAAGGATTAAAAGGTAGTGCCATTGTTTCGGAAGATTTACTGCAATATCTCTCTAACAACATGGGCAAAGCCTTGTTTTATGCTTTTATTGTATGGACACTTTTAATGGCGCTCCTCCAGCATCTCTTTAAGGTTAATATTCTCAAGGTGATCGTCTTAATGGGCACAATGGCATTGGCGCTTGCTTTTGCCAGCAACGATTTGGTAAATTTTATTGGTGTTTTTATGGCCGGATTGAGTTCATACCAAATTGCTTCAGAGGTAACAATCGCCGGCGGAAATATTGAAACACTGTTTATGGATAAATTAAAAGAGCCGGTTGTGGCGGACTGGAGATATTTATTGGGCGCAGGCATCATCATGGTTCTAGCCTTATGGTTTTCCAAAAAAGCAAGAACAGTAACCGAGACCGAAGTAAATTTAGCCAGGCAAACCGATGGAGGCATGGAAAAGTTTTCCTCTTCTCCTTTATCTCGCTCGATCGTTCGTGCTGCGGTAGATATCAACCGCGTATTGCGAGACTACACCCCCCCTAAAGTAAGGAAAGCCATTAATCGTCGTTTTACACCCGCCAAAGTTGAAGGAAATTCTGCCTCGTTTGATTTGATCAGGGCATCGGTAAATTTAACCATCGCCGCATTGCTGATTTCGTTAGGAACTTCTTTAAAATTACCCCTATCAACTACGTATGTTTCTTTTATGGTTGCAATGGGATCATCGCTGGCCGACAGGGCATGGGGAAGAGAAAGTGCCGTATATCGCATCAATGGCGTTTTAACTGTGATTGCAGGATGGTTTTTTACGGCACTTATCGCATTCTCAATTGCGTTCTTCATAGGTCTATTGTTGATGTGGGGAGGGAAAATAGCCATGGTTGCATTGCTGGCACTCATTGTGTTTATTTTCATCAAGTCTTCTGAAGCTCACCACAAAAGAAAAGAAAAGGAAAAAATCAATTCTTCTCTGCTGGAAGATGAAAAAGGGATTATAAAAGCATGTACTTCGGAAGTAAAAAATGCAGTGGAAAAAATGTTGAATATATATCAACAAAATATACAAGGACTCACAACCGAAGATCGCCATTTGCTGCGCAGAATTTCACGTGAAGCCGATGATTTGTATATGAGTTACAAAAATAAACGAACGTACGAAGTGGTTCCCACCATACAAGCCATTGCTGTGAATGAATTGGATATCGAACAAGAATATGTTCAGGTGGTGGATTATACGTATGAAATTGCAAAAGCACTGAAAACAATCACTTCGGAGAGTTACCGCCACATCGACAATAATCATAAAGGATTTAGCGACGAACAAGAAAATGAATTGCGCGAAATATGCAAAAATGTAATCGAAATGTATGAGAAATTCATCGATATGATGAACCGACATGATTATTCTTCATTCGATACGCTCTTAACCTACCGGGAAAACATTCTTGAACAATGTGCCAAACTCACTAAAAAACAAATTAAACGCGTAAAAGCAAACGAATCCGGGACCCGGAGCAGCATCCTCTTTCTGAATATCTTGAACGAAACCAAAACCATTGTTTTGCAATCCATTAACCTGATGAAATCGCAAAAAAATATGATCTTAAGCAGCAAAAAAACAGCGAATGCATTGCAAAAAGTGTGATGTGTTGTTACATCGGCGCATTCTTAACGAGTTTACAAAGAGAGATTACAAAAAATGCAAAAGGATAAACCGAATTAAAACCCGCGCTGCCGCATTGCTTCAAAGGTGAGAATGGCAGTAGAAACAGATACATTGAGCGAATCGATTTTCCCCTTCATCGGAATTTTAATTCGCTTTTTGACATTTTGCAACCAAAAATCGGTAAGTCCTTCTGCCTCTGTTCCCATAACAATAGCTGAAGGACTGGTAAAATCTACATTCTGATAAAATTCGGCAGCCTGCAATTCGGCAGCATACGAGGTAATCTTATTCTGCAACAACCATTCCATCGCCTCCGACGAAGTACAAACGGCAGTTTGCACCGTAAATAACGTGCCTACACCTGAACGTATAACGTTAGGATTATACAAATCGGTCTGTGGATCGCATACAATAACAGCATCCACTGCAGCAGCATCGGCAGTACGAAGAATTGCACCCAAATTACCCGGTTTTTCAACGGATTCCAAAATAATAACAAACGGATTCTCAGATAACTTTATATCAGCTAATCTATGTGGTTTTGGCTTTGCCACCGCAACAATTCCATCGGAATTCTCACGGTAAGCAATTTTTTCGAATACGGAAGGAGAGATAGGAACTATTTTATTGGGGTCGATTGACTCGACAACATCAGGATATTTGCTCTTCGCAAATAAAGGGGTACACACATAAACCGAATCAAGAATGTATCCGCCTGCCAATGCTAACGATAACTCTCGGGCACCTTCAATAACGAAAAGCTGTTGTTCTTTCCGTTCTTTACTTTTTGCCAGTTTTACAATATTCTTTATTGCAGCATTCTGAAGACTGGTAATTTCCATGGACAAGAAGCCTCTATGGGGTTAATCTATTTGGTAAGCTCTTTCTCAAGCAAAAACTCTTCAATAGCTTTTTTGAATGTTTCTTTAGGTAAGGCACCCTGTGCAATTTGCGGATTCCCTTGACGAGGAATAAAAAGAAAAGTCGGAATACTTTGAATGCCAAAGACTCTTGCTAATTCCGGTTCTTTATCTACATCCACTTTGTATACATAAATGTCATCGCCGTATTCGTCAGCCAAATCGTCAAGTATGGGGGCCGTTCTACGACATGGGCCACACCAAGTGGCATAAAAATCAACAATGGCCGGCTTGTCTCCTTCGTATTTCCATTCATTGACATTTTCTTTATAATTAAATACTTTCTGCAAAAAAACGGCACCGGTAAGTTCAACAGGTTTTATTTTAATTTCTTGCGTAGGAGGATTTGCCGCAAAGGTGATCAATGCGACAGCAAAAATTGCAATCGAAATACTTATTCTTTTCATTTATTCAATTCTAATTAGAGTAGCTTTTAAGTAACGTATTTAAAAAAATTTATTCATTATGCACGGTTCACGTGGAATTCTCAAAGAAGGTCAATGTAGAATCAAAAAAAATCCTGATCTTTATATGAAATACTTCCCGGACGCATCACACCAAATTCCTTTGCGCACATGGTTTCAATTTCTACTTTCCATATTTTCACATTATTCACAGCAGGAACAGAAAAAGTAAATGTTTTATCGGAATAATGATGCATAAAGATATGCAATATCTTTTCTTTTTCGACAAAATCCTCTTCAAATACTACTTCACCTTCACATAAAACACTTTTCCCTTTCATCCTATAACTGCATGCCACATCGGGATGCTGCCAAATGAGCTCGGGTTGGGTACAAAATGCGATGCATACCTTTGGATTCTTACCAAGTATGCGAATAGCTTTCCCCTCTTGCGCAGAATGAAAATAAATAACACCATCATCATATCCGAATGTCATTGGCAATACATAAGGGAATCCATTCTCGTCGGCCATACCTACATAACAAAATTTAGAAGACCGGATAATTTTTTCTATATTTTCTTTTTCTTCTATTGAAAAGGTTTTCATCACTATTAATTTTCAACTGAGAAGCAAATTTACATGATAATTTTAATTTACACAAAACCCAATAAAAAAACCGTTCTTTAAAATTCAATCTGTTTTCGGTCAGGCAACATCGAATTATAGAAATAACAAACAGAAATGGTTAGATTTTACAACAAAAAAGGAAAAATCCGTCGGGGACTCTTCCTTCATTTTATTCGTAGATATAAACAACAATAATTTATTTATTTCACTTTATCAACAATTGCTTTAAATGCTTCGGGGTTATTCATTGCTAAATCGGCAAGAACTTTCCGGTTGATTTCAATGTTGTTTTTGTGCAAAGCCCCCATCAAACGAGAATACGACATTCCATTGGCACGGGCAGCAGCGTTAATACGTTGTATCCATAAAGCGCGAAAATTTCCTTTCTTATCTTTACGATCACGGTAAGCATAGGTGAGACCTTTTTCCCACGTATTCTTTGCTACAGTCCATACATTTTTACGGGCGCCATAATAACCCCTGGTTAATTTTAATATTTTCTTTCTGCGATTGCGCGAAGCAACATGATTTACTGATCTTGGCATAATATTAATAATGTGTTTTGAATGTTAGCGTTTCCTTCTGTTCCGGAAATCTTTTGAGCGTACATTCGGTTAATAAAAACTAAATAACGAACACTATCGGATTTATTTCAATCTCAATAATAATTTTACGTTTTCTCTGTCTGCTTTATCAACAAGCGTAGTATGCGTTAATCTCCTTTTTTGCTTTTTGCTCTTTTTTGTCAAAATGTGACTTTTATACGCATGCTTTCTCTTAATTTTCCCTGATCCGGTAAGGGTAAACCTCTTTTTGGCACCGGAGTTAGTCTTAATTTTCGGCATTTCCTATTTAATTATTGATGATTAATAAAATTTTCAGCTTGCAAAGGTAATGATTTTTTGGAAATCATTCCACTTTTTGCTCTCTTTTTATTCTTAATTCGCAGGCGATTCTTTTTTGGGAGCAGAAGCGTTTTTTTTGGGAGCAAGAACAATCGACATACGTTTTCCTTCCAATACCGGCATCTGCTCAACTTTTGCATAATCTTCGAGATCGTTGGCAAATCTTAGTAATAACACTTCGCCCTGTTCCTTAAACAGAATAGAACGACCTTTGAAAAATACAAAAGCTTTTACTTTGGCTCCTTCTTCGAGGAAACTTTTAGCGTGCTTAAGTTTAAAATTGTAGTCATGATCATCAGTCTGAGGTCCAAAACGAATTTCCTTTACGATAATCTTTGTCGCTTTGGCTTTTAGTTCTTTTTGTTTCTTTTTCTGCTGATATAGAAATTTCTGATAATCAATGATGCGGCATACCGGAGGATTGGCCGATGGAGAAATCTCCACTAAGTCCAAACCCATATCCTCGGCCATTCGCAAAGCCACTTGTGTAGGATATATTCCTTGTTCAACATTATCGCCCACTAAACGAACTTCCGGTACACGAATTTGCTCGTTTGTCCTATATTGGTTTTTTGAATCTTTGGGACTATTCTTCATTCAACTGATGTTAAGTATTTCTTCTCTGATTTTATAATTAATTGTTTTTATTTTCGTTAAATATTCAAGGCCGTTCTATCTCTATCATTTTTTCTACTTCACGTACAACCTCTTCGGCAAAGGTAGTTAAATTTTTTATACCTTTATCGCCTTCACCACGTTTTCTCACCGAAACTGCGTCATTTTGTGCTTCTTTCTCCCCTACAATCAACAGATATGGAATATGCTTGAGTTCGTTATCCCGAATCTTTCTTCCGATTTTTTCGTTGCGATCGTCCACTTCGGTTCGAATATCGTATTTTTTTAATGTTTTTGCAACATTATATGCATAATCGTTAATTTTTTCACTAATAGGCAATACGACAACTTGTGTAGGAGACAACCACAAAGGAAATTTTCCGGCAGTGTGTTCAATGAGGACAGCTACAAAGCGTTCCATTGACCCAAACGGTGCTCTATGAATCATAACCGGCCGGTGTTTATGGTTGTCGGCTCCAACATATTCCAAATCGAAACGTTCCGGAAGGTTATAGTCCACCTGAATGGTGCCCAATTGCCAACGTCGACCAAGCGCGTCTTTCACCATAAAATCGAGTTTTGGTCCATAAAAAGCTGCTTCACCAAGTTCAATTTTTGCTTTCAATCCTTTTTCTTCGCAAGCTTCTATAATGGCGCGTTCGGCTTTTTCCCAATTTTCGTCACTCCCAATATATTTTTCTTTGTTTAGCGGATCCCGAAGAGAAATCTGAGCTTCAAAATCATTAAAATCCAATGCTTTGAAGATAATAAAGATGATATCCATTACCTTCAAAAATTCATTTTTCACCTGATCGGGCGTGCAAAAAATATGAGCATCATCTTGCGTAAAACCACGTACACGGGTCAAGCCATGCAATTCACCGCTTTGTTCGTACCGATAAACCGTACCAAATTCAGCAAGCCGCAATGGCAGATCTTTGTAAGAACGAAGTGATGTTTTGTATATCTCGCAATGATGAGGACAGTTCATGGGTTTCAACATAAATTCCTCACCTTCCTGTGGCGTTTTCATGGGTTGAAACGAATCTTTCCCGTATTTTTCATAATGACCCGAAAGCATATACAATTGTTTTAAAGCGATATGCGGTGTCATAACTTGTTCATAATCAAACTGACGTTGAATCTTCTTAAGGAAATCTTCCAAACGCAAACGCAATTGGGTACCTTTAGGTAACCATAATGGAAGTCCCGCACCAACATTCTGTGAAAAAGCAAAAAGCTCCAATTCTTTCCCTATTTTCCGGTGATCGCGTTTCTTTGCCTCCTCAACCATCGCCAGATATTCATCCAGCATTTTCTTCTTCGGAAAAGAGATGCCATACAACCGGGTCAACTGACGGCGATGTTCATCACCACGCCAATAAGCACCTGCAACATTTAAAATTTTTACGGATTTAATATACGAAGTATTCGGCAAATGGGGACCCCGACATAAATCGGTAAAATCACCTTGAGTATAAATTGTTATGGTTCCATCCTGAAGTTCATTTATGAGCTCAACTTTATATTCTTCGTTTCTTTTTGAAAACATCTCGATAGCCTCTGCTTTTGAAATGCTTTGGCGTTTAATATCTTCTTTTTTAGCGATTAGTTCCATCATTTTCTTTTCGATGGCAGGAAAATCCGATTCCTTAATCACTACACCTTCTCCGGGATCCACATCATAATAGAAGCCGTTTTCAATAGCCGGTCCGATGCCGAATTTGATCCCCGGATACAATTCCTGTAATGCTTCGGCCATAAGATGAGCAGAAGAATGCCAATAAGCGTGCTTGCCTTCATCATCTTCCCATTTCAACAATTTCAAAGTTGCATCTTCTGTGATGGGACGCGTCAAATCCCACGTTTCGCCATTTACACTGGCTGCAAGCACTTCCTCTGCCAATCGCGGACTAATGTTTTTTGCTATCTCTAAAGCCGTTATTCCCTTTTCGTACTCCTGAACCGAACCGTCAGGAAAAGTAATCTTTATCATATTTTTTCTCTTACCTTAGTAATTAAAACAGGATTATTCTCAATCGAGAACATTTCCTGAATCAATTTACTTGTTTCGTTGTCAATCATTTTTTTGAAGTGCAAATGTAATGATTTTGTGAATTATAGAATAGTGTTTTCAAAATAAAATTAAAAAAGACATATAAAAAGAGATATAGCCAAAGAAAAGAAAGTACGGCATTTTTTGGGTAATAAGTTCAAAAATTTGATAACGTGTTCGTTTGAAAAAATCCTCATTCATTAAATATATGCTTTAGAGTCGGAGTATTGATTACACGTAACCCTTCCTGAAATATCTCGTTCTCATCATTAATAATTTTGAAGTAAGCAGAAGAGTCATAGATGTCACGTGCAATCAGCGCTTTCAGTTGTGTAAAAAGCAGCTTTTGCGAACGCTTGAATTCTTCTTCATCCCATTTGACTTTTTCCTCTTCGGCCATTTTCTTCATTTTTGTCACCATATCCACGGAAATAGAATAATTCTTTTTAAACGCATCAACATTGGGATAGGCTTTCAGTAGCAATTTGCGATGGTTATCCACCTCTGAAATGGCTATGCGGTTAACGATTCCTTTCGCAATCAGATCTCTATGCAAGTCAGTAAGCGATGTGGTATCGATTGGCACAAAATAATCCGGCATAATACCTCCGTCACCATACACGGTGCGTTTGTATACCAACGTCTTATATTTCAAGGAATCGGGAAAATGAATGCTATCGGCATGCAACAGTTCACCCTTGCGATAACGATCGAAGAAATCCATGTTGTATGACTCGATATCTCCCCCTTTATAAGGCTTCTGAATGCATCGACCGCTGGGTGTATAGTAACGAGCTACAGTAAGTCGGATCATTGTTCCATCAGGAAGTGGCAACTGTCGTTGTACAAGTCCTTTGCCAAAGGTACGGCGGCCAACGATAACCCCTCTGTCCCAATCCTGTACAGCACCTGCTAAAATCTCACTTGCTGAGGCAGAACCTTCATTAACCAATACTACAAGATCTCCTTTTTCGAATTGCCCTCTTGATGTCGCATTTATATTGGAACGGGGTTGATGTTTTCCTTCGGTATATACGATAAGCTTACCATTATCTAAAAATTCGTCAGCAATATCGGTAGCCGTCTGAAGAATGCCTCCTCCATTTCCGGTAAGGTCCAAAATCAGTTTTTTCATCCCTTTTGCTTTCAATTTCTCCTCAGCCTTTCGAAACTCATCCGCAGAAGTTACGGCAAACCGGCTCAGTCGTATATAGCCGGTTTCCTCATCCACCATATACGAAGCATCGATGCTGTAAATGGGAATTTTGTCGCGTACAATGCGAAATTCCAGTAACCCCGGAACTCCCTGTCTCAATACCTTTACTTTTACGGTAGTACCTTTCGGCCCTCGGAGCTTTTTCATTACTTCTTCACTGCTCATCTTAACACCGGCTATCAGCGTGTCATTGACATAAATAATCTTATCGCCGGGCATAATGCCCACTTTTTGAGAAGGACCTCCAGAAATAACCTCAATAACATACAACGTATCCGTAAGCATATTAAAGGAAATGCCTATCCCCTCAAAATCGCCTTGCAGCGGCTCGTTCATAGCCCGTACTTCCTCTTTATTTAAATAAGACGAATGCGGATCTAATTCACGCAACATGGCACGAATTGCTGTTTCGGTCAATTTTTCCGAGTCTACATCGTCCACATATAAATTATTAATTAACTGAAGTGTACGCACCAATTTAAGTCCCAAGGGATCGGGCATAAACTGAGCAAAAGCACACGAAAAATAGAAAAAAATGCTGATTACAAGAAAAATCGATCTCTTATACATAAATATTAATACTATTTGATTGCGAAAGAATTTACCACTTCATTCCCTCAGGAATAAATTCGGCAATATCGTGCCCGTAGCGTAACAGTTCGCGTACAAGCGTAGAACTGATGTGGGTAAGTTGTGGTTCGGTAAACAATACAAAAGTTTCTATCCCCGAGATAGAACGATTTAAATCGGCAGTAGCCTTTTCGTATTCGAAATCGTTCACCGACCGAATTCCTCTCAGAATATACTTTGCCCCCACTTCCCGTGCAAAGTCAACGGTCAATCCTTCGTAACTCTCCACCCGTATACGGGGATCATCTTTATAAAAATTACGGATGGTTGACAATCTTTTTTCTAACGAGAAACATGTTTTTTTCGCTTCGTTTACACCAATCGCAATGACTAATTCATCCACTAGCATGAGTCCCCTTCGAACTAGCGATTCATGACCAATAGTAAACGGATCAAACGTGCCGGGGAAGAGTGCAATGCGCCTTTGGGGAACCGACAAATTAGGAATAGAAGAGTGTGATTTCATTATTTGTTATGAATCAAGCTTCAACATCAACTGTCAGATTATCGATAATAAAATTCTGACGTTCAGGAGTATTTTTTCCCATATAAAATTCGAGAAGCTCTTTCAAAAGATCTTCCTTACGCATCGTTACCCGCTCAAGTCGCATGTCTTTTCCGATAAAATGGCGAAATTCATCAGGGGATATTTCCCCTAAACCTTTGAATCGCGTAATTTCGGGATTCGGACCCAACTCTTTTATGGCAGCCAAACGTTCTTCTTCCGTATAACAATATACTGTTTTCTTTTTATTCCGTACCCTGAAAAGCGGTGTTTGCAAGATATACACATGATTTTTCTTGATCAGATCGGGAAAAAACTGAAGAAAAAAAGTCAACAACAACAAGCGGATATGCATGCCATCGGTATCGGCATCAGTAGCAATGATTACCTTATTATACCGAAGCCCCTCCATACCCTCTTCAATATTTAGTGCAGCTTGAAGTAGGTTGAATTCTTCATTCTCGTACACGATCTTTTTAGTCAATCCGAAACAATTCAACGGTTTTCCACGTAGACTGAACACTGCTTGCAGATTAGGATCACGGCTTTTTGTTATTGAACCGCTGGCTGAATCGCCTTCCGTAATAAAAATACAAGTCTCGTCGCGATCATCACCTTTGGTATCGTTATAATGAATACGACAATCACGCAATTTCTTATTATGCAGGTTCGCTTTTTTTGCCCGCTCACGTGCCAATTTGGTAACACCGGCAATAGCTTTACGCTCTTTTTCAGATTCAAGGATTTTTTTCTGAAGAATATCGGAAGTTCCCGGATTTTTGTGGAGATAATTATCGAGTTCTTTCTTCAAAAAATCTCCGATGTATTTACTGATAGAAACGCCGTCGGGCGACATATCTTTCGATCCAAGTTTCGTTTTTGTTTGCGACTCAAAAACCGGTTCTTCCACCTTGATGCTGATGGCAGCCACCATGCCATTTCGAATATCGGCATAATCAAAATTACGATTAAAATATTCTTTTATCGTACGTGCTGAAGCTTCCCGAAAAGCCGAAAGATGCGTCCCACCTTGTGTGGTGTGTTGACCGTTTACAAATGAATAATATTCTTCGCCATATTGATTGGTATGGGTAATGGCCACCTCAATATCTTCGCCTTGCAGATGGATAATGGGATAAAGCGCTTCTGAAGTAAGATTTTCGTTGAGTAAATCCTCGAGGCCGTTTTTCGAATAAAACTTTCGTCCATTAAAAACGATAGTAAGCCCTGTATTTAGAAAGACATAATTTTTGAGTAGAGGATCAATGTACTCGTCACGATAATGATAATCTCCAAAAATTTCACTGTCGGGGGTAAATTCCACCCATGTACCATTAGCCTGAGAAGAAGGTATGATGTCACTTTCCTCCACAACGACTCCTTGTCGGTAAAGCACATTTTTTGCTTGTCTGTCACGATAACTTTCAATAAAAAAGCGTGAAGAAAGCGCATTCACAGCTTTAATTCCCACCCCATTTAATCCAACGGATTTTTTAAAAGCTTTAGAATCGTATTTCGCCCCCGTATTCATACGCGATGAAACGTCTTTTACTTTTCCAAGCGGTATGCCTCGCCCAAAATCGCGAACACTCACGGTCGTGCCTTCAACTTTTACCTCGATAGTCTTTCCAAACCCCATCATATATTCGTCGATGGAGTTATCGAGCACTTCTTTCAACAAAACATAAATACCGTCGTCAGACGACGAACCGTCACCCAATTTTCCTATATACATTCCCGGCCGACGACGGATATGCTCTTGCCATTCCAGGGTAACAATATGTTCTTCCTGATAATTTTCTGTCGTTGGTTGCAAAATGTTATCTGATTCTGTCATATTTTCAACTCACAACTATCAGCGAGCTGCTAATAGTTTTTACTAATCTTGAATTTAAATTCAGCTGCTTCTGCCATTACGCATCCCGCAGCAAAAGGCTTACAATTGTTTGCTGTAAGCTCTTCGGGTTTTATGATGTTTGGCATTTAAATCACTCCACAACGAGCGAACTCTATTATTTTCTTCCAGTTCCGGATTGCTTTCAGCCACCTCCATTCCCAATTGTCGGGCTGCAGGAATGAATTCGCTAAACAGCAACGCATTCAATCCTTTGCCTTGATATTCGGGATCAACGGCAACAAGAAGCAAATCGAGCACTTTATTATCTTTTCCTTTTAAAGCCTTATATAAATGATACCATCCGGTAGGGAGAAATCTTCCTTTTGCTTTCCGAAGTGCCTGTGCCAGACTCGGCAATCCAATACCTACGCCCACCAGCTTGTGATCTTCCTGCCGAATCACGAGGGTAAGAAACTCCAAACGCAGCATGGGAATATACATATCCACATAATAATCAATTTGCCGGTCAGTAAGAGGCACAAAACCGTAAAGATCTTTATAAGCCTTGTTAATCAACAAAAAAATATCGCGAGCATAAGGTAGCACATCCTTTTTGCTCCCAAGATGCTTCACCATCAAACCGAAACGTTTTTTTACCACATCCGCCATACGGGCATACCTTTCAGGGATTTCCTCAGGAATGGGAATCAGATATTCAAACCAATCCTGATCTTTCACGTAACCCATCCGCTCCATATGATCTTTATAGTAAGGGTAATTATAGATGGTTTCCATCGTACCCATCTGATCAAATCCCTCGATCAACATTCCTTCGTGATCAAGATCCGTAAATCCCAGCGGACCATGAATTTTTTCCATTCCTCTCGAACGCGCCCATTCTTCGGCAACACCGAAAAGCGTATCCACTACTTCTTCGTCATCGATGAAATCCACAAAACCAAAACGGGCATTTCGTTCATTCCATATCTCATTTGATTTATAGTTGATCATCACAGCAATGCGACCAACAATCACCCCATCACGATACGCCAAAAAATAAGCTGCATCACAATGATCGAAAGCCGGATTTTTTTCGCGGTTCAAGGTGGCCATTTCATCATAAATCAAGGGGGGAACAAAATATTCATTCCCTTCGTATAAATCGATGCCGAACTGAACAAATTTTCTAAGGGTTTCTTTATCGGTTACTTTTTTTATTTCTACTGACATTTCCGTAAGGATATTGAGCGTTATTTTCTCGGATTATTTTTGTTCTCCTTTCCCATCCGCATCTCTATAATAGAAGATGGATGCACAAAGATAATGATTTTTTTATTTTCTTACATATTCAAATAATATTATAACTTTGCACATCCGAGTTTTAAAAATCTCATCAATGAAAGGAATTGTATTGGCAGGAGGGTCGGGAACCCGACTTTATCCCATTACGCGGGGAGTATCCAAGCAACTGATCCCCATTTACGACAAGCCCATGATATATTATCCGCTGTCGGCATTGATGCTGGCCGGAATCAGGGATATTCTCATTATTTCCACACCGGTAGATTTACCGGCGTTTAAGCGCCTTTTAGGCAACGGATCCGATTATGGCGTACACTTTACTTACGCCGAGCAACCTCGACCTGAGGGACTGGCTCAGGCTTTTATTATTGGCGAAAAGTTCATCGGAGACGATGAGGTCTGCCTGATACTTGGTGACAATATCTTTTATGGGCACGGTTTCCCGGAGATGATGAAACAAGCCGTAGCTAATGCAGAGAAAAACCAAGTGGCTACCGTTTTCGGCTATTACGTAAACGATCCTGAGCGATACGGTGTAGTGGAATTTGATGAAAACGGAAAAGTATTGAGCATAGAAGAAAAACCGGAAGATCCTAAATCGCATTATGCAGTGGTAGGATTATATTTTTATCCTAATAGTGTGGTTGAAGTCGCAAAACAGATCAAACCCTCAGCACGAGGAGAACTTGAAATTACTTCGGTAAATCAGGAATTCTTAAAAACTAACCAACTCTGCGTTCAACTTTTCGGACGTGGATTTGCATGGCTTGATACGGGTACACACGATTCACTTTCTGAGGCTTCCACGTTCATCGAAGTCATAGAAAAACGACAAGGGCTGAAAATTGCCTGCCTTGAAGAGATTGCGTGGCGAAATGAATGGATTGATAACGACAAACTCAAAAAACAAGGTGAAAACATGAAAAATAATCCGTATGGTCAATATCTGCTTGAGTTACTACAATAAATTCGAAGCAACAAAGATAATGTGAAATGATTATTTAAAAAGATGAAAAGATGAAGATTATCGATACGGAAATCAACGAGGTAAAAATCATTGAACCCTGCGTTTTTTATGATGAAAGGGGTTATTTTTTCGAATCTTTCGTTGAACAGTGGTTTACAAAAAACGTATGCAACACCCGTTTTGTTCAAGACAACGAATCCAAATCGACCTACGGCGTCTTACGTGGATTACATTTTCAGAAACCACCCTATGCGCAAGCAAAACTGGTAAGAGTGGTAATAGGTGCCGTGCTTGACATTGCGGTAGATATTAGAAAAGGATCAACCACCTTCGGAAAATATGTTGCTGTAGAACTCAACGAAAAGGATAAACGTCAGCTTTTCATCCCGCGTGGATTTGCCCACGGTTACCTTACTTTAAGTGAAAAAGCCATCTTTCAATACAAATGCGACAACTATTATTCACCACAATCCGAGGGAGGAATTTTATGGAATGACCCGGCATTAGGTATCGATTGGCGTCTCCCCGAAAAAGACATTGTTCTTTCGGAAAAAGATAAAAAACATCCTTTCTTGCACGAAATTTAAAACTTAAACAAAATAGAAAGAACAAACAAACTCACGGCATACTTCGTGTCCCTGAAAAGGTAATCTAACTCAAAGATATATTAGGCTCTATATCGGCTTTTGTGTGGCCAATATGTGACTATAAAAAAAGAAACACTTGCCTAAGTTGTAGCAAGTGTTTCTTTTTGGGTGTGATCCGGGCGGGATTCGAACCCACGACCCACAGCTTAGAAGGCTGTTATTAACATTTTTCCTTGTTTATCGTTATTATCTATAATATTGTTTTTTAGCCTTTTACAGATTTAACATTGTTAAATCTTATGTTTATTATCGGTTATTTTTCAATGTTTTTCTATATTTGTTTTCCCTATGTCTTCCCTAATTTATTCAATAAATATATGTTTATATGTCACTTGTAAATAATAATTCGAAACAAACTACCATTTTCAGGTATAAAAACAGGAATATTGCAGTACATTTAATGAGAAAATATCGAAATGCGGATGATGAAATGGCTCATACATACTGGCGTATAACCTATAATCGCAAACATAAATACTACTCATCAGGTTTTATGTTTTCTGAATCAGACTGGGATGATTTTGTCAATAGGGATCTCAAAAAACACAAAACTATTAAACAGACACTTGACCGATTTTTAACCTCCACGTTGAAACCTGCGATTGACAGTCTGGCTGAAAAGAATAACTTCTCATTTGATGCATTGGATAACTTACTTATTGTGGCCACCAATCCCTCTGTTACTCTGAATGATGCATTTGAATATCGTATTGAATCATTGAAAAATGATTACAAGATCGGGAATGCATCTATCTATAAGTCGGCATACAGCGCACTGATGAGATTCAAGCATTATATGCTGATCAAAAAAAGAGAGTATAAAAAAGCATTCATCACCCAGTGCATCGAAAAGAAAAACATCAATGTAGGAAAGAATGTATTAATTATCAATGAAAAAATTGATTTCGATGAAATCACCCCGCAATTCCTGAATGAGTGCGAAAAGTTTTGGGTAGAGTGTGGGATTTCTTACGCGACAATTGGAATGTATATGCGGACACTGAGAGCTGTCATTAACAACAGTGAAGGGGAGGAGCCATATATAACCGGCATTAAATATCCATTCGGCATCAAACGTGGTAAATATGTGATTCCGGAAGGGGGCAGAAGAGATATTGCCCTACCCATTGAAGACATCTGGAAAATAGAAAATTACGAAACTAACAACCCGGTTATGGCCACCGCAAGAGATATATTTGTTTTCATGTTCTACTGCAACGGGTTGAACTTCGGGGATCTCTGCCGGCTGCGTTATGATAACATTGATGCATCCAATAACGAAATCGTATTTCAGCGAAAAAAGACACTGAGGAAAACATCGAAACCAACATTCATTTACGTGCCAATCCTTCCTCCGATGATTGAAATCATTAACCGGCAAGGAAACAAAAATCAGGATGGATATATCTTCCCCTTCCTGAATGGGATTGAGCCAACCGAAAGCAATGAGCGAAAAATCACCAATGAAATCAGGCTACGATTAGATCCGATCAACTCATCTCTGAAAGTGATTGCAAATGAACTGGGGCTGGATCCGGAATTGTCGACCTCCTATACCCGCAACAGTTACATCACTCATCTCACCAGTGAATTACTTGTAAACCCTATTGTGGTACGAAAGATGGTCGGGCACAGTACCAGGAAAGATGTCACTGCCGGTTATGTTAACCTGACGGCCAAAAAACGAAGAGAGATCAACATGCAACTGCTGAATCCGGAGAAGAGATATACAACAATTAATTCAGTTAGGGCGATTTAGAAATAAATTGGTCGTTTTTTCAGCATTTTAAACTGTTGAAAGATTTTATTGATATCTTTCGTTGTTTATCTGAATATTTGTTAGTTTTGCATCTGTATAACCCTGGTACTGATGGGAAACGTATGTTTTGAATTATTAATACAAAATCAGACTAATCCTGAAATCTTGATATTCGACGAACTTTATGAAGGAGCTAAATTCATTGTAAAAAAATGACGAGAAAAAGGCACATTGGAAACATAAAAAATCTAATACAAGCGCATATAGTTTATCATTTTTAGTATATTTGCAGCATGACTGCAACAGGACTAACAAAAATAAACTCATTACTGCAGAAATTTCCGCCGGGGGCATTGTATTTTGGTTCGTGGTTAAACAAAAATGGAATATCTTATTCTCTGCAAAGGCATTACCGTAATTCGCAATGGCTTACGGCAATAGATGATGGCGTGATGTACAGGACAGGAGAAAAACCTACTTTGTTTAGTGCTTTATCGTGCTACAATAGCCAATTGAATAAAAAATTCCACATAGGAGCGGTATCGGCTTTAGAAATGCGGGGATTAGCTCATTATGTTCCGCTGGGCCGGAAAACAATAGTAATATATTGTCCACGAGGTGAATGGTTTTCAAAATGGCTTTCGAAATATGATTGGGGTGTTGATATACTGAAGAAATATTCCGAATATAGTGAAACGGGAATATCATCAATCAATGAAAACAATTTTGAGGTATTGGTTTCTTTGCCGGAAAGGGCATTTCTGGAGAGTTTAAACCTTGCTCCAAAATATTACAACTTAACCGATCTGTACCAGATCATGGAAATGCTTAACGGTCTGAGGCCAAATTTACTGCAACAATTATTAGAGGAAAATAATTCGGTAAAAGTGAAAAGGTTGTTTCTTTATATGGCAGAAAAGGCCGGACATTCGTGGTTCAATGATTTGAATTTGGAAAGGATAGACTTGGGTAAAGGGAAACGTTCTAATGTAAAAGATGGCGTTTATGATCCAAAATATCAGATAACCATACCAAGAGATTTAGCATATTATGAATAAAATGTATCGGCAACAGGTTGAATTACTTCTAAGAATTATCCCGACATTAGAGGAAGTAGACAGCTTTGCTATTCATGGCGGAACGGCGATCAACCTGTATATTCTCGACCTCCCTCGGTATTCCGTTGATATAGACGTTACTTATACGCCGATAAAATCGCGTGAAGAATCGTTTAAGGAAATTCGTAAAAATCTGACAATCATCAAGGAAAAAGTCAAAACGGTAGTCCCGGATATTGTCATCACAGAAAAGCCGAATAAAATCTACTGTACACAAAAAGGGGTCATGGTTAAAATTGAAGTGAGCGGAACGAAACGGGGACTTATTGATCCGGCTCTGTTGAGACCTCTATGCAATGCAGCACAAAATGAATTTGAGACCGCAAACAAGGCAAGGATTGTTTCACTTTCACAACTCTATGGTGGGAAAATTGCTGCCGCCCTCGACCGTCAACACCCACGGGATTTGTTTGATGTGAAACTAATGTTTGACTTCATCACTAATTTTGAGCAGATAAAAAGAGGTTTTTTCTACAGTCTCTTGGGTAGCGACCGTCCTATTATTGAATCGCTTCACCCCAATAGATTAGACCATCAGGAAACGCTTGTGAAACAATTTGCAGGAATGACGAAAATCCCATTTTCATATGAAGATTATGAGGAAACACGGGAAAAATTGGTTGATTTCATCAATTCAAATTTGAGTCGACACGACAAAGAATTTTTAATCGCTTTCGAGGCCGGGGAAGACCTGTCACAATATACAGAATATCAAGAATACTTACATTTCCCATCTGTTCAATGGAAAATGCAAAATATTAGCAAATTGAAAAAGATCAATCCGACAAAACATAGAAGAAGCGTTGAAAATTTAGAAGACTTTTTACTTCAGTAGAATAAACGATTTGTCAGATATATTTGGTTTATTATTTTTAGTTTATTTGCAGCATGACTGCAACAGAACTAACATAAATAAACTTATTCCTGCAGAAATAACCGATGGGCAAGCCCCGAGGTATCAATGGGATTTAAACCACTTTGAGATTTAATATTTTTTGAGAATGAGATAGATCAAAACAGTGAGGATTACACCAGAAATTAGGCCGGCGAGGAAGGGTTTGATGTTGAAGCCGGGGGAGGTGGTTTTTTCTGTGAGTTGTTTGTTTTCATTGATCAGTTTTTCGACAGTGAGTTGCAGGTTGCGGTTTTGCTCAGTGAGGGTTTCGTTCTCGAGGGAGGCGGTTTGGAGCAGGGTTTCGTACTCTTTTTTGGTTTCTTCGAGGGTGCTTTTACTGAGAGAAATAACTTCACTTGCGATGGGTGGTTTGCCGGTCTGCGGGTTCACGGGAGCGGATGTATCGTAAGATATCTGATGCGTTGAGGACTCGTTCAGCAAGCGGGTGTTTTCATCCCTGAGGCGTTGTAAATCGCTTTGCAGGATGGCGAACAGGGTTTCTTTTTTTGATAGGCTGTCGTTGAGGGTCCGGAGGGCGGTGCTGTCGGTCTTTGTGGTTGTCTTTTCGGTTATGGTTTGTTTGGTTTTACACCCCACCGGAAAGAACAGTGTTGCTGCGATCAGCAAGATTAGTTCAGCAGTTCTAAGAGCAATAATTCTGAACGGTGCTGCTTTAAGGGGTGAGGTTCTAAGGGCGGCTGCTTTAAGAGGTGCGGGTGTAAGTGGCGCTGCTATAAGTAATGCTGTTCTTAGGGGTGCGATTCTGAGTGCTGCTGTTTTAAAGGGTGCTGTTCTAAGGGCGGCAGATTTAGGGGGTGCGGGCGTAAGCGGTGCTGCCATAAGTAATGCTGTTCTTAGGGGTGCGATTCTGAGTGCTGCTGCTTTAAGGGGTGAGGTTCTAAGGGCGGCAGCTTTAAGGGGTGCGGTTGCAGTTTTATATTTCGTGTCGTTCATCATAATGCTTTTCGGATTGCTTCCAAAAACTTATAGTAGTAGCCCGCGATGGTGTGGGCGTTATCGAGTCCGTTGACGATACGTCGGGCACCGAAGGGATCGTCGCGGTGGGTATTGAAATAGTTTTCGAGAGAGAATCCGGTGAAATCGCCTCGGTTGGATTTTCCCAGGATCATTCCTTCAACGAGAATCTGGGCGGAGATGTCGGGATCGAGCGCAAGTTCGGGTTGTTCGAGAAGCGGAAGTCCCATCAGCTCTCCCATCCGCTCGTAATTCTCGAACCAGGTGAGCTGGATATCGCCCCTGCCGTAATAGATCTGATCAGGCCAAGTGTAAGGCAGACCACTCTGTTTTATTTTTTTTCCGTAAGATTTCCCCTTGCCTCTCCCCCACTCCTCAATCGGCATCATGGTCCGTGCAGTTTCGTGAAAGGATGTGGCCAGCATATAAGCTCTCCATCGGTCGTCCGTGACCTCAAACTTTTCGAATGCGGCCAGTTTATGGAGAATTCCCTCCTTCTGACGGTTATTCAGTTTACCGCAGAAGAGAGATTGATTGATTTCCTGAAAGAATTGTTGACGGTTCATTTTTGACGATTCATTTTTGACGGTTCATTGTTGGCGATTCATTGTTGGCGGTTCATTGTTGGCGGTTCATTGTTGACGGTTCATTATTGACGATTCATTTTTGACGGTTCATTGTTGGCGATTCATTGTTGGCGGTTCATTGTTGGCGGTTCATTGTTGGCGATTCATTGTTGGCGGTTCATTGTTGACGATTCATTGTTGGCGGTTCATGATGTTCAGGGATAAGTTTTGAGGCATTGAGGCTCGTAATAAATCGAGCTGAGCCGTTGTTGTCGTTGTGCTGAGGGATACTCTTCGACCCGTTGAAAGTACCGACTTGAAAACGTAGTTGAGGCAGAAGGGGCCGGTGTTACTCTTCGACCCGTTTGAAAGTACCCCGGGGAGGGATTCGGTTTTCGCAGAATTCCGCCACGCAATAGTGATCGTCTCCGTCCTTGCGCCAGCGAATTTCCCGTTCAACCGTCTTCTCGAGACCGGTGATCCGTCGGTGATCTTCCGTGATCTGCAATTGGAGCAGGGTGAGATCTTTTTTCAGCTTCTCGTTGATACCCTCTTTCTCTTTCAGCAGTTTAAGCAGCTCCTCGGAGTTGGACTTGTTGTAGGAGTTCATCTTCTCCATGTGGGCGACGGTGCGTTCCAGGAGTCCCATCATCTCGTTAGCGGCCAAGGCATCCTCACGTTTGGCCGTGGCTTCGGACTGAATTGCTTCGCTCTTTTTGATCCGTTTGTTCTCCTTGCGGTTGATGACGGAAGAGATCACACCGCCCAGGGCACCGCCGCCGGCAAATGTGCCCAGCGTGGAGAGCCAATCAGGGGGTATGTTAAGCATTTCAAGCATCGGGTTGATCGGGTTTATTGGATTGAAGTGATGTTTACTCGCTTATCGTGTTGGATGATGTCAGCAAGTTGATCGGGTTTATTGGATTGAAGTGATGAGATTCGCCGAAAGCGGTAAAGAACCGCTCCGCATGGGAGCGGTTCTGATTGAAAGCTCATCCGACTGCTCAGACGATCATAATCCGGCCGAGGTAGGCACTGGTAGCGACCAGTGAACCATCCTTGGAGACAAAGCCCAGATAAAGCTCCACCTCGTCATCCAACCAGCTATCCGGCACCGTCAGTACGTCAGTCCCCGCGGAGCGTTCAGCGCCGTTGGTTTTAAAGATTGCCTGACCCTTTGTGGTGTTGTAAGCCAGCGGCATTGCCAAGTCTGTTGCTTTGGCGTCGTTGACATCGCTGTTGTCGGTCCAGGTGAAAGTGATTTTTCCCGCAGCTGAGGTTGCAGTGGCATTCTCAGCACCCAGAAGGCTGCCTTTGGAGACCAGGATTTTGGGATAATCTACCGTGATATCGGGGAAAGTGCCCGCTACGGCGTTGTTGACGTTGTAGGACATGGCTGCGTTGTAACCCGACTGTCTGTTGGCATAGGGTTTGAACCCCACGTTGAGATAAGGAATGATTGGCCGGAGGAATTCCATGACCACCGAGAATTTCGTCCGCTGGGCCATCTGACCCTCGGTACGAGGATTTTTCACACTTGCGGCAAGGCTTCGGATATAGTCGATGCCTTTCCAGGATGAACCGACAACATTACCTACTTTGCCGGAAAATCCGCCTAATACACCTTTTTTAATTCTTCCCATAAGAAATGATTTTTAAAATGTTAAACGTATTGTTTCGCGGAGTTGAATCGGACTTGAATCGGACTTGGTACGGACTATGTTCGGACTCAGTTCAGATCTTAACCCGGTACCGATTGATTGTAATCTGATTCTGTTACCGATGCCTTATCCATTCTGCTCCGGGAATAAAATTACGATGTATTGCAAAGGTATGGCTAACTTAATGTGGGATACGTTATTATGCTTTTATTTGCTTAATGTTGCTTTGTTGAGTTTCGGCGAAAATCTAATAATACTCCAAAGATGCTCTGATAATAATCTAACGATGAGTCTGCTCCGAAAACCCCAAAACTGATTCTAACGGATTGTAAAGCCATGTTAATCCGGGTGTTTTTACATATATACCATAAATGACTTAGCAGAGGGGGTTCAACGATTTTTTATTGTTTGGCGCTTTTGAGGGGGATGGTTTGGAGCGACGGGTTCGGGTTGATTGGAAATTGGGTTTGTTGGCGATAGGGTTTTAAAGGGGGTTGAGAAGGGTTAAAGGGGATTAGGGGCTAAGAGAGGTTGAGAGGTTTAATCTTTTGGGTATGAGGGGGTTGAGGCGTTGTGGTGTTGAAATGTTGAAGTTTATAATGTTGAGGGGGATTGTGAGGTTGTAGGGTTGTATTGTTGTGGGGGATTTAAGTGGTTAAGTGGTTAAGTGGTTAAGTGGTTAAGTGGTTAAGTTGTAAGGTGGTTAGGTGTTGGAAGGTTAAGAAGGGTTGAAGGGGGATTGAATGAGAATTGAAGAGGTTGAAGGGGGTTGAGAAGGGTTGAAGGGGGTCAATATGCTCCGGAATGGGAAGTGAGGGGGTACTTGCGATATCACCGGCTAATTTGTGAGTGGGGCATTGGGTACGGATGTTTCCAGGGAATCGAATTGACTTGTATCTGTGTGGGGGCTTAGGGTACGAAATAATTGGATGGTGGTTAAATGAGTTGAATGGATTGATGGAAGGAAGGGATTAATGAAAACTTAGCGATCTGCAAAGGGGGCTTTGTAATCGGCAAGGTTTTCCGATGAAATACGATTTCCGCAGATGCGGAATTGGAGATTTCATCGGAAACCCGGAGGGCTTGACCTTGCAAGATTACAGCAAAAGCCACCATATCTTTGCGGGGTTTTCATTGATATGGGCGGTTCGGTCACGAACTTTACCAACATGTTGTTTAAGCCTGCATGTTGGTTATGCCATGCCCGATTCCCGCTTTGTGGCTTTTTCCCCGTTTATCCGGAAAAAACGTATAGACTATTGTGTTGTATAATGCAAAATTTTTATCAATACCTGGGATTTTGTGACAGATTTGGATTTAATGCTAATTCATTGTTAGGAATAGGGTACAACTGTTGATAGCTTTCAATTCCCAAAACTTCAACTGCAATGCCTAATCGTTTAAGTAGCGCGAAGTAACCATAGTCTTTACCAATGAACTTTTTCCAAAGATCAGCAATCTCATATTCAGGCTTTGAGGGCAGCTCCTGTAACGGATCCATATTACCGGCAACTCTGATTTGATTCAACAGAGCCAGCAACTCTGAACTCCTGTTTGCGGCTGCCAATGATTCGGCATAATTGAGATAGATACCTGTATTCCTGTAAATCGGGTGCAAATTCCCTTTTTTCAGATATTGACTAAATATTTGAAAGGGTTGGTAATTTTCATTTTCAGAATAGAGCAATGCAAATATTGCCTCAGTATTATTGATATCAGTATAGACAGCATTACTTAGGGGAGAAGGCTTATTTTTATCGGTAATTTTCTCGAAATAAGTTGC
The DNA here is from genome assembly GCA_002305015.1 of Bacteroidales bacterium UBA1410. GTDB lineage: Bacteria > Bacteroidota > Bacteroidia > Bacteroidales > Dysgonomonadaceae > Anaerorudis. The sequence goes on from DBPW01000028.1 coordinate 39,755, forward strand.
TGCTGCATTATAATCTTTGCGTTCCAGGTAAATTGCTCCAATCAGAGCATTTGCCAAATCTTTCGATACAAATATCTGATCATGCTGTGGCTCTTCTTTTAAATATGGGAAAGATTCATTCAGATCTGTTAGTAAAGCATTGAATATTTCATCCTTATTCGTTCTGGAAATATACATTGCTTCTTCTATTGGTAATTGCTTTGTAATAAAAGGAACATCCCCCCAGTGCTGGACCATATCCAGATAAATTAAGGCACGCAATACCTTTGAGGTGGAAAGATAGGGTTTTGTATCGAATTGCGATACATCTGCAGAATGTTCAATTATTGAGTTTAAAGGGTGAATTGCTTGATATGCCAGAGACCAGGCATTATCAAGAATAGAATTGCGGGAATCTATATTTTCATTGTGGTCTATCAGTTTACACCGAACGGCATCCAGGACCAATATATTCTCAAAATAGCTGCGAATTTTTGGATAAGGAGCTGTTAAAGCCTGTTTATAGTCATCCTCATTCACAAAAAAATTATCTTCTATTATTACATTATTAGGAATATTTTCAAATTTAGCGTCAGTATCATCCAACTCGCCATCAACATTGCTATCGATAAACTTGCGAATATTTTCAATTTCAATTATTTTTTCTCGTTCCAAAAAATAAGATTTTAAATTTTCCATTACTTGAATGGAATACACATTTTTTTGACCCGTGTGAATCTGTTCCACCAAAGTACTATCCGAAATAACACCATCAGTAGCAAAGTCATTGCTCAAATTGGCAATATACTCCGAAAACTTACCTTCACTTTTGTCATATAGTAAAACTGCTGAAATCGCGAGAAGTACGGCTGCATCCTCGGTACCATCCGTCAAACTGATATCATCGGAATTTTTAACCTCTTTGGTGATGTGAAAAACATTCAAGAGTTCTTTATGAGCCTGTTTTTGCGCATCAGAAAAACTTAAACCATCCGAAACCAGATTCTTTATTCTTTTATAAACCAAATGCGTGATGATGTTTACGTTCACTTTGTCTTTGACGGAGACATCGGCCAATGCATTCAGCGTAATTGGAGAAGAAGATATTTTTCCCGTTACTTCGTTATAAAAAAATCCGGATATCTCCAATTCCACAAACTGGCTTACAAGCTCCATTTTTCTTTCGAAAATAAAATCGCCGTTTTCGTTAATTGTTCCGGTCGTAAAAATATTCTTACCGGTTTGTTTCAGTTCATTGTCCAATTCGTACAATGTAATCTTAGATCAGGTGATAAATGGTCCTTTTTCAATTTTACCGGATATGGTGGATTTAACGATAGGTTTAGCATTGTCAACGTTAGGAATATCCTCGCCCGATTTCGAACAAGCCGCTATGAAAAGCGCTAAGAATAGGATTGAAGTTAATTTTTTCATATGATAATATTTTATTCT
>DBPW01000001.1:0-18955 GCA_002305015.1 Bacteroidales bacterium UBA1410
TTGACCGCCTTTTTTTGAAAAAAATCGAAAAAAAATTCAGATAAGTTGTATCTATACTGTTTTTCAGCAAAATAAAATCTTTCATTTTTTTCTCAAAAATCGGAAAAAGTAGAAAAAGTTCTATTTTTTTGCTCTCCTCCTACACAAGAAAAAGGGGAGAAAAGGTTGCCCCCTTATGAAATGAATACCCCAATATGGAGTGTCTCACCTTGTGGATGCATTTCATTTTAACGGGCAACCTCCGAAAAATCGAATTATCGTTCTTTCTTTTCTTTTGTCTTGATGATTTGTTTTTCCAATGCTTCGGCACATAAATCGACGGCTTCTTCAAAAGTGTCGCCAACTTTCTCCGCAAAAGCCTCACCGTTTCTGAGTTTTAGTTTCACGGATACTCCCTTGTTTTTTGCCGTTTCCGGTTTTACCACTCTCATAATTACGTCGGCGTCGATAATGCCGTCGTGAAATCTTTCCAGCTTCTTGATTTTTTTCTCTACAAAAGCTTTTAATTTGTCTGTAGCTTCGAAATTGATTGATTGAATTGTCAGTTCCATACTCATTTCTCCTTCATTTTTTTGCTCTTGGATGAGCATTTTTATACACTTTTTTTAATTCGTCAAATGTCACGTGGGTATAAATTTCGGTGGAAGCAAGACTGGAGTGTCCCAACAATTCTTTTACGGCATTAATTTCTGCCCCGTTGTTAAGCATCTCGGTGGCAAAAGAATGACGCAACACGTGCGGACTTTTTTTCGTCAACGTAGCTATGCCGCTCAAATGCGTATGTATGATTTTATATACCATAACAGGACTCATGGGTTCTCCATCATTCTTAACAAATAAAAAGCCCGATTTGTTCTTTACATGGTCATCTCTGATTTGAATATATTCTTTCATTTTTTCTATCGTGATATCCGACAACGGGATAAGGCGCTGTTTATTTCTTTTGCCGGTAACCCGAAGCGTATGGTTGTAAAAATCAATGTCGGAATCCTTCAACCCGATCAGTTCGGCACGACGTATTCCCGTCACGTAAAACAATTCCATGATAAATCGGTCGCGATGTCCTTCAAAATCGTCGGGATATTCATTTTCATCATCCAAAATTTGTTCCATATCCTTATCGCTCACAAACACCGGCAATTTTTTTTCAACTTTTGGTCCGCTTACCCTCTCGGCAGGATTACGGGTAATGACGCCTTGTTTTTTCAAATATTTAAAAAATGATTTTACGGCACTGAGTTTTCGGTTAACGGAGCGGGGTTTCATGCCCTCCTCCATCAGTTGTGCTATCCATGTACGAATCAGGTCGGAATCGATTTTTCCGGGGTCAAATTCTCCACATTCGCCAACAATGAAGGTTTCAAATTGATTAAGGTCATTCAAATAAGATATCTCCGTATGAGAGGAATAGTTCTTCTCAAAACGGAGATACATTATAAATTTTTCCTTCCACATTTCGTTTATCCCTTGATCAGGACTCCGAAATTAAGGAAATTTTTTCGAATTCAAAAATAATTACTCTTCCTCTTGCTGCAATTTTTGCACATAGATGGCACGCTGCTTCTTTTGTCTTCTTTCAACCGAAGGTTTTACGTATGCCTGGCGTTTGCGAAGTTCTTTGGATACGCCTGTTTTTTCGTATTTGCGTTTGAATTTCTTCAATGCTTTTTCAATATTTTCGCCTTCTCTTACTTGTACGATAATCATATAGAATTCAATTGTTTTTTATTTTTCTTTATTTTTCTTTATTACAAAATGTGATTACTGATCTATACATGTGATTACTGATTATATAAATAGGTACATTATACATTTGCACATCGACTATCGGTGCACACAACCTACTTATTTTTTTAGTATTTTCTCTTCCTTTTCTCTATTTCTTACGTATTTCAGTAACCTCCCTTCTATTTGGAGCGACAAAATTACAAATAAAGATTGAAAAATCACACTTTTGTAAAAACATTTTTAAGAAATGCAGAAAAATAGGACTGTCAACGTCTTTTTATTATTTTTGTCGTCACAAATCCGGCATTCGAAACGTGTGTTGGTTATTTCGAGGGGTTTTTCCACCATATAATAAATAATAGGAGTCCACATAATAACAGGAGTCCACATAATACTAGGAGTCCATATAATAACAGGAGTCCGCGTGAATAAGTCTTATTTATCGAAGATGAGCAAAGGCTCAACCTGAAAATCGGGTTTTTACAAAATTAATTTTCGGTATTTCGAACTTTTAAAAGCAGATTCTTATAGGTATAACAGGATAATATAGGTATAACAGGATAATATAGGTATAACAGGATAATATAGGTATAGCATGCGGAATAGGAAGGTCAAAGAAAACGGGTGGCTGCTCATCGCCATCGTCATCGGGTCGTTTTTCAACAGCTTCATGTCTTCTTCGTTGAATATTGCCATGCCGGTAATCAACGCCGAATACCGGGTAGGTGTTGCACAGGTGGCCTGGATATCGAAGTCGTTTCTGCTGGCGTCGGCCATCGGATTGCTTCTGGCCGGGTGGATAGCCGACCGCTACGGCAGGCGCAACACATTTTTGGCCGGAAATGCCGTTTTTGGTTTCATATCCCTCTTGATCGCCATCATTCCCGGTTTTTATCCGGCCGTTGTCCTACGGTTTATTCAAGGGTTGGGCAGTGCGATGATCATGGCATCGGCACCGGCATTGATTGCCTCTGCTTTTGCGACTTCGCGACGAGGATTCGTTCTCGGCATCCAAACCACCTTCACGTATATCGGCCTCTCATTGGCTCCGCTGCTAGGCGGATTGTTGACACAAATGCTGGGATGGAAAAGCCTGTTCGTTTTCAATTTCATTTTCACGACCTTCGCGCTGGGTATCATGTTTTTCGGGGTTAAAAAAGAATGGAGAAGCGAAACGAAAAAACCCTTCGATCTCCAGGGATATTTTCTTTTCGTGATTGCCATACTCGGCATTGTATTGGCCTTAGATTGGATGAATCGGAATTCGTTGATCGGGATCGGCATCAGCGCCCTTGCCGGCTATGCGTTTGTCGTATACGAACGCCGCAAAGCCCATCCCTTCATTTCCGTTACTTTTTTGAAGGAAAACCGGTATTTCACGAACTCCATTTTGGCGGCATTGATCAATTATGCCACCACCTTTGCCATCAGTTATGTGCTGAGCCTGTATTTGCAAAACATCCGCGGCATGACACCCGTCGCAGCGGGATTCGTTTTGTGTTTTCAACCGGTGATGATGGCATTGTTTTCTGCCTATGCCGGCCATCTTTCCGACAAACACAATCCGGGCAAAATAGCCTCCTACGGCATGGGCATCATCAGTGCGGCTCTTTTTGCCATCGGGTTACTGGTCAACAAAACCCTGCCCCTTTACGTGTTGGCTATCCTGCTGGCCATACTCGGCGTGGGATTTGCCCTGTTTTCTTCGCCCAATACCAATGCCGTAATGAGTTCGGTAAACGCCGGTTCCTACGGATTCGCCTCGGCCTTTCTTGCTTTTGGCAGACTGTTTGGCCAATTTCTTTCCATGGCCTTGGCATCGGGACTCATTTTGTTGATTAACAATTCACAAGCTACCTTGTTTGGACAAGAAGGGCTGTTGCTCGCCACAAAAATTTCGTTCCTCATTTTTGGGCTCTTGAGCTGTTTCGGCGTTTACCTTTCCTATCAACGGGTATCGGCACGACCTAAAAATAAAGCGTAAAAAGGAATCGCAAAAAACGCTCATTGATTCAACGCTTTCAGCAACTCGCGTTTCATGATGTCGGCACCGGGAAAACCGAGCGAGTAGAAACGCTGATTGCCTTCTCGGTCGAGAATAAGGTAAGTGGGCACTCCTTCCGCTTTCTTCTGTTGCCGGATATATTCCCATTGGGCATCGTCCATCCGATAATGATTGCCTTTCAAGTCGGGAATCATGTTCCGCCAGGTGTTTTCCGGCGAAGTATATCCGGTCATATAAACATACACCACATCCTTACCGGCCAGTTGAGCTTTCAACGGCTCCATTTCTTTGTTTGCCTGTCGGCACGGACCACACCACGTTGCCCAAAAATCCACCAGCACCACTTTACCTCGGAAAGGCTTCACCATTTCGTCAAACAGTTGTTCATTCGAAACTTGCGGCACTTCCAACACCGTATAACCCGTTTTCTTCTTGTTTTCCTCTATTTTTGCCAGCAGCTCCTCATTCTGTTCCAGCAAGGTGGTTCGTATGATCTCGGGATAAGCAGCCAGTTCCTGCTTCTGCTCCTCGGTCAACGGATTGTAATCCCTCAAGGCAAAACTGATTTGTTGCGAACGAATAAGGTCAAACAAAAAAGCATCCTCAGCATTCAACACCCTCTTCAAATAAGCCACTCCCGTATTTCCCCGGCTGTATTCTTCCACAAGCGGCAGGTATTTCTTGTACAACACGTTGATCGAATCCGTTTTCTCGAACTTTTCCCCCTTTTCATAAGCATCGATATACGCCCGAATAAGCGCTTTTTCGTCGGTCGATACTTCTTCACATCCGGCCAAATAGCGCAGGATTGCCGTCGGATCGTTCGAATCTCCACGGGCGTATCCCAAGTTTCGAATATAAAGAGGTATATCGGGAACCAACAAAACAACAGGATCATTATAAGGCAACACCCGATAAAAGTCGGTATAATCGTCGGTTTGTAGCGAACGCTTCATTTTTTGCGCAGCCTCGGCATAAGAAACCTTGTATTTTTGGGCATAGGCACTCAGGATGTAAGAATCGGCATTCATCAAAATATCGGTCAGCGAAAATGCCTGACGGGCATTGAAAACCTGTTGGGCAAGCGGACTGATACCGGCCGAAGCACTCGTTGCGAGCAATTGTTCGTAGCGCTCCATCAGGAAAGTTTTCAATTCATGGGCATCCATATCGGCCGCAACATCAAAAACATCCGCCGTAGAAAGATCCGTAAGCGCTTCGTGCTGCAAATCGGTATTGAGCTTTGCCAGATAACCGGCATAATACACCTCCTTGCCGTAAGGTTCTTCCTCTTTATGCAGACGGGAGTACTTGCGGTTGTGTTCGGGAAGATTGACGAGCAGTTTCGATTCCTTTCCCGGAGCTGCCTTCACGAAAAACGAAGCCGATCCCGGTCGGAGGTAAAGGTTGGTGGGACTGCATACCGTAATTGCCGCACGAAACAAACCGTCGGCATCGACATTTACCGGCACTTCGTCTTCTTTACCGGTAATCGGATTGCCGTACACCAACTTAACATCGCCAAATTCGGGACGGTAACCCCGCAACATGCCGCTCACAACGGCTTCGCCTTTCACCCATTTCAGCTCAAGATCGTTTTCCGGCAGATAGTCGCGCGTATATTCTTCCGGAATATCGGACAATTTCAACCGTTTGTTCTTCAAATCCACCCCATATATTTTGAAACAATTATCGCAATCGCTTTCTATAAAATCAAAAGTAAGGGTGCTAAGTGGCAGCGGTTCGAAAACGAGTTTAAAGGAAGCTTCACCCGATGGAGGCATCCAAAACAGCGAATCGAGGTCGATGCCCTCTCCGCTGCGAATCATGTACTTTTTGCCGTCGGCCAGCAGATAACTGTCGGAAGCAATTTTTATCCACCAACCCGGACGATAAAAAGCCGCGATATCCAACACGGTAGCCGTATCGGACAAGGTCACTTTACCGATTTCCACAGACCGTGTATTGCTAAATACGGCCGGAGGAAGTTCCACTACGCGGTCTTTTGCCTTGACACCTGCACTCAGCAGCATCAACATGGCGACGATTAAAAATTTTGTCGTTTTCATCAGCACAATACATTAAGTTCTAAAAATCAAGACGCAATAGAATACTATCCAATTACAAATCTATGTTTTTTGTAGTTAAATCCCAAGAAATTCCGTTTAAATATTCCAATGTTCACATCAATCAACGGTATTCTTCATAATTATTTTCATCCTGCGGAGATATTCATGAATAACCACCGAAATATAAAGTTCCAACTAACCCTTCATTATAGGTGAAAGTACAATTTTTATGATTATAAATAACGATTAAAAGCATATTCAGAGGTGACTTATTTTTCATAATTGAAAAATTGAATTGGATTTAAGATTAATTAATATTTTTTAGAGTGAAAAATCGCTCCTTCTTTATATTTTTGATTAATTATTATAAGGTTATTACTAAGCATTTTTATTATAAAAATATTTAAACAATGCAAGCAAAAGATATCCATCATATACTACTAGCAGCTTTCCTCCTTTTTTTCTATTTACCTGCTACAAATGCACAACAAAGTGAATCGAAAAACAAATACAGCATTTCGGGAACAATATATGAGGATTTGGGCAACGGCAAAAAAGCACCGCTTCCTTACGCCACCGTAACCATCAACAAATACGGTATAGGGACAGTAACAAATGACAACGGCTTTTACAAAATAAACAACATCCCGGCTGGAGATATTGATTTAAATGTTAATTATTTGGGGAAAATACCTGTCGATACGCTCATAAAACTAACTTCCAATTTGGTCTTAAATTTTGTTTTAAAGGAAGAAAATTTCAAACTCAAAGAGGTAACCGTAACCGCAGAAAGCAGCAAAGCAGGACAATCTACGGCATCAAAAATATCCACCACAGCAATGGAACATCTCCAAGCTGTAAGTTTATCGGATATATTGGCACTTTTACCGGGAGGCATTGCGCAAAACCCTACCCTCAACACGGCTTCACAAATAAATATCCGAAATATCAATAAAGACATCAACAATATAAATGCCTTAGGAGCGGCTATCATTGAAGACGGATCCCCCATCTCCAATAATGCCAATTTGCAAACCATGCATCCTGCAGTTATCGGAGCCACAGCTGCATTAGGCGGAACTTCTTCTCCGAGTGGGGGTATTGATGTAAGAAATATATCAACGGAAAATATAGAATCCGTAGAAATAATCAGAGGAATTCCTTCGGCAGAATACGGCGATCTCACTTCGGGAGCAATATTAATTACCTCTAAAGCAGGCAAGCAACCTTTGCAAATTAAAGCAAAAACCAATCCCAATGTGTATCAATTTTCTGCACAAAAAGGTATGGACCTTGGCGGGAAAAAAGGAGCACTCAACATCAGTGCCGACTATGCATACAATGTCTCCGAACCCAAAGCATCGTATCACCATTATCAACGTGCTGCAGCCAAAGTCCTTCACTCAAATTCATTTTTTGACAACAAATGGAGAAACAATGTAAGTATCACATTAACTTATGGTAAAGACCAAAGAGAAAAAAATCCGGATGATCAGGTGAGACAAATTGCTTCCGAAGGACAAGATCTAAGGGTGGGATTAAATGCTAACGGAACCGTTTTTTTGAACAAAGGATGGTTGAAAAATATAAAATATGTATTATCGGGAAGTTACGATAATAAAAACAGCCATTACGAAGAATATTACACTTCAGCAACCGCCCCTTATTCCATGACAACAGTAGATGGAGCTATTATAACCAATAAACCGGGACTGCGCCTCTATGATGTGGAAGGAAACGAAATAACCAACCTTTCAGGGGTTGATCCGTCGCATTATGCACAATACCTTCCTGCATCCTACCTTGGGAAAAGCGATATCGACGGCAAAGAAATTAGTATTTACAGTAAAGCAACAGCCACTCTTTTCAAACATATCGGGCCAACGGATAACAGAATTTTAATCGGAGCCGATTTTAAATCGGATGGAAATGTAGGCGACGGGAAAACATTTTCTCCTACTGCTCCTCCTTACCGAAATTTGCAGGCACTGAATGCAACTTTCCGTCCCCGGCCCTATAAAGACATCCCTTTCATCAATATGTTTTCGCTTTTTGTCGATGAAAATTTCAGCGTGAATATCCGGGATAACAATATGCTTCGCATTCAAGCAGGGGTAAGGTATGACATGATGTCCGAATCAAAAAACTTCTTATCGCCTCGTTTGAACGCGTCTTTTGAAGCAATTCCCCAAAAGTTGTTCTTTAGAGGAGGATACGGCATCACAGCCAAAATGCCCACGCTGCTGTACCTTTATCCGGAAAATGCCTATTTCGAATACATCAATATCAATGAAATGGCCGATACAAAAATTCCCGAAAACGACAGAATTATTATGACAACCACCCGTGTATATAATACCGAAAACCCTTCTCTCAAAGTGTCATCCAACGAAAAAAGCGAAATCGGTTTTGATCTATATCTCGAGAAAGCAAATTTAAATGTAACCGCGTTTAAAGAATATTTACAAAACGGATATTCCATGACACCGACTTTCGCTCCGGTACTATTTAAAGAATACAAAAGAGCGGGCGACGGCTCACAACCTGTTTACGAATTAGTGGCAAACAACCCCGTACTGGCCAAATATTATGTTCCGGGAAACGGGTTGGAAGCTACGACGAAAGGTATCGAATTCGACTTAAACATTAAAAGAATCGAGGCCATTCGCACCTCCTTTTCCTTAAACGGAGCATGGATGCATTCAAAAAACTTAAATAACGATTACACCTATTTTGATGGGTTTAGTGGGATAGGCGGTGCCGATAGAACTCATGTGGGAGTTTATGAAAAAGGAATGAAAAAACATAATGTGGAACAAATAACAACAGCGTTACGGGTTATTCACAACATACCCGAAATCGGATTTGTGATTTCGTTTACGGCCGAAACCGTGTGGAAAGAAAAAGATTGGTATAATTTCGGCAACGATTCCATCCCTATAGCCTATATTTCGAAATACGATGGAAAAAAGTATGATTTTGATCCTTCCCAAATGAACGACCCGGAATTTCAAAAAATACTCAGACAAGTAGAAAAACAATTATACATTGCCGAATCGTACCCGCCTTTGTTCAATTTCAATATAAATCTGACGAAAGAAATCAGCGATTTTATGCGGGCATCGTTTTTTGCAAACAATATGTTCAGAAGTTATCCCGTAGTCGAACTTAAACGCTCGCCCGGAAGTTTCGCCAAAAGAAATAAAAATTTCTTTTTCGGATTGGAACTGAGTTTATTAATTAAATAAAGCTATGAAAAAAAGAAATTGTCTGAAACGGATTATAATATCAACCCTATTGCTGGGTATTTTCGTAAACTGCAGCTCATTCAACGATATCCTGGATACTGAAAAAGTTGAACCGCTGCGAACAGAAATAAAAATTAAAATAGAACTCGAAGGATTTGATTCCCCCCAGGGGTTATCGATCGTTCTCATGAACTATTTAGAGAACATCCGAATCGAAAAAGAGTTTTCAGGATTATCGGTGCCCTTAGATAGCCTGATTCCCGGAATTTACACCATTACGATTTCCGGAAAAGCCTATGATAATCAAGGACAACTCTATTACTTGAATGGGGGGTTGGTGAATCAACCGTTGATTAAAAATAACCAAACGGTAGAAATAACGGTTTCCGGTTTAAAAATCAGTCCGTTGGTATTCAAAGAAATCTATTATGCAGGAAGTGCACCCAACTATTTCAGGGATCAATTTTATGAAATATACAACAATTCCGATTCAATTCTTTATTTGGACGGTATCTATTTTGCCGCTCTTTACCCTTCCGCAGCAACCGAAAATAAGCCTGTATGGCCTGCAAGTGACGAAAATAAATACGTCTATACCGATAGGTTGTGGAAATTCCCCGGTACAGGCAACCAATATCCCTTAAAACCCGGAGAATGTTGCGTGGTATCGCAATTTGCGGCAAACCATCAATTGAATATTTATAACCCTAACTCACCGGTCGATTGTTCTTCATCGGAATTCGAATTCAATATGAACAATAAAAACTTTCCCAATCAACCGGCATACGATATGGTTCACGTATTTTACAACGGCAGTAGTGCAATGGGCACTGTGCCTCAGTACCTGACTTCCGTTTTTGGCGGCGCTTACGTCATTTTTAAAATACCCGAAAATGTTCCCTACGATCCGGTGAACGACAAATCTCTTCAAACAAGAAATCTGGCAAGTTCCAGTACAACACTGTATGCAAAAATCCCCATTCAATATGTGCTTGACGGTGTGGAAGCGGGTCACAACGAAACAATGGTGAAAGCCAAGCGCATGCCTGTGGTATTAGATGCAGGAATGACTTATGTAGGAGGAACATATAATTCGTTGGGAGTGGCAAGAAAAAAAATAGGAGAAAATGAAGATGGAACACCCATACTTCAAGATACCAACAACAGTACCGACGATTTTGACAGAGGACTGAGGCCAATGTTGAGGCGGTACGGTGCAAAAATGCCAAGTTGGAATCATACTTTACAATAATTTTAATTTGAAATATCCCCATATAATGAAAAAAATAAGTTATATATTGATTATACTCTTCTTTCTTCTGTCATTAGAAAATATTCTAGCGCAAGAAATGAATCATTCGCCGGCGGCTATCGAAAAAATGAAACTCGATCAACTGTGGCATAAAACGGACAATGCCGCCGGAATTTTCTTCGATGGTACAGAAAACTACACCTCATTAAATATGTCATACAACTCGATAAACGGAAATTTTCACCGACCTCAACAAGGAAAAAACGAAAACATATGGGGTTTCGATGCCGAAGGAGGGGTAAAACTCGACAAGATGTATTTATGGGGAGAATTTCGTTATAGTCGAAATGCGATAAAAGATGCCAATTACAATGCATCCATCATCGATCCGTTTCGGGGAATGCCGTATTTTGTTGCCGATACCAATATAAGTAATTGGAACAATCAGCATTACGAATTGGCATTCAAAGCCAGCATGCCTCATGTCACCGACCATCTTTCCGCCGGAATCGCCGGCGGTTATAAAGCATCCCTCGGAGCAAAACAACGCGACCCGCGTACCGAAAATTACCTGATGAAACTCGAGCTGAAACCTTCAATCGTATATTCACCCTCAACTTCTCATCATATCGGACTCAATCTGGTATATTATTCGTTGAAAGAAGAATCGAATATGGAGAATATCAATACCGATATTTCTCAAACCTATTACGAACTTTACGGCTTGGGTACAGCTGTTATCGGACTTGGAAGCGGTAGAACAACCAACTACGTTGGCAACAACATCGGTGGAGGAATTCAATACAATTATACGGGAAATGTGAATGTGCTTTTCTCTTCCGATTATTCCCTAAAAGTTGAAGAGGTCGAGATATCCTTTACCACACCCAAAGATGACTCAGCGACAAAACAAGCCTTATGGAAAAATAGTTTATACCTGCATACCTCAGCCGAAAATCATTCGCATTACGTTAACGTTGAATATACAAGAAGATCTATCGATGGCATTCAGTACATTACCTTGCGCGATGTATCCGAAAAATACCAAGGATGGATATCCTTACACAAAAACATTCGTTCAACTTATGAGGATCAATACCTGCAAATAGGATACGATTACGCAAAAAATGATCGAAATGAATATAAATGGGTGGCGGGAATCCAAACGGGAATAAAAGAAAAAAACGATGTGTACCTTATTCCCCGTTCGGAGAAAAAGATCAAAAATGCGTTTGGAGAAATTCATGGCAAATACAATTTCAATTTATCGGACAAGCTCGCCAAACAATTACTGACAAGTGTCTCTTTCCTATACAACAAAAACCTAAGCGGTCATTATTTGTACGGCGGCAGTCATCCCGAATATCCCATTGTAACCGAATTGGAACAAGGCGATTTCGATTATCTGTCTTCCGACTTCTATTCGTTGCACATTAACGCCACCTATTCTCAACGCGTAAATAAAGAAAACAAAATCAATCTTTTCATCCAAGCTAACGGAACTTTTTCCAAAGCTCAACATACGTATTTTGACGACAGGAGCAATCTTTTGCTCACGTTTGGATGCAATTTCTAACTCGATCATATGAAATTAAAATCGCAAATTTTTTAAACAATGAAGAAAAATTATTGGTTACTATTTATTTTAATCCTTGTTACGGCTGTTTCGGGTTATTCGCAGACCGTCATAGACCCTGCAGTAAAAACCCCTACATCGTTTGCTATTATTATCGACAGTACAAGCTACAGCAAAGCACAAAACGCAGTTAACGCATACAAAGGAGTAATCGAAAAAGACAATCTGGCTACCTATATTATTATCGATAATTGGAAATCGCCGGATGATGTAAAAGCCTTTCTTTGGAAACTGTATAACGATAAAAAAATGCCGCTGGAAGGAGCCGTTTTCATCGGCGATATCCCTATCCCGATGCTTCGCGATGCCCAACACCTTTCATCGGCATTTAAAATGGATCAACGAAGAGACTGGACGCAATCGAGCATTCCTTCCGATAGATTTTATGACGATTTCGATCTGAAATTCGACTTTTTGAAACAAGATGAAAAAAGACCCGAACTCTTTTATTACTCGCTGAGACCTGATGGCAGCCAACAACTGAATTGCGATATTTATACCGGCCGCATCAGACCTTATGATAATGAAAAAGGCGACAAATATACTCAGTTGATTGCCTATCTTCAAAAAGTCGTAAAAGAACGCACGGAAAACAATACCAATATCATCGACTATCTGTCGATGGGCAGAGGTCATGGCTATAATTCGGAATCGAAAGTTGCCTGGGCAGGAGAACAAATAGCATTGAAAGAACAATTTCCTTTCGTTTTTTCTCCACAAGGAAAAACAAAATTCATGGATTTTGACTCCCAATGGCCCATTAAGGAGTATTTTATTGCCGAAGTTCAACAACCCGATTTGGATGTGATGATTTTTCATCACCATGGCGACGTAGACATGCAATATCTTAATGGCTATAAAGAAGGAAGCGATCCCAATACTTCCATCGACAATATTAAACGGTATGTGCGGGAAAAAGTGCGCACTGCCATACGTCGCGGAAAGACCAAAGATGAAGCTATAAATGAATATGTTAAATCATTGGGCATACCTTATGCTTGGGGAGAAGACGCCCTGGATCCTAAAGTGATAGCCGAAGATTCTCTCTTTAATCTGATGCTGGATATCAACATAAACGATATTTATGCCATGAAACCCAATGCACGTTTCATTGTATTCGATGCTTGTTTCAACGGCTCGTTTCACGAACCGGGAAATGTTGCAGGCGGCTATATCTTCAACAGCGGGAAAACCATTGCCGCTCAAGCCAACACCGTTAATACGGTTCAAGACAAATGGCCCGACGAACTGATCGGGTTGCTTTCTGCCGGTCTGCGTGTGGGTGCCTGGAATCAACAGGTGAATTACCTGGAAACGCATATTATTGGCGATCCCACGTTTCGTTTTCGAAATAACACAGCCATCGATTTTGATATCACTTCTGCCATAAAACTCAAAGCAAAAGACAACAATTTTTGGTTGAAACAACTGAACAACGAAAATGTAGACTTAAAGTCATTAGCACTTAAAATGCTCTACAAAAACAATTATCAAGGGATATCTGATTTGTCGAAAAAAATCTATCGGGAATCGCCCGACATGATTCCGCGTACAGCAGCATTATTTATAGCAAGCAAACTGGCCGACAACAACTTTATCGATATACTAAAGTTAGCTCATCAGGATAATTACGAATTGATTCGGCGCTTTGCGGTGGAATATATCTGCAAAAACGGTTCTGACGAATTAATTCCTGCCTTTGTACATAGTGTATTATGGGATAATACTTCGGAAAGAGTGGTCTTTAAACAACGCAATTTTATCGATCTTCTCGATTTAAATAAAGTGAAAACCGAAATAGAAAGACAAACATCCCAATCGCCTGCTTATCATAAAAAAGAAGTGGAAGAATGGCTATCCTTTATCGATAAAACGGATAAATCCATCAAAGAAAGTATGAAAATCATTACCGGCAAAGATACGTCGGTAACGATCAAGGAAAAAAGATTTGAGCTTTTAAACTTTCGCAATAACCCTGCATCAACAAGGATAGAACAATTGATTCAAGTGGCCAACGATTCATCGGAAAACGAAGAATTGAGACTGATAGCCATTGAAGCACTCGGATGGTTCAATTATTCCTATCGTAAAAATGACATCATCAAAGGATTGCAACCTCTCACGCTTGAATCGAATAAAAACGAAGCACTGCGCAAAGAAGCCGTTAAAACCATCAACCGATTGAAATAAGCGAATACATTATAGAGCCCTTATCGTGCGTGTCAATGCGATAAGGGTTTCTTTTTTATTTACCGGTTTTCTCAGCCGCAAATTTCATCTCTCCTATTGAAGTATGGGCAACACCCCGGATTTTTTTACCCTCAACCTTGGCTTTTACATCTACGTATTCATTGTCAACATACAGATTACATTTTAAAGAGTCCTTAGCATAACGTAAATTCGTCAATTTAATTTTATTGCCTTCTCCAAATTTAACTTCCCCTTCCAACTTGTTGTCTTTCTCAAAAAAAGACAACATCCCTTTCTCGTAACCATAAGGTGCGGAAGGCACTTCAAATTTCCATTCGCCAACAAGACCTTTATAATCTTGATCTACACCCGCATTTGTTGAAATGGCAACAAACGCAGCGATACAGGCAAAAACCAACATCTTTTTCATTTTCTCGTGATTTTTAAAAAGTTATACAAATATATTGTTTTTCAAAAACTCTTTTCTGAAATTCCCGGTCTTATCCCATTTTCCACAAAATCAACCCCTGATAACGAGTGATAATGTACCACTTTTATCACAATGGAATAAACCGCTTAAAAAGCATTGTATTATAATCGCAAAGCTATTATTTTTTCTGATTCATTCGTATCTTTCCTCTATAAATCACAGGTTTGTTTCTAAAGCATACAAATCTATTGCTTTAATAATTAGTTTATTATTAATTTTCAAACCGGGCAAAAAGATTAAAAGAAAGTATCCGCCTTCCTTCCTCTACGAGCTTTCCTGTCTCATCTGCGCTTTCATTTATAGCACAGCCTGCTGTTCATTTTGCTTACACAAGATAATTTTTTTCTATATTTCGCCACAAAGATAAGGAACTTAGAAAATGTTGGGAGAAACCATTCTAATCCAAGAGAAAGAGTTTTCTCAATCAGGCATTACTGCCTGTGAATTTCTCTCGACATCAAAGGGTTGACCGGTTTTAGCGAAAAATCCGATTCAAAACATACCATATAGGCATCCGGTAAATACCGGTACTCTCCATCGCAACCCTTCCGCAACCCTGCTCTATCAATGCTTCATGCAAAGCAGTTAAATCCGGGGTAAGCGTCCCATAACGTTTTCCTAAAATTCTTTTGCCTTGTTCGTCCAAAATGCACGCAAATACACTATCTTTGTGAATGTCGAAGCCACAAGCTTTTGAGCTTCGAGCACCGTACGGCAAGCCGTTAAAGTTATTGTGGCGTTGATTTTTATTTTCGCTCGTTTGGAAATACCTCTTTTTTCATGTACTTTTGTTTAGATAAAGAATATCAAGAAAATTTGTTGTTTAATAAAAGAAAAAATATATGCAGAATAACGCAAAACCTTTTGTGAAATGGGTTGGAGGAAAATCGCAATTAATTTCGGCAATTGAGCAAACAAATACGTTTGGCACGATTTTGCACTACACTCAAAGTGCTGTGTCGTCGGTTTATATTAAGTAATTTCGATCTTAAAGAAATATTTAATAATGTTGCCTAGATGAAACAATACGAAGCTGTGATATTAACCCTAGAAAAACTTGGAGGAGTTGCAACATTAGGACAATTGTACCAAGAAGTTTTAAAGATAGAAGATTGCAAATGGAATACAAAAACACCATTTGCAAGTATTAGAAGAATAGTACAAACTAATGAAAATATTTTTAAAATAAAACCAGGGTTATATGGGCTGAAACAATTAAGAAAAGAAATCGAAAATAGAGGGATTATAATAGAAACCGATAAAACGAAGGACGCTATCGAACTACAAGAATTTAATCACTCTTATTATCAAGGTTTGCTTTTAATTGTTGGGAAATTAAAGGGATTATCAACATTCGTCCCTAATCAGGATAAAAACCGAAAATTTTATGATGGGAGAAAATTAGGAGATATTAGCTCACTGTCAGAATTACCAAAATTTTCTTTCAACTATTTAGTTCAAAGAAGTTCAACTGTCGATGTTATCTGGTTCAACGAGAGAAATATGCCTCATTCTTTTTTTGAAGTTGAACATTCAACCGACATTCAAAATTCATTACTGAAATTTAATGATTTACAAGACTTTTATTCCCGTATGGTTATTGTTGCCGACAATAGAAGAAGGGAAGAATTTTTGAATAAAATAAAGTATTCTTCTTTTAAGGATTTAACGAAAAATAACAGAGTGTCATTCTTAGACTATGAAACATTAAATAAGCAATACGAAAGTCTTATTGAACGACAAAAATTCGAATTCATTCTTTAAATTGTAGTATAGCTATGGAAACATTTGTAATAGAAGTTCAAGAAATTTTATCAAGAAAAATCAGTGTTGAAGCCGAAAATCTTGATGGTGCAATTTCAAAAGTAAAAGAAGATTATCGTAAAGAAGAAATTGTTTTGGATGCAGATGATTTTATAGAAGTTGATTTTTTCCCTTACCTCGATCATTCCCGAATTGATGACATATTACAAAGGAAATATGAAGATCCAAGAACTAAGTTAAGTGAAATTCTTTGTCTGATTGGTATTCCGAAAGAAAAATCTAACCTTATTGCTGCAGAAGCAGGGAGTACTCAATGTATTGTAGATGAAGAATATTTATTTGAACTTAAGATTAAATCTTATTTTATAAAGGAAGCTATAAAATATATAGATATGTTTTATAAAGGTGAACTTTAAGTTCAACATGATTTTTGCCGACCTTATGAATTTCATATCAAATGAAGGGATAATACAACGTGGCTTCAACGCAAAAAACACATAGATTCTTGACAATAAACAGTTGGACCTATTTTTGGTGAATGAACCCGATATCTTATATCATCGAGATTTAATTTTAGAAAACAAAATATCCTAATAACTTTAATGGGGTAAAACCCACGCGTGATTTTAAAAAGGTTTAACCCATTAAAAATTTTTCGTCAAATCTTCTTTAATTTTGCAATGAATATGTAAATTTGCTCCCGCATTCACTCAATAAACGTGTTGCATATTTTTTTGTTTTGCTACGCTATGTTTCACTTCAGAAGGAAAAATAACGTCAACAAACGTTTCGAAACAACACCATAAATGAATTTCTATGTGTGGAATTGTAGGTTATATTGGCAACAGGCAAGCATACGATATCTTAATCAAAGGATTAAAACGCCTCGAATATCGAGGATACGACAGTGCAGGAATAGCACTGGTATCGGATCATAAATTAAATATTTACAAGACGAAGGGAAAGGTTTCGGATCTGGAATTGTTCGTGAAAGACAAACAAACCCGGGGCACTATAGGCATTGCTCATACACGTTGGGCAACCCACGGAGAGCCCAATCAGGTAAATGCTCATCCACACTATTCGAGATCGGAAAAACTAGCCTTGATTCATAACGGAATCATCGAAAATTATGCCGAGCTGAAAAAAGGGTTGATCGCTCACGGATATGATTTTAAAAGCGAAACAGATACGGAAGTGCTGGTACAACTGATCGAATATGTAAAGAACGAACGGGGAGTCGACCTGGTTACGGCTGTTCAATTGGCATTAAACGAAGTAATCGGAGCGTATGCCATCGCCATCGTCGATCTGGATAATCCCGATATGATCGTAGCAGCCAGAAAAGGCAGTCCGCTGATCATCGGCATCGGCAAAGACGAATTCTTTTTGGCTTCCGATGCAACACCCATCGTCGAATATACCGATCAAGTAGTCTATTTGGAAGAAGAAGAAATCGTTACCTTAGAAAGAGGAAAGGATATCAGTCTAAAAACCATCGCAAACATAGAGAAAACACCGCAGATCAAGAAACTCGAAATGACGATCAGTCAGCTCGAAAAAGGTGGATACCCGCATTTCATGTTGAAAGAGATATTCGAACAGCCAAAAACCCTGACCGACTGTATGCGTGGCAGAGTAAACGTAGATGAAAATCATATTTCCATCGCGGGACTCATCGATCACAAAGATAAATTTCTGAATGCGGAGCGCATCATTATTTCGGCTTGCGGCACATCATGGCATGCCGGTTTGATCGGAAAATACGTCTTGGAAGAATTTACCCGTATTCCGGTGGAAGTGGAGTATTCGTCAGAATTCAGGTATCGCAATCCGGTTATTACCGAACGTGATGTTGTAATTGTGATCTCCCAATCGGGAGAAACTGCCGACACCTTGGCTGCCGCCGAACTTGCAAAATCGAAAGGAGCTTTCCTTTTCGGAATATGCAACGTAGTGGGTTCTTCCATCGCCCGCCTCACCCATTCCGGATGTTACACGCACGTTGGTCCGGAAATAGGCGTGGCATCAACAAAAGCTTTCACGGCACAGGTCACGGTTTTAACGATGATTGCCCTCTCCTTGGGTAAGGAAAAAGGAACATTGACCGAAGAACACTACTTGAAAACATTGCGGGAGATGACCAAAATCCCGACCAAAATTGCGTCGATTCTCGACCAAAACGATCGAATAGCCAAATTCTCCACGATGTTTACCTATGCCCAACACTTCATCTATCTTGGCCGTGGATACAATTACCCGGTAGCCTTGGAAGGAGCACTCAAATTGAAAGAAATTTCCTATATCCATGCCGAAGGCTATCCTGCAGCCGAAATGAAGCATGGCCCGATTGCCTTAATCAGCCAAGAAATGCCCGTAGTAGTCATCGCTCCCACGGGCTGTACCGTGTACGACAAGGTAGTAAACAACATTCAGGAAATAAAAGCCCGCAAAGGAAAAGTAATCGCCATCGTTACCGAAGGCGATAAAACGGTACGCGAATTGGCCGATCATATCATCAGCATCCCCCAAACAGAAGAATGCCTGTACGCTAAGTTCAACTTAGAAGTGCG
>DBPW01000001.1:19122-19479 GCA_002305015.1 Bacteroidales bacterium UBA1410
TCTCGACCTTGTATAGAGAATTGGAACGAAACAAAAACAAGAGAGGCGGTTATTCCTGGCGTCCGGCCCACGAAATGGCGGGTGAGCGTAAAGAACGCTTACCGGGCAACAGGTCAACTCCGCCGTGGATTAAAGAAAAAGTGTTGGGATTAATCCGGGAAGATTGGTCTCCCAAACAGATCAGCGGATATTTAAAGAAACATGAGAATATAGCTATCTCACACGAAACCATTTACAAATGGATCCGCAAGGACAAGCAAAACGGCGGGGAGTTGTACAAGCATTGCCGCCATAGGCTCAAACACCGTAAAAGGCCCGTAGGGTCGGCTAAAAACATACCCAACCGTACGAGTATAC
>DBPW01000030.1 GCA_002305015.1 Bacteroidales bacterium UBA1410
GAAAAAAGGGGAGTATCATATTGTTATAGTGTGTTAATAAATCAATTAAATTGCATGATTATCCGCTAATATTCCTAAAAAGTATCTTAATTCTGCAGGCAATCCATTCCAAGTAGTAGATTCCCGCACTTGCAGGAATGACAGGGGGTTTGCGAATATCTTTAGGCATCAAAGCGGATAATCATTTAATCTTGAAATTGTTACATATAATCAAATAAACAATACGAGATTATTTGCATTTATTCCGATAAGAAACGTGCCGAAAAAATAATTACATCTTGCACAAAGTGAATCAACCACGCCCAAAAAATACCTTTTGTTTCGAGAATCGATTTCGCTAAAAACCATCCTAAAAATCCGGCTGCCAATAAGCCCGGAATACCGCCCGGATTTCCCCAATAATGAACTACACCAAATATCAGTGCTGAAATTAGTGGGATCGTTTTATCTTTCACTATGCCTTTGAGTGTTACCACTACACTTATTCGTGTAACACTTTCTTCTATAAATGAATTGGTTAGTGAAAAAAGCAAACTAAACAACAGGATGGGCAGTATATTGCTATAATCAATTTCTTTCCCGTGTATAAGCTGCAAATAAATAATTATCGCCGTTACCACCGAGATTATTATCCCGATACTTGCTCCGTAATATAACCAAGTTTGATTGCCTTTCGGTTTTATTCCAACCCAAGGCTCGGGGGTAATTTCAGCGCCAATATTCCCTTTTCTAAAATGGGTTTTAAATTCTTCGCGTTTAACTCCCCATAAAATAAGCAATAAAGCAAAGGCGATTAGAAGTGTAATTGCTTGATATACAATTTGATGGTTTGTCAGTGGCGACAGATTATCAAAAACAACTATTCCGGCTGTCCATTTACCTATAAAAAGAAATGAAGCAGTCAAAACTACTATCAATAGTAGCAGTAAAATTTCTTTTAATTTAAGCATAATTGTATCTCTTTTAATGATGAATTATTCGTTTTAACATGGGGCTTTATGGTTTCAAAAGCATTAACGAAATACTAAACCAATTGTTTTTTAACCCTTCATTTGCATAAGCGTTTTTGCCTATACCTGTCAGCCCGATATTATATTTCATATAGAGCTGCAAAAAATCACTTACTCTATAATGAACTCCAATAGGAACGGAAAACTCAACCCGGTGAAATGTGTTGTTTGGTTTATTTGAAAACAGTAAAAAGTTGGTACTGTATCCTCCCGAAACTCCGAATTTATTGTTAATGGTATTGAGTTTTAGCATAAGCGGTAAATCTATATAATGCGACCAAATATTGGCATCCTTTTCTTTGCTTCTTTCTCCTTTTTGATTATAAACTATTTCTGCTGAAAAGGATACGGGTTTCAAGAGCCTAAACTCTTTATATAAGGTGAATGTGGGGCCAATTCTAAAATCCCCGTTATTGTTTGCAACGGTGGAATAGGTAGCTCCCAGTCCAATTCCCGAAACGGTTTCAAACAATTGGTTTTTTTTATTGCTTCTTGTTCTCTGAACCAATTTTGTGGCTACAGTAAACGAAGTGGCTGGGTAAGCTATTTGATTTACAGTTCCGGATACATAAATATCCTCCTTCGGGTCGTAGTATGCCAATGCACCGGATAAGCCTGAGTGCCCAATCATTGCAGGTGTACTAAATATTTTCGGTAATTTGTACAAGTGAATTCCTACTCCTGAGCGTAAAGGCGAAAATATTTTGTTCCATTCTTGCAACTCGGCAATGTATTCTTTTGGGAACAATTTTCCTGTAAAAAATGCCTCAATAAAAGTCAGCATTTCTGCTGATGTGGAAACTATACCGCCGTCGGCCCCGAATGATGTCATGGCTTTGGGGATATTCAGCTCATTGTTTTTGTAATACATGTGTATCGGTCGGGTGTCGGCAGTATCGGCATACATGTAGGTTTTGGTTAAATTCAGGGGTTTGAATATGCGCACTTCGCAATTCTCCGCAAATGAACTGCCGGTTATATTCTCGATGATTTTGCCAAGTAGCTGAAAATTGGCATCCGAATAGTGTGCTTTCCCCGGCGTGCTGGGTGCAAACAGCGGTTCCATCTTTTTGGTGCGTGCAATTGCCTGCTCGAAAGTCCAGAATTGGTCTATTCCGCTTACAACTTCATCTTCCAAGCTCATCCCGCTCGGTCCCTTGTTCTGATAGTAATCGGCAAGTCCCGATGTGTGTGCCAATAAATTATTGATTGTCAGCTCGTTGGAGTAGTCTTTGCCTTTGTAAACATGCAAACCGGCCATTATGTCGGCATCGAGATAGTCGGAGATTTTATCGTCCAGCGACAATTTTTTCTCGGAATCGAGTTGCAAAATAATGGCTGTAACAAACAATTTGGTGGTACTAGCAATGAAATATTGTTGGTCTTCTGCAATATTTCCTGCCGAACCACTCCACACTTCATCCTTGTGCTTTACGGTAAACGATGTGCCGTAAATTTTCTCGTTATCAACTGTCTGGTCCAAAATCTTTTGTAATTCTTTTGATTTGTAAGACAACGTTGTTCTGTCTTGCCCGTTCAGCGTAACGCTAAGCAGAAGTGAGAATAGAATGAGTAATACACTTAACTTTTTCATACCCTTTGATTTTGATTTTAATGCAAAATAAAAGGGTATGAAGGTTAAAAAACTTAACATATGGTAAGAAATGACTTTACGGTATTTTTTTCCTGATTCTGCTCAAACTTTCAGGCGTAATTCCCAAGTAGGACGCAATGTATTTATTGGGTGTTCGTTGTAATATATGTGGTTGGTGTTCAAGTATTTCAGCGTATCGTTGTTCCGCTGTTTTGGTTAAAATTTCTATCTGTTGAGCTTGCTTATAAATAAATAGAGCTTCGGCAGCAGCTTTCATAATAATTCTACCGTATTCGGTTTCTGATAGTTCTGTAAATTTACACCGGCTAATTCTGAACAGCCTGCACTTTTCGAAGCAAACCACTTCAAGTTCAGTAGGTTGATTGGTAAGGAACGACATATAATCAACCAAAAAATCGCCCTCGTAGCAAAGGTCGATGCAGATATAGTTGTTGTTTGAAAATAACAAAATTCCACCGGAACCTTCCAGAATAAAATAAAAATCGACATCTCGTTCGTTATACCTTTTAACGATTTCGTTTTTTTGCTTTTCCACCACTTCGCCATACTGCACAAAATTTTCCCAAACCTCTAACGGAGCTTGATAAAACGGGTCGAATATTGCTTTAATTTCTTTTGCTATTTCTTTCATTGTAACTG
>DBPW01000022.1 GCA_002305015.1 Bacteroidales bacterium UBA1410
AAGCAAACATGGAGGTTTCATAATGTACAAACAAACGATCTTCCTGCAATCTATTCCCAAGCTGAGATTTTTATTTATCCTTCTCTCTTTGAAGGTTTTGGTATCCCTGTATTAGAAGCTTTATGTTGCAAAGTTCCTGTAATCACCTCAAGGGGGAGGTGTCTGGAAGAAGCCGGAGGACCATCTTCATTGTATATCGATCCTCATAATGCGGAAGAACTAGGGGCTGCTATAGAAAAAGTTTTATCCGATGCCGATTTCAGAAATCAAATGATTTCTGCAGGAATCAATCACGCTGAAAATTTTACTGACGACAAAATAGCTCACCAACTCATGAGCGTTTATCAATCACTTTTTTAATGTCGAATATTATACCCTTATCTTCAAAATCAGTATAAAGTTACAAATCTGAAAGATATATGAACAATTTTACCATCCAACTTTACAGAATAACCGTTCCAAAGTATTTTAGAAGAAAAATCCAGGCTAAAAAACTGCCGCGCTCTATTTTTGATTATTATAAAAAACATCCGGAAGATTTATCTCCAGAAATTGAATCAATTTTAAATTATCTAAAGAAAAATCCCATCGCCATTTTCCCTTATTCTTTTCAAGATCAATACCACCCTGATATTGTTAAAGTTTTTTACGACAAAACAAAAGGTTTACGATATGTTTTGATGGATGGAAAGAAGCTTTATTTTAAAAAAAGATGGAGTACTAAAAGAATAAAAAAAGCATATAGTATATTATTGAAAGAACAAGACATTCAAAGTCCCCATCGGTACTTAAACGAACAATTTCAATTTAATGAGGGGGATGTGCTTGTTGATGCCGGTACTGCCGAAGGCAACTTTGCTTTAAGTTTGGTCGAAAAAGCCTCTAAACTTATTCTTTTTGAACCAGACAAAGAATGGATAGAACCATTGCAAGCAACATTTGAACCATGGAAGGAAAAAGTGACAATTATCAATAAATTTGTTGCAGATACTGCGAACTCCAAGCAAATCACACTTGACAATATCATTTCTCCGATAGAAACAGAAATTTTTCTTAAAGCTGACGTCGAGGGTGCTGAATTAAAATTATTAAAGGGTGCAACTAAACTTTTATCCCAACAAAAACCTTTTAAAATAGCCATATGTACTTATCACAAAGAACAAGATGAAAAAGAGATAAGCAAATTTTTATCAGAGTATAATTTTAAAATTTCTTTTTCTGAAGGCTATATGCTTCCTATCTTCGATAAGAAGATGAGACCACCTTTTTTTAGACACGGACTGATTCGCGCAAAAAAATAAATTTTTAGAGGGTAAAATATTTTTGAAAAGTGTAGTAGCGCACAGCGGAATCGAACCGCTATTGCCTGCGTGAGAAGCAGGATTCCTAACCGTTAGAAGAGTGCGCCGTTAGGTAGATCCATTCTTTAATGCTAACCATGTTTTGGCAGCACAAAAGTAAATAAATTATCTATTCTTTCAAAAAAAACCTATGTAAAACTTATCGGGAAATTCGCACTTCTAAGTTGAACCTAGCATCATTTTTTTGCCAATAAAAATTTATCTTTTTTGCATTCCATAATAGATGTCCAACGCTTCTTTAGCTGCGGCAAATGAAGTTTTCTGAGCCGAAAGCACTTCTTTTTCAAGCCGAGGCATGAGCTCTTCGATAACCGGATTGCGATAGAAATTATTTTTTAACTGTTCGTCAATCGTTTCATACATCCAATATTTTGCCTGTTCGTTTCGGCGACGCTCAAAATAGCCGTTTCCCTTCACAAAATCGATGTACTCGTGAATCATATCCCAAATCTCCTCGATTCCGATATTGTAGTAAGCCGAATAGGTCAGTACCCGTGGAGTCCATCCCGATTCGGGAACCGGAAACAGATGCAATGCATTTTGCAATTGGCGTTGTGCAATTTTGGCTTTCTCAATATTGTCGCCATCGGCTTTATTAATAACAATACCATCGGCCATTTCCATAATCCCGCGTTTAATGCCCTGCAACTCATCTCCCGTACCCGCAAGCTGTATTAACAAAAAGAAATCGACCATTGAATGCACCGCAGTTTCCGACTGCCCTACCCCAACTGTTTCCACGAAAACATAGTTAAATCCGGCCGCTTCACAAAGAATAATGGTTTCTCGCGTTTTACGGGCAACGCCACCCAACGAACCGGCCGCAGGTGAAGGACGAATAAATGCATTTTTCTGAACAGAGAGCTTTTCCATGCGGGTTTTGTCCCCTAAAATGCTTCCTTTTGATCGTTCACTCGAAGGATCAATGGCAAGCACAGCCAATTTGTTTCCTTTATTGATCAGATACATCCCTAAAGCATCGATAGAAGTACTTTTCCCTGCGCCGGGAACGCCGGTGATGCCTACCCGAATAGAATTTCCGGAATACGGCAAACATTTTTCGATGATGGCTTGAGCCATTTCCTCATGCTCGGGCTTTGAACTTTCTACTAACGTTACTGCCTGACTCAATATCGGTATATTCCCGGCCAATATACCGTCAACGTATTCATCAACCGTATATTGTCGCCGTTTTGCCTTCTTTTTCAAATACGGATTTATACTGGGTGGTTGAGTAATACCCTCGTTTACATTTAGCCCTTTATATTTAGGATCATTTTCGGGATGTTCCATAGCATTTATTTTATAAAAACACAAAAACCGAATAGCACCATCTCTCTGCAAAGATACGCTATTCGGTTTGTATTACCCAAATCTAAAAAAGGAATTCATTGCCTCTTCGGGATTACATTTCCTTTAATAGTCAACACGTAAACCGTATCGGGGACATTAGTGTACACGGCAATCGTTTTATTAAAAGAACCCGGACGAGCAACCGTGGAATATTTTACCGTTATTACCCCTTTTTTTCCGGGTAATACAGGCTCATGCGGATAACTAGGTGTGGTGCATCCACATGATGTCGAAACCCGCTGAATAATAAGTGGACTTGTTCCCACATTAGTAAACTCAAACATTGTCGTTACCGCTCCCAATTCCTCTTTAATCGAACCAAAATCGTGCTGTGTTTTGTCGAATTTGGCTTCAGGCTTGGATTGTGCAAAAGCTAATCCAACTGTCAACATAACAACTATAAGCAATAAACCCCGCTTTTTCATTCGTCTATTTAATTAAAAAAATTTCTTTCTTATTGTATTTTATGATACAAAAATAACCAATAAGTTTAAACTCCGATTATTCTTTAACATTAATTCGTATTCCCGCTGTATGCGAGGTAAATTCAGGAGCATACAGGCATTGGATGGTTGCTGTTCCATTCGAATAACTGCCTGCTCTGCTAACATAAACTCCATATTCAAAAACATACGTACCACGAGATAGATGATCAAAATAGAAATGCGTGGAAGCATCTTTCGAAGTTTGGTAATAAAGGGTTCTTCCCTGCCGGCGCGTACCCGAAACGTGATCGATCGGTTCAAAACAGGCGGCACGCAGATCCTTCAAGTGTACAAACTCGATATCACGATCGGTGCGAACGGTAAGCCTGACAACCACCTTGTCTCCTACTTTTAAAGGGTGATTATCGGTAACAGGAACAAGTTCTTTTCCCGATACCCCTGTTTGTTCAATAAACAATGCCTTTCCCACGTCAAGCGAAGCGTCTGTTTTGGCTATCTTGTCGATATTCTCGAAATACTGCCAATACAATGCACCCCATGCGGGTGCATTCCCTTGATGGACAACTTGTATTTTCCCCATTTCGGGTTTAATCTCCAACCCACTCCACGATTTCTTGAAATAACCTGTCCCTTGTTCTTCATTTTCGGGTTCAACAACCTCTCCGCCTATCTTGATGGCAGTTTTTCCCTCAGAAGAAAACCAGTCGCTGCCTGTGCTCAGTAGGGCAAACACTGCGTCAGCTGTAGCATGGGTAGATTCCCAAATCTCCGTCTGTTTCTGTTTTAAAAGCCAACGTTTCATGTTATCCATTTCACCGGATTTTGCACCACCGATACGAAAAGCATCCATAATAAACGTATGTACCGAAATTGCCGACTGCGACATGAACACATTGCTGCGATTGTTTGCCCAAAACATTCCCATTTCATCGTTAACCGTAGCATGTTCACGAAATGAATTCAGGATATCGGTCACCACAGACAGCTTGCCCCCGCGTGACATCAGTAAGGCAATGAGCGAACGCTCATATAAACCGTATTTTGTCCAGTTATCTTCCAATATCGCCGTATAAAAATTGACCATTTCTTGTACCTCTTTGCTCAATGCATACTGCGGGTATGCCGATCGAACATATAAATATTCCAAATCGGGTGTGGAAATAGTTTTGATATTACTCCAATTCTTATCCTGCTTTTTGAAGAGTTCGAAACTTCGCAAGGCTTCAGAATCGATATACGAAACGGCTTTAGCCTGCATCGTGCGGATATCGTCGGCAAACTCAACAGCCTTCAGTTCTTTCAATTGACTAAACCCGTAAAGAATATATTGCGTGATGCTGCGGCTTGGGCGAAAATCTTTAAACCAACTCCATCCCCCTTCGGAAGTCTGCAACTCGCGAAGTTTATCGACAGCCTGTCGGGTAATCAGATTTGAACGATTGCGATCGAACAGCAGCAACAGTTTTTCTTTCTGCTCCGCTTCGTTTTTGGCCTCCAACACCCAAGGAGTTTCTTCCAATGCGATCGTTTTCAATTCTTCATTCTTTTGAAGATTCGAAAGAAAAGTATCTTTCGAAGGCGATTGTTTTTTCCAGACCTCAATTAGGGCAGCAACTTGAGGATAAGCCTGCGAAATATGATAACCCAAGGTATTGGCATAGTACGAAGCAAACCAACTCACCGCATTATCGCTTTCAGGATTGCTCATTACCGGCAAAGCCTGTATAGCATACCAGGCGGGATTGGAAGAAAATTCCAAGGTAAGTCGATAAGGCCGGGCTGTAGCGGAAAAACGATTTGCCAACCGATCCATTGTAAATTCCTTGGTTTCGTTAGGCCGCACATCCAAACGCATGCTTTCAGTTACCAGCATACGGTTGGAAACAACAGCAACGGCATGCTGCTCGCTATCGCTGAACGATTCGCTTTCGGCAATTATACGCACGCCAAGGACATCCGTATCGGCAGGCACATCAATTATCCACGATGCAGCAGAAGAAGCGCCTTTAGCGAGGGAAAACGGTTGCACCCCTTGTTGAACAGCAAGGGTGTTTATTATCTCATTGGTCACCGGATTGAAAAATTCGATCTTCACATTCCCGGCGATATCACGGTCTGAAAGATTCGATATTTTTGCTGAAATTCCCGTCTTATCGCCTTGAAGAAAAAATCGCGGTATATTGGGCGTAACCATCAGTTCTTTCTGAGATACGGCAAATGCTTCGGCTTGACCGACATTCAACTTTTTATCATGTGCCAGCACCCGAAAACGCCAGCGGGTATTGCTCTCAGGGACGGTAAAGGCGAGTTGCGTTTCGCCGTTGTCGTTAGTCCGCAGTTGAGGAAAAAAGAATGCTGTTTCGTCGAAATTCCGTCGCGATTGGTAAATATCCGTGAAACCGGGCAATTTACTCTGTTCCCCTGTCGTCTCTGCTTTCTCCTCTGAACCTTTTGCCGCCCTATCGGATTGAAAATTTACCTCAGGAGCAGATGTAAAAAACGCCTCGTTGTCACTTTCGCTTTTTTTTGTTGAAGCAGCTCCCATCAAATTCCCTTTTATATCCGAAGTTAATCCCCTGACCATAAAATCTCCTCCCGCAAACAAACTGAATCCATACCAATTAAAAACATCGAAAACAAAAGGAACAATTTTTGTATCCAGGTACGGAAAATATTCCGTAACCGTTTCATTATCGAAAGAAACATCTCGATAAACAACAGGAACATTCCCTTTATTTCGCAATGTCGAAACATTCAACACCCAATTCGTGCCCGAAAAAATTTTATCCAATGAAAAATCATACATGGAAGCCAATACTTCGGCCTTAGCCGGATTGCCAACACCATCAGTCACAGTCAATCGCCACTCTTCGTGCGATCCCGGGCGTATCTTATCGCGAAAAACGGATAGTTTTACCCCCAATTCCTTCTTCTCCTTTTCAACTTGCAAATCCACCCGATGAGAATAAAATTTTTCGTTTTTTATGTAGGTAAAAACAACCGATGCCTGATCTTTCAATTGAGCTTGATAAGGAATGCGAAATGTCCTGCTTTCTTCGCTCAAGGTAACCCACTCTCTTTTATGCAGCTTGTTCCCTTGCCATATTTCAAACAAAACAGGGACCTCTTTGTCGTAAACGCCGAGGATAATTTCTGCATTCACCCCTTCACCCCACGTGGTATTTTTTTCCACCAACCATTCATTGGTTTTAAAAGGCGGCTTTTTATCGCCATACGAAAACAACACTACCTTTTTTTCTGCTTCCACCTGATTTCCTTTGTCGTCTTTGGACAACAACCGAATACAATATTTTCCCGAAGACAATCGACTAAGTTTCGCCATCAATTCCGTTTGTTCGCCCGTTACAAAACTACCCTCCATCACCTGTCTTGTCACAGAATCGTTCTCCGATAAGGCAAAAGCCCGATAAATTCCTTCTGCCGGAATCTCACTTCCGGAAAGATTTTTTGCTGAAAAAACGATAAGGGGAGCTTCTCCCTTTTCCCATTTTTCCGGCATTTCGATGTCCAATATCATGGAAACATCGCCAACAACAATATCATAAGTACCTGCTTGACTTTCACCATTCATATCGGTAACCATTGCTTCCACCGAAAAAGTATATAATGCAGGCAAAATATGATCGACATCCGATTTGCGGGGAGTAAAGTTAATTTCAAACCTTCCGTTTTCATCGGTAATCACAGTTCCCCCATCGAAATAGTCGGAAGGGCTATTCCATTTTCTCCACCAAGGCTGCTGTCGAACAATACGATAATTCACTCCCGCATGCTGTATCTTTATTCCCGAAAAACTTTCCGCTTTACCTTTCAACGTAACTTCTTCCCCAAAAGCATAGGTCCGGTCGATTTTATCGAAAGTCACTTCAAAAGTGGGACGTTTATATTCCTCGACTCTAATTCTTATTGACTGATCCCCGCAAACCAACTGAAAATAGCCGGGCAAAACATTACGGGAAAGTACAAATTCTCCGGCAACGGAACCAAATTCGTTGGTCACCAATCGCTGTTTTGCCACTTCCTGCATATTGGCATCTTTCAGCACCACCTCCAACGTTCTATTCTGATGCAAAACGGCAACTTTGCCATCCGTTCGAGTAGCTATCGCCTTAAAATAAACCGTCTGACCCGGACGATACACGTTTCTGTCGGTAAACAAACTCACCGTTTCGCGATTGCTTTCCTCAGTCACATAACGATCATACCGATAGGGCAGAGGAGAAAGCAAAGAACAACTATCCTTTCCCGAAACCACCCGATAAAATAAATTCCTAACCTCCTTTTTGTCCGATAATTTAAACGAAGCCCTACCCGACTCATCGGTTGTCAGCACATTTTCTTTCCGATAATAGCGGTTTTTCCAGTCCCCTTTCAACGAATAAAGATAAATCTGTGCCTTTTTTATCGGTTTCCCACTCACTCTATTTACCGCAAAAAACTCGTAATCACTTGAATTTACGGCTCTGGAAAAGGAAGACAAATCCGACACCGAAAAATAATAAGCAGCCCTTTCGTCCGTTTTTTTATCCGTCTCAAATTCCAGTTTATAAGTTCCGTACTCGTATACATCGACAAAAAACGATGCTTCTCCAAACCTATAAGGCTCAAGAGAAGGCAAATCCAACACCTTGCTTTTAACAAATACCTTTCTCTCGTTTTTCATCAATCCCTCATCATTACGGTATGAAACGGGTGTAGTAATACGATACAGTTTAGCCGTTACTTTTTGAAGGTTCTTATACGTTACTTTCAGTTTCTTTTCCCCTCGTGGAGTACATGTTTTTTCACCCTCAACAATCAGGGAAGGATGCGTAAGTACATTCAACTTGTTTTGTAAGATGCCTATCCGTTCATATTGGGGGAATCGCTCTATCCCTTTTCTTAAAAGTTCGTATGCTTTTCTGTTTTTTGCAACTTGCAACGAATCACCAGAACGATAATCCAATGTGTAAGCGGGTATATCCAGGTAGAAATCGGCTATGTTATCGATGATCTCCACACTCAATGGATTGTTTTCCCATTGAGTAAGCATATTTTCCAACGCAGGTAAGGCATATTTCTCATAGGCCGACGGCAATTTTCGCAAGTGCTCCAGTTTGCTCAGCTCGACAAGCAGCACAGATTCATCCATCTTCCGTTCCAACAACGAGATCAACAGTTTCCGATAAGTTTCCAATGTCCACAATCGATATTCGGTCAATGAAGGTTCAAACGACAAATTTATATATACCTTGGCGGGAGCAAACAACGATTCCTGCCGAATATTCTTTTTTGCCAGCGTTATGCTTAAATCTTCATTCCCGCTCAGCTGATCAAAAAATTCGATTGCACGCCGTGCCAAAAAATCATACATTGAGGGAAAAAACCTGCGGGAATCCTTTCCCAACTCCACTACAGCTGCATACGTTTCCACTTTGGTGCCCTCCAATTCAGCACGCGGCAAAAGAGAAGCATTCAGATGCTCAACAACCTTATCGAAAAAAATATTGCTTGTCCACTCTTTCATGTCCGAAGGCACGTATCCGGTTAAAGCAGTCCGGCGATCGATCTCTTGCCGGTATTTGTGATAATACTGCAAATAAAGCTCGCCCAAGAGGGAATGTAAGACCGATTTTTCTATGTTGTTCTTACTTTCCAAAAGCATCGTTGTCAGGTTCACAAACACAATCGTATCGTTTTCGGAATCTGCAGCCAATGCATACTTCCCCTGATGAATGAGCGCTTTGATCACTTGTGGACTGTTTTTTTCGGCGATAGCTTTACGCAAAATATTGTCTACAGCTTCTGAAGCCGATTGGGGTAATGATTTCTGCTCAAATTCAGCCACTTTTATCCATTCGTCCGCATAATAGTCTCTATTCATCGGTCGGTTATCTTGGGAAAAAACTCCTGCTGCATATGTCAAAAGGAGTAAAGTAAAGTAAATTTTGTTCATAGGAGCGTTGTTTGCGAATAATTGAATCAACTATTTGTTTAACAATTTCGGATACG
This sequence comes from Bacteroidales bacterium UBA1410, assembly GCA_002305015.1. Lineage (GTDB taxonomy): Bacteria > Bacteroidota > Bacteroidia > Bacteroidales > Dysgonomonadaceae > Anaerorudis. The sequence goes on from DBPW01000022.1 coordinate 9,173, forward strand.
TTTTGTTTTGATTGAAAGGGGAATAGGACAATGAAGCAAAAACTGTTCACGAAAATCAAAAAAGCCGATATCTTCTTTCAATGCATGCTATGAAAGAAGATATCGGTAAAATAAAAAACCTGTTTCCCGTTTTTACTCTGTCTCTACAGTCAACGGTGCAACAACAAGTCCTAATTTATTGTCTGCCGTAAAGGCGATCCAATAAGTATTCGAAGTTCCTTCTTCATTGTCGGCAGGTTTAGCTTGTACAAGTCTCCAAGAAGTCACATCGTAACGGGTACTTTTTCCGTCAACAGTTACCGTCAGTTCTCCGACAGGAGCTGCATTCTCTGCTTTTAAAGAAGCACTTTCTTCTCCTTCATCGCTGCCAATTTTATCTTCACTATCCTTAAACGTCAGCACCAGCGACTCATCCTTCTCTTCATTTGTCCAGGAAAAAGTAACGGTCTTATCTTCTGCTTTAGTTAGGGTAAAAGTCCCTTTATCCTTCCCTGCTACCTTCTCATACGTATCCCATTTGATCCGTACGGTAGCATCTGCTTTTTCTCCTTCAAACGGATCCTTTTTCACGACAACGGCTATGGGAGATTCCAGGCCGTTCTTATCTGTTACCTTTACGGTAGTCTTGCCTTCTTTTACTCCTTTGATCGTTATATTACCACCGTCTACCTTTGCTTCGGCAACTGTCTCATCGGCCGGTGTCGCTTTATAAGGAGCTACTCCGCCTCTGACTTTCACAACAGTTTCCTCACCGACAACCACTTCAACGCTATTCTTATCAAAAGTCAATTTGTCATTACTATCATCATCGTCGCACGCAATAAAAAATACGCCGGATAACATCAGGCTTAATAAATAAATGGAAAATCTTTTCATACGTAAATTGTTTAT
>DBPW01000024.1:0-57963 GCA_002305015.1 Bacteroidales bacterium UBA1410
GTGGAATTTAGGTTGTGAGAGCAACTGATGCTATTGATTTATTTTTCTGTATGTTACGCACTAAAATTGACAGCCAACCGTAAAAAATTACCAAAAAAACCTCTTCAAATTTCGGGGTGCAAAGGTATAAAAAAATATCAACATGTCAAAGATCTTTTTTACGAATTTTTCTTTGTAAAGTCAACCAGCAAGTGCGAATTTACACTAATTGTTTGTAAAACTCATTTTTTGGTCAATTAAAATTTAATTTTTCTCGAAGTCTTCGGTTTTGTTTGTATTGAATTTTCTTGATATACTCATCCGAATAATCTCTAAATGATGCCTTTTCGTGATATATTGCCCGGTAAGTTTATTCCCGTTTTCAATCGCTCCTTTTTGCCATGAACAGTAAGGATCGGTAAAGTAAACCGGTAAGCATTCTTTACCCTACCCCACCATTTTGTAGGCAGGACGCCGGGAATAACCGCTTCTTTTGTTTTTGTTTCGCTTTAATTCTATTGCGATATGCAACATACTTCACCCACTAAAATAAAAGTGCCATCAAAAATATAATCATCTATATATTCCAGGATTCCATTTGCATCATGATAAGGTATTCTCCACCTATATTGTTTGAGCCGCTCGTCATCCATCGTGAACCCTTTTATCATGTATTCCTTGAGCCGTTCGGTAGCCCAAATGCGAAACTTGGTGGCAATACGCGATTTGATACGATAACCGACAGAAATTACAACATCAAGATTATAAAATTTTTGTTTCCGTCCGACTTTACGAGAGCCTTCTGTTTGAACTTGTAAGAAATCCTTACAAGTTGCATCTTCCTGTAATTCACCCTCTTCAAAAATATTTTTCAGATGAAGCGTAATATTTTGAGGCGTAGTTTGAAACAATTCCGCCATCATTTTTTGCGTAAGCCAAACATTGTCATCCTCGAGCCGAACTTCGATTTTGGTTTTGCCTTCTTCGGACTGATAAATTATAATTTCTCCTCTTCATTGAGGTAGGATGTGAGGTTTTCGGATATGAAGCGGTAAAACAACATGCCCGGCACGTACGAAACGTATTTCAGGATACGACAAAAAACCGGCATTTTTAAAAGATAAATCGAAGTGGCGCAATATTTAAAAAGGAGAGGGATAAAAAAGTCGAAACTCAATTTTTTAATAAAAATAGCGGTTGATAAAAATAAATCCATTATCTTTGCGAAACAAAAACGATAAAAATGAAAGTTAACATGCTTCATCATCATCATTTTCATACCTGCCTTCAGGCGAGGTGAGAATGATATGTATCTTGCAAATTGAGTAGATCATATAAATACAAACCCGTCTGAAGGGAAACAGACGGGTTTTTGTTTTATATCGGCGTTTCCTTTCAGGCACAACCAATAAAAAAATGGAAAAACTTAAAATTGCCATCCAAAAAAGTGGAAGATTGAGCGAAAAATCGCTCGAGCTCTTAAATGAATGCGGAATAAAAATATCCAACGGCGACCGCAAACTAAGAACCGAAGCGAAAAATTTTCCCATGGAAATTCTTTTTCTTCGCGACGACGATATCCCTCAATATGTGGAGCAAGGTGTGGCCGACATTGGGATTCTCGGGGAAAACGAAGTATGGGAAAAAGATAAAGATGTTACGATTATCGAAAAACTGGGATTCGGAAGCTGTCGCCTCTCATTGGCCATTCCCAAAGATGAAGAATACACGGGATTGGACTATTTTGAAGGAAAACGCATTGCTACCAGCTATCCGCGAATATTGTCCAAATTTTTTGGCGTGAAAGGGATCAACGTAAAAATTGAGGAAATTAGTGGCAGTGTGGAAATTGCTACGGGGATTGGTCTGGCCGACGGCATCTTCGATATTGTGAGCACCGGGAGCACCCTTCTCATGAACGGATTGAAAGAAGTAGAAGCCATTGTGAAAAGCGAGGCTGTGCTCATTGCCAATAAAAACCTTTCGCGCGAAAAAACCGAGTTGCTCGAAAAACTGCTGTTCCGCATAAAAGCGTATAAGAACGGACAGGGACGAAAATATATTTTGCTGAATGCCCCAAACGAGGCGCTGCCCAAAATCATCGAGCTGTTGCCCGGCATGCACTCGCCAAGCATTCTGCCTTTGGCCGACAAAGGCTGGAGCAGCGTTCACTCGGTGATAAACGATGACGATTTTTGGGAAGTGATCGATGAGTTGAAAATGGTGGGTGCCGAAGGTATTCTGATTATCCCTATTGAAAAAATGATAAGGTAGAAACACTAACGATTGACGCGATATGAAAATCATCTCAAATCCCCCACTCCGCCGATGGGAACGATTGGCACAACGTCCGGCTCTTCGTCAGGAAAAACTGATGAAAACGGTGGAAAAAATCTTTTCCGAAATCCGGAAAAGAGGCGATAAGGCTGTGCTGAAATACAGTACAAAATTCGATTATCCTTCGCAAACTGCTTTTCCCATAGAAAAAGAAACTATCGAAAAGGCCTCGGAAGCTTTATCCGAACGACTGAAACAAGCCATTGATCTGGCCAAACACAATATCGAGATATTCCACCTTTCACAACGGGAAGAAATTCGCAAAGTTGAAACTACTCAAGGTGTGGTTTGCTGGCGCGAAAGCCGCCCCATCGAGAAGGTGGGCATCTATATTCCCGGAGGTTCTGCCCCGCTCTTTTCTACCGTGCTGATGCTGGCCATTCCGGCAAAAATTGCCGGTTGCAACGAGATTATTCTCTGCACGCCACCCAATATTTACGGTGAGATTCACCCGGCTATCCTTTATACGGCAAATTTGGTGGGGGTGAGCAGAATATTTGCGGTAGGCGGCATTCAGGCCATCGGAGCAATGACATTCGGAACAGAAAGCATTCCGAAAGTGGATAAGATTTTCGGACCCGGCAATCAATATGTGATGGCAGCAAAAAAAATAGCCGCATTATACGGTACAGCAATAGACATGCCTGCAGGTCCCAGCGAGGTGCTGGTTGTTGCCGACGAAACCTGCAATCCTTCTTTCGTGGCCACCGATTTGCTTTCGCAAGCCGAACATGGCGCCGACAGTCAGGTTATTCTGCTTTCTAACAACAAAAAGGTGATAAAAGAAATCGAAGCCAAACTCGACGAACAACTGCTTGCCTTGCCTCGAAAAGAAATTGCCGAAGAAGCGCTAAAAAACAGTCGCGCCATCGTTTTCGACTCACTCGAAGAGTGTATGGATTTCAGTAACTTCTACGCTCCGGAACACCTGATTCTTGCCGTGGAAAATCCCCATCTTTTGGCTCGCAAGGTGGTAAATGCCGGATCGGTTTTTCTGGGCAATTACAGTTGCGAAAGTGCAGGCGATTACGCCAGCGGAACCAACCATACGTTGCCTACCGGTGGGTATGCAAAAGCCTACAGTGGCGTGTCTCTCGATAGTTTCATAAAGAAAATCACCTTCCAACAACTGAGTGAAGAAGGACTTTTGCAAATTGGGCCTGCCATTGAAGTAATGGCCGAAACCGAACAGTTGTATGCCCATAAAAATGCCGTCACACTCCGACTGGGAGAAATTATGTCCAAAAGATTAATCGATAACAACAATGAAACCAACATTTGATCTCGCTTCATTGGTTCGCAAAAATATTTTATCGCTGAAACCCTATTCCAGTGCACGCGACGAGTTTTCGGGAAGCGAAGGTATCTTTCTCGACGCCAACGAAAATCCGTTCGGCACCTATAATCGGTATCCCGATCCTCACCAAAAAGAGCTGAAAAAGGCGCTGTCTGAGTTAAAAAACGTGCCGCAAGACCAAATTTTCATCGGAAACGGAAGCGATGAGGTCATTGACCTGATTTTCCGCGTTTTCGGGAATCCGGGGACTGACAGTGTCATCCTATGTCCGCCTACCTACGGAATGTATGAGGTATCGGCAAACATCAACGAGATACGGGTTATCTCTATTCCTCTTCGTGATGATTTTCAACTCGATATAGATGCCATCCTGGAAAGGATTCGCAATGATAAATCGGTAAAACTTATCTTTGTTTGTTCCCCCAATAATCCGACAGGAAACACGCTGCGCGATATCGATACAATACTGGATAATTTTAACGGCATTGTGGTAATAGACGAAGCATATATCGACTTTTGCCCCGAGAGTAGTTATCTTGGCAACATACAGCGGTATCCCAATCTCATTGTCATGCAAACCTTCAGCAAAGCCTGGGCACTTGCAGGTGCACGGGTGGGTATAGCTTATGCACAACCCGAAATAATCGCTCTTATGAACAAGACAAAACCGCCCTACAACGTGAGCAAACTGAATCAGGAGGCGGCACTAAAAGCATTATCGAAGAAAAAGACAACCAAAAACAGGATAGCTACCCTTCTCGAACAAAAGAAGATGTTGATGCAAGAGCTTCCCAAGATTGCTTACGTGAAAAAGGTTTATCCATCGGATGCTAATTTTTTGTTGGTGGAGATGGAAAATGCCGATGTCGTTTATAACCGGCTGGTGGAGAAAAAAGTGATTACCCGAAACCGTTCTTCTCAAGTGAAGAACTGCATCCGCATTACGGTGGGTTCACCTAAAGAGAACCGGATTCTGCTGAACGAACTAAAACGGATGGAACGATGAAAAAAGTAGTGTTTATAGACCGCGACGGTACATTGATTATTGAGCCTGAAGATGAACAGGTCGACAGCTTCGAAAAACTGGAGTTTTATCCCCGGGTTTTTCAGTATCTGTCGCGCATAGCCAACGAACTGGAGTACGAATTGGTGATGGTGACCAATCAGGACGGCCTGGGAACGGATGCATTTCCGGAAGATACGTTTTGGCCGGTGCAAAACAAAATTATCCGGGCTTTCGAAAACGAAGGGATTGTTTTTAGCGATATTCTCATCGATCGTTCTTTTCCTGAGGATAATGCCCCTACCCGAAAACCGCGCACCGGCTTGCTTACGCATTATTTGAAAGGCGACTACGATCTGGCAAACTCTTTTGTCATCGGCGACCGCGATACAGATGTTCAATTGGCAGAAAACATGCACTGTAAAGCCATTTTTTTAGGGGATAAGCCGAATCCAAAAGCTGTACTCTCGACAACCGACTGGGGCGAAATCTATCGCTTTCTGAAAGCAGAACCCCGCAAAGGAGTGGTAGCACGAAAAACATCAGAAACCGATATTCGCGTTGAAGTGAATCTTGACGGAACAGGTAAAAGTGGCATTTCTACCGGACTGGGATTTTTTGATCATATGCTCGAACAAATTGCCCGTCATGGAAACATCGACTTGAATATTGAGGTTAAGGGTGACCTTCAGGTGGATGAACATCACACCATCGAAGATACGGCTATTGCGTTGGGTGAAGCTTTTTTGCAGGCACTGGGAAAGAAAAAAGGGATCGAACGTTACGGATTTCTGCTGCCAATGGACGATTGCCTTGCACAGGTGGCGGTGGACTTCGGCGGACGTCCTTGGCTGGTATGGAAGGTGGATTTTAAACGGGAAAAAATCGGCGACGTTCCCACCGAAATGTTTTATCACTTCTTCAAGTCGTTCAGCGACAACGCCAAATGCAATCTCAACATCGAAGCCAAAGGCGAAAACGAACATCACAAAATTGAAGCCGTTTTCAAGGCTTTCGCCAAAGCTGCAAAAATGGCCGTAAAACGAAGCGGGAATGCAGGTATTCCCAGCACAAAAGGATCATTATGATAGCTATCATAAAATACAATGCAGGTAACATTACCTCTGTAAAAAATGCGGTGGAACGACTGGGATATGCTTGTAAGGTAACGGACGACAAAGACGAAATCGTTGCTGCAGACAACGTGATTTTTCCGGGTGTTGGTGAAGCGAGCAGTGCAATGAATTATCTGAAAGACAAAGGACTGGATAAAACTATTGCCTCGTTGCGTCAACCTGTTCTGGGAATATGTCTTGGGTTGCAGCTGTTGTGTAACTATTCGGAAGAAGGACACACCCCATGTCTCGGCATATTTGATACGGAAGTAAAAAAATTTCCCCCACTCGATATTGTGCCTCACATGGGATGGAACAACCTTTACGACACCAAAGGACCATTGTTTGACGGTTTCGGGAAAAACGACACGGTCTATTTTGTGCACGGCTATTATGCCGAAATCTGTGCCGATACGGTTGCCACTTGTCACTATATTCTTCCCTTCAGCGCTGCTTTGCAACACGAAAACTTTTATGCCACCCAATTTCATCCCGAAAAATCGGGTAAAGTAGGAGAAAAAATATTGAAGAATTTTCTGAAACTTAAAAAATGATGAGAATTATTCCGGCAATTGATGTCATAAACGGAAAATGCGTGCGTCTGACCATGGGCGATTATTCCACACAAAAAATTTATCGCGATCATCCGTTGGATGTAGCCAAAGAATTTGAAGACAATGGGTTGAAATACCTTCATCTGGTAGATCTGGACGGAGCAAAATCGAATCACATCGTAAACCATCGCATACTGAACGAGATTGCGACAAAAACGCAATTGGCTGTCGATTTTGGCGGCGGCATCAAATCGGATGAAGATATCCGCATCGCCTTCGATAACGGAGCCGTACAGGTTACTGTTGGGAGCATGGCTGCCCAAAATCCCGCATTGTTTCTTCATTGGCTAAACCGGTATGGGAACGATAAAATTATTCTTGGCGCCGACAGCCTTCATCGAAAAATAGCCACACAAGGTTGGCAGGAACAACAAGAAACCGACGTGGTGGATTTTATTTCGAATTATGCCCAAAAAGGGGTTGCTTATGTAATTTGCACCGATATTTCGAAAGACGGTATGTTGCAAGGACCGGATATGGCTCTTTATCGGGAAATTTTGGGAAAAACCAACGTAAAGCTTATAGCCAGCGGCGGTATCACTTCAATGGATGATGTAGTTGCACTGCAAGAGGCCGGTTGTGAAGGAGCCATCATCGGCAAAGCCATTTACGAAGGAAAAATAACATTGAAAGAACTCCATGCTTTTGTTGCCGATGCAACAGAACCATAAAAATAACCATAAAATCAAGGAATCATGTTGAAGAAAAGAATCATTCCCTGTCTCGATGTCAAGGATGGACGCACCGTGAAAGGTGTAAATTTTGTGAACATACGCGACGCCGGCGATGCAGTGGAACTAGCACAACGATATGTGGATGAAGGGGCTGACGAACTGGTTTTTCTGGATATCACCGCAACGATAGAGAAGCGCAAAACGCTCACCCAACTGGTTGAAAAAATTGCCCGTAAAATCAATATTCCTTTCACCGTTGGCGGAGGCATCAATTCGTTGGAAGATGCCAAAGCCATTATTTCGGCCGGTGCAGACAAGGTAAGCATAAATTCGGCGGCGGTAAAACATCCGGAACTCATTACCGAAATTGCCGAACAGTTTGGTAGCCAATGTGTAGTTCTGGCTATCGATACCAAGTACGAAAACAACGAGTGGAAGGTATATATCAACAGCGGGAAAACGCCTACCCCACTTCTTGCGCTTAACTGGGCAAAAGAAGGAGAACAACGCGGAGCGGGAGAAATTTTGCTCACCTCGATGAATCACGATGGTACAAAAAAAGGTTTTGCCATCGATGTTACCCGTCAAGTAAGTGAAGCGGTAAACATTCCGGTCATTGCATCGGGAGGTGCAGGGACGATGGAACATTTTGCCGAAGTTTTTCTGCAAACAAAAGCGAGTGCCGCCTTGGCTGCCGGTATTTTTCACTACGGAGAAATTTCTATCCCTAACCTCAAAGCATATTTACAAACACAACATATTGAAGTAAGATGAATATAGACTTTTCAAAATCAAACGGTTTAGTGCCTGCAATTATTCAACACACCCTTACCGGACAGGTATTGATGTTGGGTTACATGAACGAAGAGGCACTGGAAAAAACAAAAGCCGAAGGCAAAGTTACTTTTTTCAGTAGAAGTAAAAATCGATTATGGACAAAAGGGGAAACATCGGGAAATTACCTGATTGTGGACGAAATCCTCACCGATTGCGACGGCGATACGCTTCTCATAAAAGTATATCCGCAAGGCCCAACCTGCCACACCGGCTCGACATCGTGTTTTAAAGAAGAATCGGCAAAAGGGTTTCTTTACAAGCTGGAAAGAACCATTGAACAACGTATCGCATCGGATGCAGAAAATTCTTATACCAACACACTCTTCAAAAAAGGAGTAAACAAAGTTGCACAAAAAGTAGGAGAAGAAGCTGTGGAACTGATAATAGAAGCGAAAGACAACAATATCGATTTGTTTAAAAACGAAGCAGCCGATCTCTTGTATCACTTCCTTATTCTGTTGAAGACAAAGAATCTGAAATTGACCGATATTGAAGAGGTCCTTCAAGGAAGATCGAAGTAAAAACAAAACAACCTGACTTCGTAAAGAAGCAGGTTGTTTTTCAACTCAACTATTTTATGGTTTTAAATTTCCATACAAACTTCGGTCAGCACCGAATCAGGCTTCTGCCCCGATCTTCGGAACTACCGACACATACGAACGATTGTCTCTCTTCTTACGAAATACGACAACACCATCGATTAATGCAAAGAGAGTATGATCTTTACCTATCCCTACATTTTCTCCCGGATGATGAACCGTTCCGCGCTGACGAACCAAGATATTCCCTGCTTTAGCAGCCTGTCCGCCAAATATTTTAACTCCTAATCGTTTACTTTCCGATTCACGACCGTTCTTTGAACTACCAACACCTTTCTTATGTGCCATTTTCTTCTGATTTTAACTGATTAAGCAATGATTTCTTTTACTTGAATTTGCGAGAACTGCTGACGATGACCGTTCAGTTTCTGATATCCTTTTCTTCTTTTCTTTTTGAAAACAAGAACTTTATCCCCTTTAACATGTGAAAGTACTTCGGCAACCACTTTTGCTCCTTCAATTACCGGTGTACCCACCGTAACATTGCCCTCGTTATCGATAAGCATTACTTTTTCGAATTCTACTTCGCTGCCTTCGTCGGCTTTGAGTCTGTGAACAAATAATTTTTGGCCTTGCTGAACTTTAAATTGTTGGCCCTGAATATCTACAATTACGTACATATTAAAAAATAACTTTTTGTTACCTGCCTGAGGCGAGCCGATTGTAACGACTTCTTATATGGCCTATTGGCAAAATAGGTTGCAAAGATACCTATTTTTATCAATAAAACCAAAATCGCAGGCGATTTTTTACCTATGTAGAGTCAACCGGCACATGCGAATTTACGCGAATTGTTTGTAAAACTCATTTTTCGGCGAAATGCAGTGTGAACCCCTAAGCGCATGTAAATGAAGAAAGCGCCGGGAAGAAACGAAATTACCCAACATTGAATCCGGCCTGATTGCGGGATTTAATATTTGATATTTTTAAAAAGTATGCGATTTTCCCTTGCCTCGTTTAATTGAGCAAGCAATTTATCCCGCCCGTATTTCGAAAAATCGGTGTTCTCGTTATTGGTGATAAGATTGAGCAACGCACGCAGTTCATCATCAGAAAAGCGGCTGATGATTTCATCAAAAGGTTCTTTGGCACCAATTTCGAAACGCACGATCGCCAGTTTGGATTTTGCTGCCGGGTAATCGGGATCCAACTCCAGAAGTTGTTCAAGATATTCTTCCGCTTGTTCAAATTTTTCACGAGCCACACTCACATTAGCCAAACGGTCGATGATATATTCGTTGTCGGGCGATTCCATCGACGCTTTCATGTATGCTGTTTCGGCAGCCGCATAATCTTCATTGTAAAAATCCAGGTCTCCTTCGAGCATGAAATATTCCCATGTATTTTTCTCAGCCTCGGGAATTTGCTCAAATATCTCTTGAGCTTTATCGAAATTTTGCTGAACAATATAGACGTGTGCCTTTTTCAACAAAATACCTTCGGGCCCAAATTTTTCTTCTTTCCGATCGATAATTTTCATCATCTCTTCATACTGCTCCATCACTTCATAACCATCCAGCAACGAATCGTACAAACTTTCGTCGTTGGGGGCTTCTTCCAAACATTCTTCAAAAATGTGGAGGGCCTCTTCCACATTATCGTTCATATAAAGCGAAAGAGCTTTCATCTTTAATGTCGGAATATCCTTTTCGTTAATCGTAAGGGCAAAATCAAAGGCATCCACTGCTTTGTCGTATTCCTCGTTCATGGAATACAATTTGCCGAGATTTGTCCATCCGTCGAAAGAATAGGGGTCACTGTCGAGCAACTTATTGTTATATTCGATGGCCTTTTCGAGATTGCCTTCCATTTCATAGGCATAAGACAGATCATTAAATACATCGGTGTCAACCACACCCAGCTTCATGCTTTCTTCGAGGAAGAAGATCGCCCGATCGAATTGATCCACATCGTTATACATATATCCTACTTCGGTAAGGAAAGTATAAAGATCGAACTCCGGAATATTTTCCGACATGACCTCATCGATTATTTTGGCCGCCTCGTCAAACTTTTTAAGACGCAACAACGACTCGACTTTCAACAACGGGAGCTCTATATCGCCGTCATTTGTGATACGGGACAAATAATCATGGGCTTCCTCATATTTCTCCAAATAAACCAGTTTTTTGGCGTATTGCAACATAAGCTCCGAATTTCCGGGATGCATTTTGAGACCTTCTTCAATGACATGTTCTGCTTCGTTATAATCTCCCAATTCGACGTAATATTGTGCCAATAAAGCAAATTCGTCGGCATCGAGATAGATTTTTTTACCCAGCGCACGCATTTGTTCGTACTTCTCGATTAATGCATCCATATTTACTTCGTCATCCATTTTTTAGTACTCCCTTTATCAAAAGTCAAAAAGATCAATTGATTTTAAATTCAATGCTGTTTTATCTTACTCCAAGAATCTTTCAATGCCACCGTACGGTTAAATATTAAATGGTCTTTAGTAGAATCCGGATCCACATTGAAATATCCGATACGCTGAAATTGAAAACTATCAAAAGGTTGAGCATCTTTTAGATACATCTCGATTTTGCAGTTTTTCTTTACAATCAGCGAATTGGGATTCAACAATTCTTTAAAATCTTTGTCCTTTTCTTCTCCGGGATTCTCTACCAAAAACAACCGGTCAAACAAACGCACTTCGGCATCCAAACTGTGAGGCACCGACACCCAGTGTATGGTACCCTTAACCTTGCGGTTAGCGTTGGGCATACCGCTTCGCGTAGTAGGATCATATTCGGCATAAACTTCAACCACATTTCCGTTCTCATCCTTTTTACAACCGGTACATCTTACGATGTATGCATTTTTCAAACGCACTTCGTTTCCGGGGGTAAGGCGGAAATACATCTTTGGCGGATTTTCCATAAAGTCGTCTCGCTCAATCCACAGTTCTCTGCTAAACATCACTTCGCGAGTTCCCATGGTCTCGTCCTCGGGATTGTTGACAGCCGTTACTGTTTCCTCTTTTCCTTCAGGATAATTGGTAATGATGAGTTTAACCGGATCAAGAACACCCGAAACACGCATATCTCTTTTGTTGAGGTCTTCGCGAATACTGTGTTCTAATAGCGAAACATCGATGATTGCTTCGTATTTGGTATAACCGATATCATTTATAAAATTTCGGATGGATTGAGGCGTGTATCCCCTGCGTCGCAAGCCGCAAAGCGTCGGCATACGAGGATCATCCCAACCGCTCACTCTTTTTTCCTGCACCAACTGCAAAAGTTTGCGTTTGCTCATCACCGTATAGGTCATGTTTAACCGATTAAACTCGATCTGTCGTGGACGATAATCTCCATCGGCTAACTGATCGATGAACCAGTCGTAGAGTGGACGATGGTGCTCAAATTCCAAGGTGCACAACGAATGAGTAACCCCTTCAAAATAATCGCACTGTCCGTGTGCAAAGTCGTACATGGGATAAGCTTTCCATTTTGTTCCCGTACGATGATGCGGTAAATGAATGATGCGGTACATAATGGGATCGCGCAAGTGCATATTGGGTGAGGACATATCGATTTTGGCGCGCAGTACCATTTTCCCTTCGGGAATTTCCCCCGAATTCATTTTATGAAACAATTCGAGCGATTCTTCCACCGGGCGATCGCGATACGGACTGTTTATGCCGGGCTGGGTCGGAGTGCCCTTCTGTTTGGCAATTTCTTCGGCCGGCTGTTCATCCACATACGCCTTACCTTCTTTAATCAGTTTCACGGCAAAATCCCAAAGCTGCTGAAAATAATCGGAAGCATAATAGATATTTTTCCATTGGAAACCAAGCCATCGAATATCTTCCATAATGGAATCCACATACTCGACATCTTCTTTCACAGGGTTTGTATCGTCGAATCGGAGATTGCAAATGCCGCCATATTTCTCGGCAATGCCAAAATCAAGACAGATTGCCTTTGCATGTCCGATATGCAGATAACCATTGGGTTCAGGCGGGAATCGGGTTTGAACACGACCGCCGTTTTTACCTTCTCGTAAATCATTTTCAACAATCTCTTCAATGAAATTGAGGCTTCTTTTATTCTCCTCCAACTTGGAATTTTCTGTAAATGACATGGATATGTATTTAAATTAGTATATTGCTACTCTTGCGTATGGAGCCACATCGGGACTGCAAAAATCATTATCGAGGTATTTGTAGTATCCGGTTATAGCAACCATAGCTGCATTATCGGTGGTATAAGAAAATTTCGGAATATGAATTTTCCAATGATATTTTTTTGCATATTTTTCAAATGCATCACGCAAACCGGAGTTCGCCGAAACACCACCGGCAACGGCAACTTCCTTAATATTTAAATCGTTGGCTGCACGATATAATTTATCCATCAAGATATCGATAATCGTTTTTTGCAACGATGCACACAAATCCGCCTTGTTTTTTTCGATAAAGCCGGGATCGGTTTTTAATTCGTCTCGCAAAAAATACAAAAACGATGTTTTCAGTCCGCTAAAACTGTAGTCGTACCCGGCAACATGGGGTTTACTGAAAGTAAATTTTTTCGGATCCCCTTGTTTGGCAAGTCTGTCCACCACAGGTCCTCCGGGATAACCCAATCCCATTACTTTGGCACATTTATCGAATGCTTCACCGGCAGCATCGTCGATGGTCTGCCCGATAATCTCCATATCGTTGTACGATTTTACAAGGATAATCTGCGAATTTCCCCCTGAAACCAACAAACAAAGAAACGGGAAATCGGGTTGCGAGTCATCCTCTTCGCTTTCCTTAATGAAATGAGCCAGCACATGCGCCTGCAAATGATTGACATCGATCATGGGAATATTTAATGCCGTAGAAAACCCCTTCGCAAAGGATGTTCCCACCAGCAACGAACCCAATAAGCCGGGTCCACGGGTAAAAGCAATCGCCGAAAGCTCGTCCTTCGACACCCCCGCCTGTTTCAATGCATCGTGTACCACCGGAATAATATTTTGTTGATGTGCACGCGATGCCAATTCGGGAACAACACCTCCGTATCGTTCGTGCACCGACTGATTGGCAATTACATTCGACAATATTACTCCATCACGGATAACTGCAGCCGAAGTATCATCACATGAAGATTCAATTCCTAAAATGACAATTCTTTTTTCATTCCGCATAGCAAATACAAAGGTAAGTGAAAAAATGGAAATATACAGCGCTTTCCTATCTTCATTTTATCAGAAACTTACATCCAACCGTAAGCTCCCCTGAATGGCGTGAGGATTATGGCGATAAGTAAAACGGTGAACATATTCCACACGAAAAAAGCCCATCACATTAATGGCTCCTACAGAAGCTTCGATATACGGTGTTTTTTTCATGACGGCAGTTACTTCCGGAAAAATAAAAAGCCCGTTTTCGAAGGTCGGCATATTTTTATCGCTTAACTTGCTGTACACTGTTCGAAAAGTAATCAACTCTTTTGTTCCCCATTTTTGGAAGAGAGGCACCCGATAGAGCAACCATTGATTCCCTATGAAAGCAGTACGTAGCGCGTATTGTTTGTCACCTGCAAATTCGATAGCCGGCGTACAATAAAACGCGCTGTTTTCGATCGGATTTCTACTGTGTTGATTGGGATAAAGCAATAGAGGAAAGGGTATAGTCCCTTTGATTTTCTGAATTCCGGCCGACACATCAATCCGACCGTAATCGCCAATGACAAAACGTTCCTGCACTGTGGCTTCAGCTCTGGCATATGACCAGCTACCACCTAGAAAACCATTCAAGGCTTTGGTGTAGGACACCGTGAAGATGGGTTTACCGTAAGTCAACAAGAGTCGCTTTCTGCGGTATTGATAATACCTTTCCTCAGGGGTATAACGAAGCAGTATCCCCACTTCGCCGGTTTTTAAATTCTCATGCGGAATCGGCTCATTATCGGCTCCGATGCTTGTGAAAGAAAAACCGTCTCCCGGCATAACGGTGGAGGTGCGAATCCATGTTTGCCAGGCAAATCCCCACAACGTTTCTTTTTCATAATGCAATTCGGCAAAATTCCGGTAAGCCGTAGCACCTTCGGAACGTTTGTACATATACAGCACGGCATCGTTCGGCGAACGCGGATGTAACTCTGCAAAGGGATAAATGTCGTTTTCGTAAATGATGGAAAGGTTATTTTTAGGAAATTCGTCTTCACAATAGATCGGCTTGTTGAACGACCAAGTTGCTTCGCCTCTGTATTTCACTTTCTCATCCCTGAAACCGTAAGCCATATACCCTTTCAGGAACAGATGCGGATGAAATCGTGCCGTTGATGCAAAGCCTGCTCTCAGTCGAAATCCTTCCAGCTGATTATAAGCAGGGAGGGTTTGAATACGCCCGAAATCGAAAGCATTGGTTTGTGGATCTCCCAACGGAAACCAATCATCCAAGACCAAATTAACCAACGTATCTGCCAGGTATAGGATCGGCATAAATCTGTCTCCCACCTTTACAGGGAACCTGCCCACCAAATCGACGGAGGTATTTTGTTGAATTTGATAAACAGAATCGACAGCTGCACTTTTCCGGGATAGGATTTGACCGGACATAAAGGTAATCCATGACAAATAAAAAGCAAAGACTAATCCGATCCTTTTCATCTGATGGCAATTAAAATTTGCGGTAACGGATTCTTTTGGGCTCTACATTGCCAAGACGCCTCTTTTTGTTTTCTTCGTATTCGCTGTATGAACCTTCAAAATAAAATACTTCGGAATTGCCTTCAAAAGCAAGAATATGCGTGCAGATACGATCGAGAAACCAACGGTCGTGTGAAATCACGACGGCACATCCGGCAAAGTTTTCGAGTCCTTCTTCCAAAGCTCGAAGAGTATTGACATCGATATCGTTGGTAGGCTCATCGAGTAGCAACACGTTTGCACCCGCTTTGAGCGTTAATGCCAAGTGCAATCGGTTTCGCTCTCCGCCGGAGAGAACACCACAGCGTTTTTCCTGATCGGCTCCGGTAAAATTAAATCGCGCAAGGTAGGCCCGGGCATTGACTTCCTTCCCACCTATGCGTACAAATTCCGATCCGCCTGAAACAACTTCATATACCGTTTTTTCCGGATGGATAGCCGCATGCTGCTGGTCTACATAGGCCGTAACAACGGTTTCTCCGATTTCGAACATTCCCTTGTCGGGCTTCTCTATCCCTTGTATAAGGCGGAAAAGCGTTGTTTTTCCTGCACCATTGGGACCGATGACACCCACAATACCATTAGGAGGAAGCACAAAATTCAAATCGTTAAACAATACCTTATCGCCATATGCTTTTGCCACATGATGTGCTTCAATCACTTTGTTTCCCAGACGAGGTCCATTGGGGATAAAAATTTCCAATTTTTCTTCCCGTTCTTTCTGATCTTGATTCAATAATTGTTCATATGAATTTAATCGGGCTTTTCCTTTAGCATGCCTTGCCTTTGGGGACATACGTATCCACTCCAATTCCCTTTCCAATGTTTTACGACGTCTTCCGGCTTGTTTTTCTTCCATTTCGAGCCGTTTGGTTTTTTGTTCCAACCACGACGTGTAATTTCCTTTCCAAGGTATGCCTTCCCCTCTATCCAACTCGAGAATCCAACCGGCTACATGATCGAGAAAATAGCGGTCGTGGGTTACACAAATGACCGTTCCTTTATATTGTTGCAGATGCTGCTCCAGCCAATCGATGGATTCGGCATCGAGATGATTGGTAGGCTCGTCGAGCAACAAGACATCGGGCTCCTGCAGCAGCAGCCTACAAAGTGCCACCCGTCGCCGCTCACCTCCTGACAGTTCGCTCACCGGCTGATCCTCAGGCGGACACCGCAACGCATCCATAGCCCTTTCCAAACGGTTATCGACATTCCATCCGTCTGCAGCATCCAGCTTATCCTGTATTTCGGCCTGACGTGCAAACAAAGCATTCATCTTGTCCTCGTTTTCGTAATATTCCGGCAAACCGAATTTTGCATTAATATCTTCATATTCAGCCAACAGGTCCATAACGGGTTGCACCCCTTCGCGCACCACATCGATAACGGTTTTATCGGGATCGAGTTTCGGATCTTGCTCAAGATATCCTACCGAAAAACTTTTATCGGAAACAACTTCTCCTTGATATTCCTTTTCGATGCCGGCAATAATTTTCAGCAAAGTGGATTTTCCCGAACCATTAAGTCCGATAATACCTATTTTAGCTCCATAGAAAAAAGAAAGATAGATGTCTTTTAATACTTGTTTATGGGGTGGATAGGTTTTACTTACACCTACCATCGAAAAAATAATCTTTTTATCGTCTGTCATAAAATTTTAGAATAATTACAAGCGCTATATAAAAATTTTTTGCGCAAAGATAACGACTTAGCTCCATTAGACGAAATATAAAAAGGCCGGAGAATGGCTCTCCGATAGGAATACAAACGCAAAGAGGGCGAATCACCATGTGATTCACCCTCTTCTTTATCATTCAACTATTGCCAACCGGTTTACACCCCGTTGAGCAATATATCCTTTTTATTATGCCTTACCGGCACTTCCCAACACGTTTTGGGTTTTGTGCATATACAATTTCTTCAATTCATCACGAGCCGGACCCAGGTATTTACGAGGATCAAATTCAGCCGGTTGTGTCCAAAGCACTCTACGCACGGCAGCCGTCATAGCCAAACGTCCATCGGAATCGATATTGATCTTGCAAACAGCCGATTTGGCAGCCTCACGCAGTTGCTCTTCTGGAACACCGATAGAATCCTTCAATTGACCTCCATAACGATTAATTTCATCTACATACTCTTGGGGAACAGAAGAAGCGCCATGAAGTACGATAGGGAATCCGGGAATACGTTTCTCCACTTCTTTCAGGATATCGAAACGTAAAGGAGGAGGAACTAATCTTCCATTTGCATCCCGTGTACATTGTTCGGGTTTAAATTTATATGCACCATGAGAAGTTCCGATAGAAATCGCCAATGAATCCACATTTGTACGACTTACAAAATCAACAACTTCATCAGGATCGGTATAGGTATGATGTTCTGCTTTAACATCGTCTTCAATGCCTGCCAGCACACCCAATTCTCCCTCTACGGTTACATCAAATTGATGAGCATAATCAACCACCTTCTTGGTCAAGGCCACATTTTCATCATAGGACAGATGCGAACCATCGATCATTACCGACGAAAATCCGAATTCGATGCAACTTTTACACAGTTCGAAACTATCTCCGTGATCGAGATGAAGCACGATGGGAATAGCATATCCCAGTTCTTTTGCAAACTCAACCGCCCCTTGAGCCATATACCGCAACAACGTTTGATTGGCGTATTTGCGTGCACCGCTCGATACCTGCAAAATCACGGGGGATTTTGTTTCCACACAGGCAGAAATAATAGCCTGCAATTGTTCCATATTATTGAAATTGAATGCAGGAATTGCATAACCGCCTTCCATTGCCTTTTTAAACAGCTCTCTTGAGTTTACAAGACCCAATTCTTTATAACTAACCATTGTTTTAGTTTTTAGTGTGATTAATAACTAAGTTGCCTTTAACAGCTCCACAAATGTAGGAAAATTATTGCGAAAAAATGGAATATGTTGAATAATGCAGAGGCATTTTCTTTTTTTTAACCGAATATGTAAAAATATAAAATAATCGACCGGATAAACAGCGAAAAAACAAAAAAATGGGGATTAAAGGAAGTTGTTTCATTATTTTTATTACTTTTACATATACATAACTGACATCCTCGTGAAATCCCGGGGAACGAAATAATCACGGCGATTTTCATGCGAATGAAAAGATAGCGGCACCTTAAAAGTTAATTGTGTTGATTGATAAAACATTAAAAAATGGAAAATTATAAAGAAGAAAACCAAATTCAAATCGAATTATCCGACGAAGTGGCCCAAGGTACCTATTCCAATTTGGCCATTATTTCCCATTCTTCATCCGAATTTGTTATCGATTTTATCCGGATTGTGCCGGGTGTGCCAAAAGCAAAAGTCAAATCGCGTATTATTCTTACTCCCGAAAACGCCAAACGCCTGCTTTTTGCGTTAAAAGACAATATCGAAAAATTTGAAAAAGTAAACGGCACTATTCATTTAGGAAACGAATCTGAAAATTTCTTTCCTCCCTTAGGGAAAATGGGAGAAGCATAAATTTGCATATGGATACCAAGCTTACTCAACCGGCAAAAAAATTCAACTGGTTTTCCCTGTTTTGGGAAGGAGTTACCCACATGTCCATCCTGGGGAAAACACTATGGATTGTAGTCATCATAAAACTGATGGTCATGTTTGGCATTCTTAAACCTTTCTTTTTCCCCGATTTTTTAAATTCAAAATGCCAAAACGATAAAGATAAAGCCGCTTACGTGATAGAACAGCTGATTGACAGAACAAACCATACCCCATAACAAATCGCTATACCTAAACCTATGGAAATACTAAATGCATCGCTGGTCAATTGGTCAAGAGCACAGTTTGCTATGACTGCTGCTTACCACTGGCTATTTGTTCCGCTAACACTCGGACTAGGCGTGATGATGGCCATAATGGAAACCAACTATGTTCGCACAGGAGACGAAAAATGGAGAAAAACAGCTAAATTCTGGCAAACCATCTTTGGCATTAACTTTGCCATCGGCGTGGCTACCGGCATCATTCTTGAATTTCAGTTCGGCACTAACTGGTCGAACTACAGCTGGTTTGTTGGCGACATCTTCGGCGCCCCACTGGCTATTGAAGCCATTGTTGCCTTTTTTCTCGAAGCCACATTCATTTCTATTATGTTTTTCGGATGGAATAGAGTAAGCAAAAAAGCACATCTCACCGCCACATGGCTCACCATCCTTGGCGCTACTCTTTCGGCCTATTGGATTTTGGTTGCCAACGCATGGATGCAATATCCCGTCGGCATGAATTTTAATCCCGATACGGTTCGTAACGAAATGACCGATTTTTGGGCTGTGGCTCTTTCTCCGGTTGCCGTCAACAAATTTTTTCATGCCGTCCTCTCGGGTTGGGGATTAGGCGCTTCTTTTGTTGTAGGAGTGGGATCTTGGTATTTACTTAAAAAACGGCATGTGGATTTTGCTTTGAAAAGCATAAAAATGGGGGCGGCATTCGGGTTCATTTCATTTATCTTGTTGGCGGTTACCGGAGATGGTTCAGCCTATCAGGTTGCACAAAAACAACCCATGAAACTCGCTTCAATGGAAGGACTGTACAAAGGGAAAACAGGTGCAGGAATGGTTGCTTTCGGAATTTTAAATCCCAATAAGCAAGCGTATAACGACAGCATCGATCCGTATTATTTCAAAATAGAACTACCCAAATTATTATCGCTGTTGGGATATCGCGATATTAATGCCTTTGTGCCCGGCATCAACGATATCGTTGACGGAGGATATACCCTTCCTGATGGAGAAAAAGCATTATCGTTTGACGAAAAAAAAGAACACGGACAACTTGCCATTCAAGCATTAGCCAACTACCGGAAGGCAAAACAGGAAGGAAGAGATGCCGATGCAGCTGAATATAAAAACACGCTGCAAGAAAATTATGCCTATTTCGGATATGGCTATTTAAAGACAGGGCAAGACAGCATTCCCCATGTACCCCTCACATTTTACAGCTTTCATCTTATGGTGATCATCGGGTTCTATTTTATTCTGATGTTTGCCATCGTGTGGTATTTTGGGCACAAAAAGAAAATGGAATCGGCAAAATGGCTTCAATACATTGCGTTGTGGAGCATTCCGCTGGCTTATCTTGCCGGTCAATTGGGATGGATTGTTGCCGAAGTTGGACGCCAGCCATGGACAATACAAGACGTTTTGCCGGTTCAGGCAGCCGTATCGGGATTGTCAACCGGAAATGTGATCACCACCTTCATTCTGTTTGCCACGTTGTTTACGCTGCTTCTCGTTGCAGAAGTAACGATAATGGTAAAACAAATAAAAAAGGGTCCCGAAATATAATTTTACGGAATCGTTATTCTTATTTTCAATTCATAATAAAGAGCATATGATTACCTATTCCTTTTTGCAGCATTACTGGTGGTTTATCATTTCACTTCTTTGCGGAGTGTTGACGTTTCTTCTTTTTGTGCAGGGCGGACAATCGATGTTATATTCCCTCGCAAAAACCGAAGACGAAAAAAAACTGTTGGTGAATGCGTTGGGCAGAAAGTGGGAATACACCTTCACCACACTCGTAACTTTCGGCGGTGCGTTTTTTGCTTCGTTCCCTTTATTTTATTCAACCAGCTTTGGTGGCGCCTACTGGGTTTGGATGTTGCTGCTGTTTTGTTTTGTGCTTCAGGCAGTGTCGTATGAATTTCATTCGAAACCCGGAAATATTTTCGGTGCGAATACCTATCGTGCCTTTCTATTCATCAACGGGGTATTGGGAACTTTTTTGCTGGGTGTTGCCGTTGCCACGTTCTTTACCGGTTCGGCTTTCAGCGTAAACAAAGAAAATCTGCTAAGTGTAGGAAGTACCGGCGGAGGTGTTATTAGCCGTTGGGAAAACCCCTTTCACGGACTGGAGGCCTTGGGAAATCTCAGAAACTGGTGTTTAGGGTTGAGCCTATTGTTTTTGGCTCGCACGCTTGCCGCATTATTTTTTGTCAACCGATTAGATCACGCTGCTTTGGTGGAAAAATCAAAGAAATATGTGCTATATAACGGCGTACCTTTTGTCATCTTTTTCCTCATTTTTCTCGTCCGGACGCTCTTTGCCGAAGGGTTTGCCGTAGATCCCGGTTCGGGAATAGTTTCGATGGAAAAGATGAAATATTTGCACAATTTTCTGCAAATGCCTATCGTACTCGTTATGTTTTTACTTGGAGTTGCGGCCGTTTTATACGGCATTGCCGGAACGGTTTTTAAAAACGATTTCAGGAAAGGAATTTGGTATTCCGGCGTGGGAACAGTATTGACGGTAACCCTGTTGTTGCTGATTGCCGGATACAACCATACGGCTTACTATCCTTCTACCTACGATCTGCAAAGTTCGCTGACCATTCAGAATTCATCCTCTAGCGAATTCACCCTGAGGGTGATGTTCTACGTTTCGCTGCTGGTGCCGGTTGTAATAGGTTATATAGTTTACGCTTGGCGCTCACTGGAGAAGAAACCATTGAGTATGGAGGATCTGAAATCCGATGAACATGCTTATTAATAAGAGAGAGAGCATTTTATCGAGGATAATCGCAGAATAATCGGAGCATCGTTCCATTTTTTTCTTTTGAAAACAACCATAATTCTTATAAAAAGTGTATTTTTGCAAACGATGAATAGAGGATTGTGTTCATGAAAAGACAAAAAAATTTATATGCAATTTTCTTTTGCATAGCGGTGCTTTTTTGTTTTATTTCTTGCAAAAACGGAAACAGCGCGTTCAGCAATACCAACGGAATCGTATTTGATTCGCTTTTCGTAACAAAAAAATCGCATTTGAACAACGATACCACCCAACCTTTTTGTAAAATAACCGTTCGTTTTGTTTATCCAAAAACTGCCGCAAAATCAGACGTGAATCAATTGCAACAGGTGTTTATAGAAAACATGTTTGGTTATTCGTACATCCAATTTTCTCCTCAGGAAGCTTTAGAACACTATATTGCCAATTATATCGATAATTATCAAAACGATGCAAAAACATTCAACGAGAATGTATCCGATATGAAACTCATGGGTACCTTAATGCCCGATTATTCCGATGAATGGGAAAATGCACATGGCGATACGTTATCGTATACCTTTTATTCGTATTACGAAACCCTTTCGGATACGATTTACTTTAACAAGAACAACATTTTGTCTTTTCAGGTAAGGCAAACCGGTAATAAAGGCGGGGAAACACCTTTTGAATCCTACAAAAACTGCGTAATTAATCTTAAAACAGGAAAAATCCTCACCGAAAACGATCTTTTTAAACCGGGATACGAGAAACAACTTCAGATGCTGTTTATCTCTTCCTTAATCAATCAAAACAGCGTTAAAACAACCGACGATCTGGAAGATTTGGGTTATTTCGGCATTGAAGAAATCATGCCGAATAAAAATTTTCTTGTCAATGAAAAAGGGATTACCTATGTGTTTAACAAAGGAGAATATGCAGCCTATCCGTTAAATGCCCAAGTCGTTTTTCTTCCCTACGACGCATTGCGACCTATACTGAAAGAAAACACCCTTGTCTCAAAATTAGCTGCCAAATAAATGCCGGATCTGATAAAAAAGTATTTCCCTTACTTAACCGAGCTTCAACAACAGCAGTTTGATGCGCTTCATGATCTGTATAAAGAATGGAATGCCCATATAAACGTCATTTCCAGAAAAGATATCGAAAACCTTTATCTCCATCATGTATTGCATTCATTGGCAATAGCCAAATTTATCCGCTTTGTACCTCATAGCAACGTTGTGGATGTGGGAACGGGTGGAGGTTTTCCCGGCATACCGCTGGCTATCTTTTTCCCCGATGTCCAATTTTTATTGTTGGACAGCATTGGTAAAAAAATTAAAGTTGCCGGTGAAATTTCAGCAGCCATTGGATTGCAGAATGTTGAATTTGCCCATTCACGCATTGAAGACGAAAAAAGAATATTCGATTTCGTGGTCAGTCGTGCCGTCATGTCTTTACCCGATTTGGTAAAAACCACACGAAAAAACATCTCTCCTCAGCACAAAAATGCGCTTCCTAATGGCATTATTTGTCTCAAAGGCGGCAATTTGACCCTCGAAATAAAACCTTTCGCCGATAAAGCCAAGGTCACACCGTTATCGCTATATTTTGAAGAACCATTTTTCGAAACAAAACAATTGATATACGTTCCCGTTATCAACTAACGATTATTATCGAGCTTTTCAGGCGCTAATTGGAAAGAAAAAACTATTTTTGTAAAATATACAACAGTACTCCGTTTGAATTGCAAATTTCGTTCTATTGATGAAAATTAAATTGTTTGAGTTTAGTCCCTTAGTCGTAAATACATATGTACTTTCCGATGAAACAGGTGAATGTGTGGTAATAGACCCCGCGTGTCTGCATCCCGACGAAAAAGAAATGTTATTCAGCTATATTGTAAGCAACAATCTCAGGGTAAAACATCTGTTGAACACCCATTTGCATTTCGATCATGTATTGGGAAATAATTTTGTTGCTTCGCAATTCGGCGTCAAACCCGAAGCACATGCCGCCGACGAACCCTTATTAAAAAATATCCCTAACCAGCTAAGAATGTTCGGAATCTATGCACCGAATCTTTCCATCCCTCCCATCGGAAAATATTTAAAAGAAAATGATATTGTTGCATTTGGCAATCAGCAATTGCACGTTTTTCATATTCCCGGACATTCACCGGGAAGCATCATTTTTTATCATAAAGCAACCCATAGTGCTTTTGTGGGCGATGTCCTTTTTAACGGCAGTATCGGAAGAACCGATTTTGCTGAAGGCAATTACGATCTGCTGGTCGAAGGCATCAAAAACAAATTGTTTGTTTTGCCCGACGAAACAATTGTTTATCCCGGTCACGGATCGGCAACCACTATCGGAAACGAAAAAAAATACAATCCTTTTGTAGGAAATGAATCATAAAAAATTCAAACATCGCAAAAATCTTTCACGTTATGGAAATGGAACATTTTAAAACCCGACATATCGGGATTAATGCGTCTGAAATGGAAAAAATGCTTGAAACCCTCGGCGTTTCCCACATTGATGAATTAATCGATCAAACGATCCCGCGCGACATCCGCCTCACCAAGCCACTGTCGCTACCCAAAGCACTGTCGGAACAAGAATATGCAGAAGAGATAGCTCACCTGGCATCCAAAAACCACGTGTGTACCTCATATATCGGCATGGGATGGTACGATACAGTAACACCGGCTGTAATTTACCGCAATGTGTTTGAAAATCCGGTCTGGTACACGTCGTATACGCCTTATCAGGCTGAAATTTCCCAAGGACGGTTGGAAGCACTATTGAATTTTCAAACGATGGTGAGCGACCTCACTGCTCTTCCTCTGGCCAACTCGTCACTACTCGACGAAGCCACCGCAGCTGCCGAAGCCGCTACGATGATGCATGCCCTAGGCATACGCAACAAAGCAAAAAGCCTGGCGAACACCTTGTTTGTAGATGAGCATATTTTCCCGCAAACCCTATCCGTGTTGCGAACCCGCATGCATCATAGCGGAAAAAATATTGTGGTGGGCAATTATAAGACCGTCACACTCGACAATACATTTTTTGGTGCAATTATACAATATCCCAACAGTGACGGTAATGTGGAAGATTATCATCACTTCGTGGAAAAAGCTCATGCCGTAGATTGTAAAGTTGCGGTAGCTACCGATTTATTGGCCCTCGTCATGCTAACTCCTCCGGGAGAATGGGGCGCGGATATTGCTTTCGGTAGCAGTCAACGCTTTGGTATTCCCCTGTTTTACGGCGGGCCATCTGCCGCTTTCTTTGCTACCCGTGACGAATACAAACGATTTATGCCCGGACGCATTATTGGTATTTCAAAAGATGCTTATGGAAAAAAGGCACTACGGATGGCTTTGCAAACGCGTGAACAACATATCAAACGTGAAAAAGCAACTTCAAACATTTGCACGGCACAGGCATTACTGGCAACCATGTCGTCTTTCTATGCTGTTTATCATGGTCCCGATGGATTAAAAAAGATCGCCGAACGCATTCATTCCATTGCTTCGCTTATTTCGGATGAACTGACGGCAATGGGATATAAACAACTCAACTCAAGCTTTTTCGATACGCTCAAAATTAAGCTGCCAACAACTATTTCACAAAAGGACATTCGAAACAATGCCGAAATAAGAAATATCAATTTGCGTTATTTCAAATCGGGAGAAATCGGTATCAGCATCGACGAAACCACCAATAGCTATCGGGCACACGAATTACTTGCTGTTTTTGCTATGGCTGCCGGCAGCTCCAACGTATTTATGATTGACGATCTGCCTCAAAAAATAACCCTTACTCGCGAACAACGCCGTTCTTCAGAATACCTTACGCATCCGGTCTTCAACAGCTACCATACCGAGACCGAAATGATGCGTTATATCAAACGTCTTGAAAGAAAAGACATTTCATTGGCTCACTCGATGATCCCGCTGGGATCGTGTACCATGAAGCTGAATGCCGCATCAGAACTATTGCCTCTGGGTTATCCGGGTTTTCAAAAAATACATCCTTATGCGCCTATTGAACAAGTTCAGGGTTATCATGAGATGATTGAAGAATTGAAATCGATGTTGGCTGAAATTACGGGGTTACCCGGCGTAAGCCTTCAGCCCAATTCGGGAGCAGCAGGTGAATATACGGGTTTGATTGTAATAGCAAGTTATCTTGAAAGTATAGGACAAGGACATCGCAACATTGTACTAATCCCTGCCTCAGCCCACGGGACCAATCCTGCCAGCTCCGTACAAGCCGGTTATACTCCTATAGTGGTTGCCTGCGACGAAAAAGGCAATGTAGATATGAACGATCTACGTAATAAAGCCGAAGAACATAGCAATGATCTCGCAGCTTTCATGATCACTTATCCTTCTACTCACGGTATTTTCGAAACCGAAATCAAAGAAATGTGCCGCATCATTCACGAAGCCGGAGGTCAAGTATATATGGATGGCGCCAACATGAATGCACAGGTAGGCATTACCAATCCCGGAACTATTGGTGCCGATGTTTGTCATCTTAATCTCCACAAAACGTTTGCCATACCTCATGGTGGAGGTGGTCCCGGCGTAGGACCGATTTGCGTTGCTGAACATTTGATCCCTTTCCTTCCCGGCCATCCGGTAATGTTCGAAAGCGATCTGAATACGGTGTCCGCCGCACCTTATGGAAGTGCCGGAGTACTGCAAATTGCCTATGCTTATATAAAAATGATGGGGGCCGACGGACTGACCGAAGCAACCAAAGTGGCTATTCTTAATGCCAATTATCTTGCCGAAAAGCTGAAAGATACGTATGGTATTGTATATCGTGGAGCCAACGGAAGAGTAGGTCACGAACTCATCCTTGAATGTCGAAAAATAAAAGAAATTTCGGGCATCACCGAGACCGATATTGCCAAACGACTGATGGATTACGGCTTTCATGCCCCTACCCTTTCGTTCCCTGTTCACGGCACACTCATGGTTGAACCTACCGAAAGTGAAAGCCTTGCCGAGCTGGATCGATTTGTAGCTGCCATGAACAGCATTTATGAAGAAATCATGGAGATAGTAGAAGGCAAATATCCTGCTGACGATAACGTGCTGGTAAATGCTCCCCATCCCGAATATGAATGTGTCTCGGATGAATGGAAACATGCCTATCCACGCAGCAAAGCCGTCTATCCCTTGCCCTATGTGGCTGAAAACAAGTTCTGGATTAATGTTGCCCGCATCGACGATGCTTTCGGCGATCGCAATTTGGTTGCCTGTTTGTGTGAAGATTAGAGTAGATTAGATTAGATTAGATTAAAGGTGAGTAGACCCGAATTAAATTCATAAAAAACGTGCCCCGGACATTAAAAACGTTTCGGGGCACATATTTGGTTTGAAGGTACAAATTTCACTCACTATTGAACTATTGAACCATTGAACTATTGAACTATTGAACGCTTTGAGAATAATCTGCTTTTACAAAAGGACTATTAATCAAGTAATCATAGCTCATTTTTATGCTTTCCAAAGGAGCATAATCGTATCTTTCCACTTCTACGATAATGTACTTGGCGCCGGCCTTATCGATATTGTTGAAAATAGCATCGAAACCCACCATCCCGCTTTGTCCGAGTTCTTTTTCATCTTTGATATGGAGCAATTCGAAACGACCGGGATATTTTTTAAAGTATTCAACCGGACTTTTACCACCTCTTACCGTCCAATACACATCCATCTGGAAAAAGACTTTCGAAGGATCGGTATTGGTTAGCAGATAATCATACATCGTCTGCCCTTCAATCTCCGTAAATTCAAAATTATGATTATGATACCCAAAACGAAGTCCTGCAGCGTTACATTTTTCACCAATCTGATTGAAATAATCGCAATACGATTTCAAATCAGCCAATGTTTTTGGAGTTGGAATCCATGGAACTACAAGATATTTCATCCCTGCAGCTTTATGGGCAGCAATAGCTTCATCCCACCATTTCCACACCTCCTCCCAATTGGTTTGCGCAACATTCTCAGCTAAAGGTCTTCCGGCATGTGAAGAAAGAACTTCCATGCCGACACTTTCAATCTCTTTTTTGAATTCTTTGGGGTCTAACCCATAAAATTTACCATCAGCGTATCCCGCAGCTTCCACACCCGTATACCCTATTTCTGCCACTTTGGCAACAGTTCCTTTAAAATCGGACTTGATATCGTCGCGCACCGAATAAAGTTGCAAATAAATTTTTTTGTCAATTTTGACACTATCACCGCCTTGTGCAGTTTTTGCTCCCTGTTTTTGGTTGCAACTCATTAATATTACACTTCCAAGAAGTGCACAAACCCATAAAATAGATTGTTTTTTCATGACGTCACCGTTTTTAGTAATACATTATTTATAAAGACATTATTATCCAATAATACACTTTTATTTCGTTCTTTTCAGTTTGAAAAAAAACTGCTATAAAATACCCTTCTTTGTGCTATCGAAGTGCTTTTTTGCAATAATCTACACATTTGATCACTTCTTTAACCGCATCCGAGCCTTGAGGAATGTCGTACTCCAGTTCGATATCGCAGTAAATCGGCCATTTGTTTTTCTTTATCAACTGTAAAATTTCTTTGACAGGAGTTTCACCCTTACCGAATTCCATATTTTTATTGGGCTCTATAGCCTTTGGTCCGGTTTTGTCTTTAATGTGAATACTGAAAATCCGTTCATGAAGTCGCTGAATCAAATCACAAGGATTCAATCCGGTCACCCCGTAATAATGACCCGCATCAAAGTTCAACATGATCATAGGACCATAAGCCAGAATCTTGTCAAAACTGAACGTTGGTTCAGCAGGTTGAAAATGATTATGGAAAATTACATACATTTGGTGTTTCTCGGCAAAAGGTTCCATTCTCTGGGCAGCCTCTTCCGATATTTCCATTGAAATACCCTTAGCACCTAAAACGTTAGCAACTTCAAAAGCATAATCGATTTCAGCATCTGACCATCGATGATCCCCCAGTTTTAATATATGAATTTCGACTCCTTTTTCATCAAACATTTTCCGGATCTCTTTGAATTTATCCAACGATACCGAACTACGCCATTTTTTTAATACCTCACGATCTTTGCTCTTGGGAATCCCGGCATATTCTTCAACCGGTTCCCCCATTAATTCCACAGAATTTATTCCGGATTGCACAATATATTCAAGTATGGCTGGAAGCGACTGATCGGGCATACTCCGATAGCTATACGTAATGGTTCCTATTTGAACCCCTCCAAATTTGGAATTTGGCTTATCTTTGGCAAAACTGACCAACTGAATACAAAAAACAGATAAAAACAAAATTGTCAATTTTTTTGCCCATCCATTTTTCTTTACATCATTATGTTCATTCATAATCTTTAAATTAATTAATTTATAATGAATAAGGTCTCCTATACTGATAATGATATAATCGATGAGCTGCAGCTTCGGCGTCATCGCCAAAACTCAATGTTACCCAAAACAACTCTATCGCTCGGAGGAATTCGCTTTCCATCAGCCATTCGCCAGCTCGGAAGAATAGTTAATCCTGCTAATCCCAATGCTGAATAGCCTAAAAACTGACGCCTGTTTATTCCTTTTTTTTCTTCTTCTCTTTTCATAAAATATGGTTATCGAAAAAACAGTTATCGAACTTCTTGCGGCCTAATTGGAATTAATAAACGTGAATCCAAATTAAACCTTAAAAAACCGGATATCGATAATAAATTATAGCCTAATAAAAATTCAAGTCATTGAAAATCAAGTTTTACAAATAAATGCTTTTCATTTTATGCAACGATTTTCAATGACTTGAATTATAAAATCCGATCAATCTAAAATTTTGATCTTAATATTCCTGAACCATACATCGTCTCCGTGATCTTGTAATCCGATATAACCTTCATGATCAGGACCACCTGCATTAATGATGTATTCCATTCCTTTAAATTTGCTTCCTTCTACCAATTTTTTCCAATCGTCTGTCCAGAGATGGCACTCCAACACGTTTTCGCCATTTTGTTTGTGAACAACCGTTCCTTTATATACCATAATACCTCCGGTATTCCATTCGCCGGCGGGTTTTGAGTTTTGAGGAACTGCAGGAATCAAATCATACAACGAAGCCGACTGACGATTCCCGTTCTTTCCTAATTTAGCATCCGGATGCTTTGCATTATCAAGAATCTGATATTCGAGTGCAGATTTCCAGATAGGCTCTCCGGGAATCTCTTGAGCCAAATAAAATACACCACTATTTGCTCCTTCTGACACTTTCCATTCAAAACTCAATTCAAAATCTTTGAATTTGCGGTCGTAAATAATGTCTCCACCATCTTTGGCTCCTGCTTCGCCCTGACCTGAACCATTTATTTTAATGGCCCCGTCTTCAATAGTCCAAGCTTTCGGCATATCCTGACGATTATAGCCGCGCCATCCTTCAAAATTTTTCCCGTTGAAAAGCACAATCCATTCAGAAGAATCTTCTGAAGCTGCAACAGCAACGGTATCCGTTGCTTCACCTTGTGCACCCTGTTTTTTCCCACCGGTGCACGATCCTAAAATCATTACCGACATTGCAATTAAACTAAATACATAAAAAACTTTTTTCATAACTTCATTCTTTTAAACATTAAACTGAATTATTATTTAAGCATCTTTTTCGACTTAAATATTAGGCATATCAGGCAACTTCCATGGATCACGATAGGTATGTTTGATCAATTCCTCAGCATAAGCCTTGGCATTCATCGGTTCTGTCCATTTTTTGTCGAACTTCGGATCGCCGTCAACAATCTTGAACCCATCTTCAATAATGGTTCTGATCGTAGCATTATCGGGTATATTGGTAAACCTCATGTTCTCACCATCCCACTCAAGTTCTTGATTAAGAGCCTGCAATCTCACTGCAAGTACACCCATTACAACCATTTCGTTAAAAGGACCTGCTTCCGAGAATGGAGATGCCGTTTCAACACGATTTTCGGGACTCTCTTTACATGCACGTACCCAGTCCATTTCGTGCGATAAGGTAATTTCGCGCTGAGTCTTTGGCGATTTGGGAGTTCTTCCGGATACCAACCAAGGATCTTTTCCGTAACATCCGCAAATCAAGGTATCTTTTGTTCCATGGAAGATAACGCCGCCACCTGCATCATTCAAATTTTTCCCTGCAGGTACACCTTCCGGACGGAAAGGTTGCAAACCACCGTCATACCATATAACTTCTACTTCCGGCATAGCTACTTTCGGCAGATTTTCACGAGCGGGGAAAACCAGTCTTACCTTTTGTGCCACAGGAGCAGAATCGGTTAACAACATCGTAGAGCTTGCTTCAACCTTGGTAGGATAGCCCAATCTTAACCCTTTAAATACCGGATGCAAAATATGACAAGCCATATCGCCTAATGCACCTGTACCAAAATCCCACCATCCACGCCAGTTCCAAGGTGTATAAATTTGGTTAAAAGGACGCATGGGAGCCGGTCCTATAAACAAATCCCATTTCAACGTAGAAGGAATAGGATCCACTTTAGTCGGACGATTCAAACCCTGAGGCCAAATCGGTCTGTCGGTAAAAGCTTCGACTTTCGTAACTTCACCTATTTGTCCGTCATAGATCCAATCGACCACCTGCCGTACACCTGCAGCCGACGAACCTTGATTTCCCATCTGGGTGGCAACGTTGTATTTCTTCGCCAATTTGGTTAAAAGACGAGATTCGTAAACACTGTGGGTCAATGGTTTTTGCACATACACATGTTTTCCCATGGTCATGGCATCTGCAGCAATAATAGCATGGGTATGATCAGCCGTAGCTACTACAACAGCATCGATACTTTTGCCCAATTCATCATACATCTGCCGATAATCGTAGTATTTCTTTGCTTTAGGAAAATACTTGAATACGCGGTCGCTGTATTTCCAATCCACATCGGCCAGAGCAACAATATTCTCACTCTCCAGATTTTTAAGGTTAGCAAAACCCATACCTCCCACACCCACACCTGCAATATTCAATTTATCGCTTGGTGCGGTATGACCAAAACTTTTACCCAGTACCGAAGACGGTACAACGGTCAAACCGGCGGCAGCCATAGCTCCCGTTTCCAAAAATTTCCTTCTTGACATTTTTGATGACATAACTTCCTATTTTTGAGATTAAACAGTATGTAAAAAACTATTTTTTATTTTTATCTTCACAGAGTAATCCATTAGTTTCTCTTTTAGTCGTATTGGTTTACATAAATAACAAAAGCATACAGCTGCGTTTCCGAAAAATAGCCAAAAGTCAGGGCAATTAAACCGGCTGTCGCATTTGTGAAACTCAAAAGTGCCTTAAAAATAGCATAAATTATTTTGAAAGTAAAATTTTTACAAAGCAAATGTTATCGATTTAAGGTAAATTTTAGTTGCCAAGCGAAAACTCATCTCGCCACATCTACGCTAAGTCATTGTAAATGTAATCGTAACATTATACGGAAATATTTCGTTAAATGATATGAAATGACTCTTCTTTTTTCCAACATACCTTTTCCTAGTCAATAAATCGATAATGGATTAAACCTCTTTGTCAAAAAAATGTTCTTTATAGAAAGACAAGCATATTTTCTTTATTATTAAAACAAAATATACGTATGAGAACAAAGAATGGTGAAAAGAAAAAAAGCCTTTATCCGGTAAAGTATTTCCTGACGATGGTAATCACGGTCTTTTTGATGCAAGGTTGCGGCAGTGTCCCCATAACCGGAAGACGCCAATTGATGTTGGTATCGGATCAAGAAGTTATTTCTCTCAGTCTGCAACAGTATCAGGATTATATCCGTACTGCTACCACAATAACAGGCACCCCCGAAGCTCAAATGGTACAACGGGTCGGAATGAGAATAGCCAAAGCTGTTGAAACATTTTTGAAAAATAATGGCGCATCTTCAGAAATACAAAATTACGCATGGGAATTTAAATTAGTAAAAGATAACAGCATAAATGCCTTTGCCATGCCCGGAGGAAAAGTTGTGGTTTATTCGGGTTTGTTGCCGGTTACCCAAAATGAAGCATCGTTGGCAGTGGTAATTGGTCACGAAATAGGGCATGTCGTTGCCAAACATGCCCATGAGCGGATAAGCCAACAACTTGCTCTTCAAGCTGGAAGTGAGTTAGCAGGAGAATTATTGGGAGGGGTTGCAGCTACTCAAATCGGACAAACCGTATTCGGTCTTGGAGCTCAAATGGGTGTTATGTTGCCCTACGCTCGTAAACAAGAATACGAAGCCGACCAACTTGGCTTGATTTTCATGGCAATGGCGGGTTATGATCCGCGCGTGGCCATCCCTTTCTGGACAAGAATGGCACAAAGTTCGCAAGGCGGTAAAATTCCCGAATTTTTGAGCACACACCCCACCGATGCCAAACGTATCAGCAATATGGAAAAAATTTTACCTGAAGCGTTGAAATACTATTCATTTTCTCAAGCGATCCAATGATCTTACCAACACTTCGTCCTCCCCGATTTTTCGTATCGCCAGATAACTCAAAATAATGGCAATGGCAGGCATAATAATGCCTATACCCACTTTTTCGAAAGTAGTATCGGCCTCAGGGTTGCGCATAAATATAAGGAATAGGATGAACAGATAAAAACCGACCATGAGAATGATATTCATAACGGTCAGTCGTATTTGCAAAATCCTTTTCTTATAAAGAAATACCACAATCAAGGAAAGAATAGAACTGATAGCCCCCAGGGTGAACAATTCCCAGGTATTGAAAAGAAGTTCGCCGTTCTGATAAAAACCCATGGCTTCAAAAGTAACGGGTTGTCCATTAAAAGTAAAGGTGGCAAGCGGCAAAACCGAAGCTAGTGTCATGCATGCCGCAGCCAGAAGCAAGTAGATAGTCTGAATACGTTGCAGCATAATCAGAATAATTCTTTTTCCTTGGCAGGATTACGCCAATAAATTTCTCCTTTTTCCCATTCGTCGATAGCAATCAGAGTGGGCTTGGGCAATTTTTCGTAAAAACGCGAAATCTCTATCTGTTCGTGATTCTCGAACACTTCTTCCAAATTATCGGTATACGAAGCAAATTCTTCCAATTTACTATCCAGATCGCGTTTCATCTCTGCTGCAATCTGATTGGCTCTTTTACCTATAATTACCACCATTTCATAAACATTTCCCGTTGGTTTAGATAATTCCAAGATATTACGGGTCTCTGTGTTTGTGCTTGCGGTTATTTTTTTGTAATCCATTTAGCTATTTATTGGTTTAATTGTTATTTATGTTATCTTTTATATTTCGATGCAAATCATTAAATTTCATTCCGGCAAAGCTTCGATTTTTTTCTGAGCTTCACGATAATATATTTCGGCCTCTTTCATATATTTTCCGTCGGGAAAAGAATTTTTATAATTGAAATATTCATCTACTACCATACGATAACGCTCAGGTTGAGCCGAACGGGCACTTCTTTCGGCATATTCGTAACGAGAACGCAGTATCGTCATTTGAAAATCTTCCGCATATTTTGAAAAAGGATAACTTTTTAATGCCTCGCGAGCCGTTATTACCGCTGACTCATAGTTGTTTCCCATATAATTCCCCAATCTCAAGTATAATTGAGCAGCCAACAGCTCTTTGTATGCCAGTTTTTCCTGCAGCTCAAACAAGTAATCTTTAGCCTGTTGAGTTCGTTCACTCTGCGGATACTTTTCAAGATAACGTTGAAATTCGGATATGGCCTTATACGTCTTTGTTTGATCGAGACGAGGATCAGGCGAATCGAGATACATACCGTAAGCAGCATAAAAAAGTGCCGGCTCGGCATACTCTCCTTTCGGGAAAGTATTATAATACGTAGTAAACGATTCTGTTGCCATCACATAATCCTTTGAATTGTAATAGCTTTGCGCCAAAAGATAAAGCGACTCCTCAGCCCGTGCCGTTCCCTTAAAAAAAGGAACCAGTTCTTGAAGTAAGGTTATGGCGCGATCATACTTGCCTGCTTCAAAATATTTTTTGGCATACGTATATTTCAATTCCAGATCGGTACTTTTCAGTATTTTGTTATACTCACCACATGAGCTGACAACAAGAGCAAATACTACGATGGAAACAATTTGAAACTTTCTTTTCATCAAAAACCGTTTTTAGGCACGCAAATTTACGGAAACTTTTACAGATAAACTCATCCGGCAAACAATTTTATTCTATTTTAGGATTTTGAATCTTTTTCCCTTCTGTTTCTTTGAGAGGTAAAATTATACCTTTTTATCCCATGCGACTGATTTTTCGAAGTTTCTCCTCATCTATAATCTTAATTTTCCTTCCATCAATAGCAATTACGTGTTCATCTACAAAATTAGAAAGCGTACGTATGGCATTGGAGGTAGTCATGTTCGATAAACTTGCCAAATCTTCGCGAGCCAAATAAATATTGATGGTGGCACCATCCTCTTCCAGACCATAACTTTCTTTCAAAAAAAGAAGCGATTCGGCAAGGCGGCCTCGAATATGTTTTTGAGTAAGATTCACCACCCGCTGGTCGGCTATTCCGAGGTCTGTGGATAGCATTTGAATGAAAAGCATGGCCAAATGGCTGTTTTCCAACAACATCTTTTCGATGATTTCCATCGGTATCATACACACCGTTGAAGGTTCAAAAGCTGCAGCTGCGGTGACATAGGGTTCCCGTGCAAAATATGCCCGATATCCGAAATACTGAACGGGACGAATCATACGAATGATCTGATTGCGTCCCCCTACCCCGGTTCTGAAAATTTTCACTTTCCCTTTAAACAGACACATCAAATCTTTAGGAATTTCATTCTCACAATAGATGAGTTCGTTTTTTTTGAAATTCACTATTCGTGCATTCTTTCGAAGCACTTCACGTTCATCATCCGATAATACTTTCCAGATATCGGATAACGAAGAAGACAAATCCATCGCATTTTTCTTCTTTGCCGGCATATCTGTTTTAGAACAATGTTATATAACACAAAAATACAAAATATTTTATGAGTGAATCATGAAAATAAGAATATAATTTATTCGTTTAGGATAAAAACCTTGAATTTTAATACATTTAACACATATAATCTACTTTTTCACGTAATTTTATTTTAGTTTTAAATTTGGTTTTCCGGAATAATGCATAAATTTGTTTGAAATATGCAATGTAAACGCTTTATCATAGTAGTCCTGTTGTTTTTTGCTTCGCTATGTACCTTTGCACAAAACCTGATTGCTGTAGATACCCTCATGAAAAGAGTCAGAAGTGCCGGCGAAAAATACAATGAATGGGTTCAAACATACGAAGCCGAAGTATATATGCGTGCCTACGTTGAAACGGTCAAAAAGAATTTTTTGTATAAATTTACTCGTTTTGTTCCTCATTTTGTACTTCACGATCCAAAATCCGACGAAGCCATCATCGAAAGTGTAAGCCGACTTAACTATACCTATCCCAACAATTACACACACTATATTCAATACGTAACGGGAAGTCTTACCAAAAAAAAGGATATCGAAATGATTCCCTTTGGTATGCTGAATATAAACGTCTATGACAAAACTGCTTACGACGGGAATTTTATTCTGCCTTTGCATCATGTTTCATCCAAATATTACCGATACCGCATCAAACAAACCTATTACGATGAAAAGGAAAACAAAAGGTATTATGCCATCGATTTTTCTCCGGTTTACACCAGTTCCAAGCTGCTAAAAGGAGTGGTGGTCATTGAAGAAGGAACATGGCGTGTGATTCGATTTTCGGCCGAGTGGGAAGAGATGATGAACGATTTTCGGTTTGAAATTACCATGGGTGACGGACCGATTACCGCTCATCTCCCCGTAAATTTCATCATCTACAAAACTACTTCTTATTTGGGAAACGTCGTTGCAAATCGCTATTTGGCTCAAATCAACTACACCAATATCGTTCTGAACGATCACATCCTCAAAGAAAAAACTTTAGATATCAGTTATTTATACAATACAACCGAAAGTGTGCCTACCATACACAACGACTCCCTTTTCTGGGAAAAAATCCGCCCCATTCCTCTTCAAGCAAAAGAAACCGAAACCATCGAAAATTACAAAAAGCAACAAAATGGCGATTCGCTAACCGACAACCCAAAAGCCCAGCAAATTGCCAAACTGATGACCGAGGATTCCCAATATCGATACAAATCGACTCAAATCCGCTATAGCGGACCCCTTAATCCGTCCATGCTTGGCTACACCTCACCGGACGGAATTACCTACAAGCAAAAATTATTTTTGAAAGTCGATTTAAAAAACGACAAAGATTTGTATCTCGATGCTTTCGCGGGCTACCTGTTTAAAAGGAAAGAATTATTTGCCGATCTCTCCCTGAGATGGAACTACAACCCTGCCCGTATCGGCAACCTTTCCTTTTCTGTGGGAAGCGGCAATCGCACATACAGCTCGCTCTTTGTGGAACAAGTGCAAGATAGCCTCATCAACAAAGGACTTAAATTCAGCGATATTTCGGTCGATTACTACAAAGATTATTACTTCCGTCTTCTCAACGATATCGAACTCGTTAACGGTCTGATGTTGGGAACCGGTATTGAGTACCATATCCGTAAAGGAAACGAAAATTCAAAAGCGCTAAACGCTTCAAGCAGCGAGAACGATGGCGTTGAAAAAATGTTCGGCATTCAATATGATTTTTTACCTTTTGTTCGCCTTTCGTGGACACCCCAACAATATTATCGTTTCGATGGTCCTCAAAAGATACCCGTCCGTTCAGACTACCCCACCTTTAAAATCGAATTTGCCCGAAGTATAAAAAATATGTTGGGAGGCGATTCCGAATACAACCGCATCGAAATCGATGTGTGTCAACATATACCCTTCGGATTGCTGAAATCGCTGCAATATCACATCGGAGGCGGTATATTTACCAAGCAAAAAACGGAATATTTTGCCGACTTCGTCTATTTTGCCAAAAACAACTTCCCTCAAAATTGGGACGACGGCATCGGCGGCAATTTCAACCTCCTACACCGCAGCCTGTATAACGCTTCCGACTCGTATTTTCAAGCACATTTCATGTTCGAAACCCCTTTCCTTATTCTAAAAAATGTATCTCCTCTATCTCATGGCGTTCTCTCCGAACGATTATATCTCAGTCAATTGTATACACCGCAAATCATTTCGTACACCGAAGCCGGATACGGTATCGGAAATCGGTTTTTCAATGCAGCCGTTTTCGGCTCTTTCCATAAACAAAACTTCAGGGAAATAGGCGTTAGAATGCTGCTCACCTTCTGAAAACAAACCGGTTATTTAGTCACCTCTTCAAAAAGAACTTTCACATTTTCGTTGTTCAGTCTGCTTCGGAGCCACTCTTCTATTTTTCGTTTATCGCTGATGCGCAACGAATTACGTGGAGCTTTAAAAACAACAAGGGGTACTTTTGGCGACTGCGTCAGGGAATCTTTCTCAAAAGTAAACGAATGGGTTTCAGCATACGCACAACCTTGAATTTGAGGATACAATGGTTTTATTTCTTTCAGAATCCTTTCGCCTGTCATGGGAATATTTAGAATACTGTCGATCTGATTTTCACGCTGCCTCAATGCAAAAGCAAGCGCCGTAATCTTATTATTCAATACTTCGGTTTCTGTTTGATATTTACGCGTTTCTTCCTGAATAAGCGATACTTCAAAGCCTTGACGGATGGTTATTTTAGACGTATCCAGCCGATACGCCAATGCCCGTTCTTTTATCAGCGTCATTAAAGAATCCGACAAACCGTATCCCGAATAAAACAACTCCACTCTACCGGTGGAAGGATTCACCCGATTTCCTTGCAGATAATTTCCTTCGAGCAGTGAGACCTCATCTATAAAAGCACGTGAATTTCGCGAAAACTCCTCTTTTTTGACCAACCTGTAACCAAAAAAAATGCTCGGAACAAAAGTTACCAAAATAATCGCGGTAATGCCATGGGTCACTTTACTCTTTTTCTCGGGATCAACAATGGAGCGGATAGGGAATTTCAAAAAACGACATACCATCAAAGCGGCAAAAGCAATAAAAACCATATTAATGGCAAACAAATATAACGCTCCAAAAAAGAAATTCCATTGAAAGGTAGCCAAGCCATATCCTGCCGTACAAATAGGCGGCATCAGTGCGGTTGCTATAGCCACACCCGGTATCACATTACCCTTGACCTTACTGCTCACAGCCACAATCCCTGCCAAGCCGCCAAAAAAAGCAATAATCACGTCATAAATGGAAGGACTTGTTCGTGCCAACAATTCCGAATGTGCTTCATTCAAAGGCGAAAGGACAAAATAAAACGCCGAAGTAAGCAAGCTCACCCCCACGGCAAAAGCAAGATTCTTGAGCGATCGCTCAAATAAAGGAAAATCGTACGTTGCCAAACTATAGCCCATCCCGTTAATCGGCCCCATCAACGGCGAAATCAACATGGCACCTATAATCACCGCAGTGGAATTCATGTTCAATCCAACAGAACATACCATAATGGCAAAGATAAGTATCCAAAGATTAGTACCCCTGAAAACTATCCCTTGTGTTATATTCCGATGAACGGAATCATAATCCTCGAGTTCGGATCGAAGATCAAACCATTCGCGTAAATTTTCGAGTGTTTTTCTCATGTCTTACTTTTATAAAAGCAAAACTACAAAAAAAATCGACTGAACGCTATAAAAAGCAAAAAGTGCAGCCGGAAATCTCCGGCCACACCCAAACACAATGAATTTAAAAGTAGAGTCTATGAATATCAATCTGAAGAAGCCTCTTTTAAGTAGGCATCAAACGATTTGTCGATTTCGACCGTTTTACCCGAAGGCACAGCAATCTCAATGGACAGATGCTGATTTCTATAGCCTTGTTCAATAGGTACAGAAAAAAATTCGGGCAACAGCAACAACGAGTCCTGTTGAACAACAGGATATGAAAAATCGGTAAGGTTGGCTTTTGCCAATTTCATACTCTTTCCGGAACAAGCCGCAACCATATGCAAATGGAATAACGAATCACGGCTTTCAATCACTTTCAACCTGATATTGGAAAATAAAAGCGAATCCTCATTTTCTGTATAATAGGGAAGCCGGGAAATTTCGTCATCGATTCCCCACCCTATTTTAAACGTATTGTAATCGTTGGGATATTTCATCATTTCCACATATAATTTATCGCCATTAAAGGGAGAAAGTACAATCTCTCTTTCGTTAAAACCGGTTACGTTGAATTTTTCTCCGACTTTCAGCGCCAACGTTCCTGCCATCACAATCCCCAAAATCCATAAAATCAGCGCAAAGACCCCTATCAACGGCCTGAATTTGGCTTTCATTATACGTCTGACAATCCACGTTATGATGGCCACAATCGGAATTACCAACACAAGAAGGAACGAAAGCCACAACAAGGTAGTTTCATATCCGGGATCGATAAACAGCGATTTCAACGGCATAAGCTCAAATCCGGCAAATAGGAGTCCGACTGACACCGCTGCCAAAATGAGGGCAAAAAAACCCACCGCAGCAAAAAAGACAATTTTAATCAAGATAATTAACGCATTCACACATCCCGACCTTCCGGACGATGACACTTCAGCAGATTCGGAAAGATTAACTTTCGGTGCATTTTC
This sequence comes from Bacteroidales bacterium UBA1410, assembly GCA_002305015.1. Classification (GTDB taxonomy): domain Bacteria; phylum Bacteroidota; class Bacteroidia; order Bacteroidales; family Dysgonomonadaceae; genus Anaerorudis. Next base: position 40,327 of record DBPW01000024.1, read on the forward strand.
TGTTTTATCACCGGCCTTATTTTCTGCCTTATTTTCTGCCTTATTTTTAACACTCGCAACATTATCACTCACGGTTTCGCGAATGGATTTGATGTAGTCTTCCTCACCCATCATTTCGAGTTTCTGCTTAACTGTCTTCGCCTGAGGGGTAATAATCCAAAGAATGATATAAACGAGAAGTATTCCCCCATTGATTTTCATGTTCCACTCGGCATGCGGAATAGGGAACATTTTATCCCAAATAAAAAACGGGAACGAAGATATAGACGTAAAACTTAGTACCAACGGAATAAGAAAAATCAGACGCGGAATCCACGAATCAATTTTGAAATAAGCCGCCAATCCGCCGCAAACACCTCCCAACACCCGGTCACCGGGATTTCTGTAAAGACGCTTGATCCCGCTCCAATCCAATGGTTCGGCTTTCAATACAATCCACAGAACAATATACACCCAAAACAAGACACTGAAAAACAATACAAAAATCAGCCGTATCCATGTGGGGTCAATCTTAAAATAGTTGGCCAAACCGCTGCAAACACCGGCAATCATTTTATGGGTTGTATCGCGACGCAACGAACGCGATTGTCTTTCTTCCACAGGTTGATTTTCCGGCAACTCGGATGAGTAAGAGGTTTGTTGCGCACCACTATCCCCTTTATGAGTGGTTTCTTCATATTCGGTATCGAAATCTTCGGGTTTGCCGATACCGTTGATAATTGCTTCCACATCTTCATCGGTGATACAATTGATACCGTGTTTCAAGCGATTCCCAAAAAGTTCGGCGATGCGGTTTTCGATATCGTTCACAATTTCGTCACCACCCTCTTCGCGCGAAAAATAACTTTTCAGGCTTTCTATGTATTGAGTCAATATTTCGAAGGCCGTTTCCTCAATAGCTATTACTTGACCTTGAAAATTAATGCTGATCACTTTTTTCATTGCTGTGGTAGTATTTAATTGCTGAAATTATTTTTAGTCACGGTTTCCACCCCTTTTGCAAGTTCATTCCATGTGGCTTCGAGCAAGGCATAAAACTTTTCGCCCTCCTTAGTCAGGCTGAAATATTTGCGAGGGGGTCCCGAACTGCTTTCAACCCAACGATACGTAAGAATGCCGGCATTTTTTAAACGATTCAATAAAGGATACAACGTGCCTTCCAACAACTGAAGTCCGGCATTTCTCATTTCATCGATAATGTCTCCCGGATACGCTTCGCCTCGTTTAATAATCGATAAAATGCAGTACTCCAGCACTCCTTTCCGCATCTGACTTTGGGTATTCTCTATATTCATTTTTTTCATTACTCTTTACGGCACAAAAATACACAAAACAAAGTATTATGCAATACAAAGTACCATATATTTTCAATCATTTAATGTTTTTTATATTATAACAGCCGATTCATCCTCTAAAAACACATTCTCTCCCTTCTTGAATAGAAAAATCTCACGAAATCCCCTTTATACTTTCTCCTTACCCTTCGTTTTGGGCATTGGGGTAACCGGTTCAACGCAGCTTTTGCCCGATACAGCACGTTTTTCAGATTCGAGTCTGCTTTTTGCTGAAGTCGTTTCGCCTGTTTTTATCGATAACACCGTTTTTTTCGCCTTTTCTTCGCTTCTCCTTCGCTCTTCCTTCGCTTCATGCTTGCCTCTAAGCAGGGACAAGGGTACCAAATTTCGTGCGGTTTTTGCAAGGCAAACCTATATGTTTTCCGCATCTAGAAAGGGATACAGAGGTGGAGCCAAAACAAACGTTGTGCAAAGATGGTGCGAGGCTGACGCAAGCCTGATGCAAGGATGGTGCAGCCTTGGTACGGCCTTGGTGCGAGGAAGGTGGGCGATACATTTTTATCGGCGAGTTGATAGAATCTCGGCTTTTTTATCTATGTTTGTAACACTAATCAAAAGACTATGTCGTTACACGGTAAACATATCGTTTTGGGAATCACCGGCAGCATTGCCGCGTATAAGGCTGCCGTTCTCACACGCCTACTCATAAAAAAAGGAGCCGAAGTACACATTGTGATCACCCCGGCAGGAAAAGCATTCATCACACCCGTAACCCTTTCGGCATTATCCGGAAAGCCGGTGATCAGCGAATTTTTTGCTTCCGCAGACGGCACGTGGCACAGTCACGTCGACCTCGGCCTTTGGGCCGATGCCATGATTGTGGCCCCCGCCACCGCATCTACCATCGGAAAAATGGCAAACGGCATTGCCGACAACATGTTGGTCACCACTTACCTTTCCATGAAAGCCCCGGTCTTTGTTGCACCGGCCATGGATCTCGACATGTATCGGCATCCCGTCACGCAACGCAATCTGCAGCTGCTGAAATCGGATAACGTACACCTTATCGAACCGACCGAAGGCGAACTGGCCAGCCATCTCCAAGGCAAAGGGCGAATGGAAGAACCGGAAAACATAGTCGCCATCCTCGAAAATTTCTTTTCGAAACGCGATACCCTCATCGGAAAAAAAATCCTCATAACTGCAGGTCCTACCTACGAGCGGATTGACCCTGTACGCTTCATCGGTAATTTTTCTACCGGGAAAATGGGCTACGCCATTGCCGAAGAATGTGCAGCCCGCGGAGCCGAGGTCACGCTCATCTCCGGACCTACGGCATTGTCGGTTACGCATCCCGGCATCCGCCTCATAAAAGTGGAATCGGCCAACGAAATGTACGAAGCGGCTGTGAACCTCTTCCCTCACATGGATGCCGCCATCTTGTCGGCAGCCGTTGCCGATTATCGGCCTGAGCATACGGCCGACGAAAAAATGAAACGCACCGAAGGCAAAAACATTTCGATCACGCTTATACCCAATCCCGACATCGCCGCCGCTCTGGGAAAAATGAAAAAGTCCGGTCAGCTGCTTATCGGTTTTGCGTTGGAAACGACCGACGAAGAAGAAAACGCACGAAAAAAAATGGAAAAGAAAAATATGGATTACATCATTCTGAACTCGCTAAAAGACGAAGGAGCAGGATTTGGTTACGACACCAACAAAATCACCATCCTTTCACGCAACGGAGAGAAAAAAACGTTCGGATTAAAAACCAAAAAAGAAGTTGCCAGCGACATCATCGAGCATACCTTAACGCCATTTATCATTGAAAAAGAGGAGTCGGACTCATGAAAAAACGGATTCCTTTTCTTTTTTTCTTTTTCTTTTTCTTTTATAAAATCCTAACCTTATTGTCTTATGCGCAGGACTATCCCTCACTGACTTATGTTCAAAATTATCCCGCTGAAGCCTTTCCGCAAGAGGCTGTCTCTGCATTTCATGCTCAAGACTCCGCCGCTGTAGCTTATGCGCAAAACTACGCACCCCCGCTAAAAATTAATCTCCGACTAAGTGCCAATTTCGGAGAGCTCAGGGACAGCCATTTTCATTCGGGCATCGACATCAAGACCAACGGCAGCGCCAACCAACCGGTTTATGCCGTAGCCGACGGCTATATTTCGCGTATCAGCATCTCTCCCGGAGGTTTCGGACATGCGTTGTATATTGATCACCCCGACGGTCACACCTCGGTTTACGGACATTTAAACGCCTTTTCTCCAAAAATAGCCGAGTATGCCGAGCAAAAACAATACGAACTTGAACGTTTTCGCATCCAAGTATTCCCCCATCCCGATGAACTTCCCGTTAAAAAAGGCGAACAAATTGCCCTGAGCGGCAATACCGGCTCATCGGGGGGACCGCATCTGCATTTCGAGATTCGCGATACCCGCACGCAAGACCCCCTGGATGTCCTGGATTTTTTCGGCAACTCGGTAGTCGACACCCAAAAGCCCGATATCCGAGGCATCGCTTTTTATCCGGTCAAAGGCAAAGGCGTTGTTAACGGCAGCAGCAATCCCCTCCGCTTAACCATAACCAAAAACAAATCCGGTGTTCCCCTCCCCCCGACACAACCGATTTCCGCATGGGGGCGCATCGGCGTGGGAGTAAAAGCCTACGACCGCATGGACGGACAAAGCAACATATACGGCATCAAACACGTACGGTTGGTTGTCGACGAACAACCTGTTTTCCGCAGCACCATCAACCGCTTTTCTTTTTCCAACACGCGCATGCTGAATTCCCATATCGATTTTGAAGAAGTCCGCAACCGAAATTCCTACTGCATGAAGTCGTTCGTCGAACCCGGGAACACCCTCCCCTTTTACGAAACAGTCAACAACGGCTTCATCGACATCTGTGAAGAACGCGATTATCATCTGCGTTACGAACTCGAAGATTATTACGGAAACACCCTCATCTACCCTTTCGTGATTAAAGGGATGCCGCAACCCGTTCCGCAACCGGAAAAATGCAGCCACTTCATGGCATGGAACATAAACAACACCTTCGTCGATGTCGATTTTTCGTTGCACATCCCGACGGGAAATCTCTACGACAATTTTTGCTTCACCCATTCTTCAACCCCGTCGGCCGACTACCTTTCCGATATTCATCAGGTGAACCTTTCGCCTATTCCGCTGCACGAAAGTGCCACACTGTGGATTAAAACGAAAACCGATATTCCCGAATACCGATCAAAATACGGCATCGTGAAAATCAACCCAAAAGGAAGGACAAGCTGGATGGGCGGAAAATACAAAAACAGCGGAGTGGAAACCACCCTTAGCGAATTGGGACAAAAATACGCCATCGACCTCGACACCGTTGCACCCCGACTTGTACCGCAAACACCCGAAAAATGGGTAGCCAATCGACGTATCCGCATTGCGGTAACAGACGATAAAAGCGGCATCCGATCGTTCAGGGGCGAAATCGACGGCAAGTTTGCCCTCTTCTCGCACGACATAAAATCGCGCGACTACCTCTATGTTTTCGACGACAAGCGGTTAACCCGCGGCCAAAAACACCAATTGGTCGTTACGGCAACAGACGCTGTTGAAAACACCGCCGTTTTCCGCTATGAATTTGTGTATTAGATCAGTCCCAATGTTTCCATTGCCAACCGGATTTCCTTCTCGCTCCCCGTATGTTTGCCCTCCGAATCCGAAAGTTTGACACACTCCTGCCATTTGTCGGATGCCGTCATTTTGCATCGGAAAAGTTTCATCACGATATTCATCCCTTTGATGTTGTTCCCCACATCGGCGGTTAAATTAGTGCCGATACCAAACGTAGCCCCGATGCGGTCGCCACAATAGTTTTTTATTTCGATGGCCTTGTTCACATCCAAACTATCCGAAAAAACAATATACTTCATCTTAGGGTCTATTCGGAGCTCTTCATACCGTTTTATCGCCTTATCCACAAAAACGAACGGATTTCCGCTATCCTGGCGCAAGCTGGTAAACAAGGCTGCATGTTTCCTGCTGAAATTCCTGAAAAACACGTCGCTCGTATAGGTATCCGTAAGAACCGTACCCAAATCACCATCAAACACATTTATCCAATCTTCCATCGACATGAAGTTTGCCATCTTGTAACCATACACCGATCCATGAAACTGCACCCACTCATGCGGATGCGTCCCCGCCACATGAATATGATGTTTATAGGCCAGATACACATTGCTGGTGCCGAAAAAACTTTTCCCCGCATGTTGTTTCAGCAGCTCGGTAACCCGATCTTCCACATCGAAACTGAACCTGCGCCTCATGCCGAACAACGAAAACACAATGTTGTTTTCCTTCATTTTTGCGGCTTTTTCGATAGCCGCCTGCTCCATGTAGGCCATATCGGGTTTTTGTCCGGTTTCCCTAAAATACAGTTCCGAAACCGTTGCCAAAATAGGCGTTTCCCACAACGTAATCCGATAGAGCAATCCCGATGCCTTGATGTGCAGTTTGTGATTTTCCATCGTAATCTCCACTTCCGAAGGATCAAATCGAAGTCCTTTCAGGTAATGGATATAAAAAGGCGGGAGGTACGGAATATATTCCCGCAGGAATTCTTCCTCTTCGTTTGTCAAATACAGCTTCGACATCGCATTCAGTTCCCCGCGCAACAACTCATCAAAACCATCCGGATAATCGCCGTTGTACCTATCCACAAATTCAAACTCACCGTACGCGCGCGGAAACAATTTGGAATACGCATAGCTTGTGGTAAGCTTATACAGATCGGTATCCAATACACTTTTAATTATTGCCATTATTTCTCCTTATATTTTCATTCTCGTTTCTCTCTTTCTCCTGCATTGCTTTAATGGTTTCTTCCATCAGATATTCCAAATCCCATCCCAACATCTCCGCTCCTTTTTGAATTACCTCCCGGGAACAACCTGCTGCAAATTTTTTGTCTTTGAATTTCTTTTTCAGCGACGATGTAGTCAAATCCAGGGTACTTTTGCTTGGACGCATCAGAATGGCAGCGCCAATTAAACCGGTCAGTTCATCGGTTGCATACAACACTTTTTCCATCTCATGTTCCGGTGGCACATCGTTCTGGGTAAAACCATAGGCATGCGAGACCACCGCCCGCACAATTTCGGGATTTATCTCCGCTGTTGCCATAATTTCGCGCACCTTTATGCAATGCTCATCAGGAAACGCCTCAAAATCCAAATCATGCAATAAACCTACCAATCCCCAAAATTCTTCCTCCTCGCCATATCCCAAGATACGGGCAAAATGTCGCATCACCTCTTCCATCGTTTCGCCGTGCTGAATATGAAAGGGTTCTTTGTTATATTGCTGCAACATTGCAAAGGCTTCCTCACGGGTAATTCCGGGATTTAGCCGCCCTGAATTGGCTTCGGGTAAATGTGTTAATACTTCCATGATGATATATCCTCTTCCAATAAACAATTTTGTAGGCACGAAATTATTAAAAAATGTTTTTTTCTCAAAAGAATAAACCGCAATTTTTCCCCATTTCTTTCAAAATCAAATAATTTAACATCTCAATCGCTTCTTTGCCCGGTATTTTGACTAATTTTGTTGAAATATCCGCACAATCAACGAAAGGTGTAACTCAAATATGCGAAGAAAGCCGCTCTCTCTCACAGTCCTCTATTTTTTGATATTTTCGATAGCCGTAGCACAAAACCAACCCCGAAAAAAAGTGGGCGTAGTGCTTAAAGGAGGTGGTGCCAAAGGATTTGCTCACATTGGCGCACTAAAAGTACTCGAAGAAGCCGGCATCCCCATCGACTACATTGCCGGAACCAGTATGGGCGCCATTGTTGGCGGACTCTATGCCGTGGGATACGATGCCGACAAACTCGATTCGATGTCGAGAGCACAAGATTGGCTCTTCCTGCTAAGCGACAACACGGCTCGCGAGAATCTGCCCCCTCAGTTGAAAGATGCTTCCGAGCGCTATCTTGTTTCCCTACCCTACCAAGTAGAATTAAAAAAAAGATCCGGCAAGTTGAGTCTTCCCACCGGAATGATCATGGGGCAGAATCTCTACAGTTTGTTTTTGAATTTAACCATCGGATACCAAAATCCCATGGATTTCGACGACCTGCCCATCCCTTTTGGCTGCATTGCGGCCGATATTCGTACAGGTAAAGAGGTAGCCCTCAGAGAGGGAATACTGGCACAAGCCATGCGGGCAAGCATGGCCATCCCCGGCCTGTTTGCTCCTGTAGAAATAGACAGTATGCTGCTTATCGACGGCGGCATCGTCAACAACTATCCGGTAGATTTGGTGAAAGCGATGGGCGCCGACGTGGTCATTGGCGTAACCCTCTTGCCCGATAAGAACGGCAAGGAAAAAAACAAGGGATCGCTGGTGGAAGTGATTTCCGGGCTAAGCAACTTTCTGGACAAACAAAAAGAGGAAGAAAACATCCGAAATACCGATATTTTGATTGCAGCCGATACGCATCCGTACGGGATGTTGAATTTTGAAAAAAATGCCATAGACACGATCATCTTACGTGGCGAAAAAGCTGCACGCGAAAAATGGGACGAGCTGATAGCGCTAAAAACGTCATTGGGCATCACCGAATCCGATTCTCCCAAACCAACCCTCGTCAATCCGTATATCGGGATGGATTCGCTGGAAATTGAAAGCATTCAATTCATAGGTCTTTCCCCCAAAGAAAGTGTGGAAATGCTGAAAAGAATCCGGCTCAAAGACAACAAAATCACCCGTAAAGACCTCGAAACGCTGACATCGCAAATCTACGCAACCGGCTTGTTTACGCGCGTACTCTATCAACTCAAGGGAAATTCGCCGTTTCGCCTGATTTTTGAGGTAGAAAAAAAGGATTTCAAAACCTTGAACCTGGGCCTACGTTTCGATACCAACGATATAGCAGCCATCTTGGCCAACACCACAATCAGACCGGCTTCATCGCTAAACTCGGTTATTAATGTCACTACCCGCCTCAGCAAAAACCCCTATTTCGTTGCCGACTACTACATCAACCACGGCATCTTCTACCGCGGGGGCGTTTCCTATAAATTGAGTCGTAACGAGATCAATATCTACGACCGCGGAAAACGTAGTTACAGCTTTGGTGTCACCCTGAATTCGCTCAATCTCAATTTTTCCGAATTTTATTTCAGCAACGTCAAGCTCCATTTTGGTCTCGATTTCGACAATTTCTATTTCTTTTCCACGCTGGCCAATCATACCGATTTCCGGCGCATTGGTCTAAACAACAAGCTTTATGTCAATTATTTCCTCGAAGGTGTGTTCGACAACCTCGACAAGAGCTACTTCCCAACCGCCGGTCAATATTTTTCGTTCCGCTATACCCTTCATACCGATAATTTTTACCAAATGAACGACGATTTGCCATTGAACGTTATCAACATGCGGTTTTTCAAACCCGTAAAAATCACCGATAAACTTATCCTTTCCCCCGAAATTGCCGGAAGGGCACTTCTTCACGCTCCGGACAGCATACCTTTGATATACAGCAATTTCGTGGGTGGAAAATTTGATGGACATTATTTTCCCCAACAAATCGCCCTACCGGGATCGGGAGGTATGGAAATCCTAAAAAACGCCGTATTCAAAGTTCAAGCCGATATCCGATATCAATTAACACCCACTCAGTGCCTCTACACCAATCTCCATGTTGCGGTTCACAACGATAAGGCATTGAAAATTTTCAAGGGTTCCTATTTCCCGGGCATAAACTTCGGCTATTCCTACCTCACTGTCATCGGACCGTTATCGGTGGAAGTGGGATATTCGGGATTATCCAAAAAAACCCATGCTTACGTAGGAATCGGACATTATTTTTAGCAATATATCCGGTCATAAAGCGGGTTCGTCGAGAAAATAACCCGGTTAATCTATTTTGTTTGGACATATGATGCGATAAACCTAATTTTGGCATGATAAGTAAACGAGAATTCTTTTATTACACCAAAAAATGAAAAAGATATTTTATCTCATCCTTGTTCTGTTTGCCGCCATTATGCCGATAAAAGCACAAACACCAACAACATCGGCTACCGGAACCATCGCAGGCAAACTCATCGATCAAACGACCAAAGAACCGGTCGCCCTAGCCAATATACGCATTCTGCAGCCGAATGACAGCGCGTTCGTCACCGGTCAGGCAAGCAAAAGCGACGGCACTTTTTCTATTCCGGTAAAATACGGCTCTTACATTGTCCACATTTCTTTTCTCGGATACAAAGATATTTACAAAAACGTACAAGTAACCGCCTCTAACCCGACGGTTCAACTGGGTACACTCCTTTTTTATCCTGCCGAGATCGTCCTTTCCGAAGTGGTCATTGCAGCAAAAGCCCCCGAAATTCGGGTCAAAGGCGATACATTGGAATTTAATGCCGACTCCTACAAAGTTACCGAAAGTGCGGTTGTGGAAGATTTGCTGAAAAAAATGCCCGGCGTTGAAGTGGACAAAGACGGGAAAATCACGGTTAACGGCCGCGAGATAAAAAAGATATTGGTCGACGGAGAAGAATTTTTCAGTGACGACCCCAAAGTAGCTTCAAAAAACCTCCCTGCCAAAATGGTGGAAAAGCTGCAAGTGCTGGATCGAAAATCGGAAATGGCCCAAATGACCGGCTTCGACGATGAAGAAGAAGAAACCGTTATCAACCTTGTGGTGCGCCCGGGCATGAAAGAGGGATTGATGGGTAACGCTTTTGCCGGCTATGGCAGCAAAGACCGTTACGAAGCCAATGCCATGGTCAATTACATGAAAAACAAAAATCAATATACCTTTCTCGGTGGATTCAACAATACCAACAATGCCGGGTTTTCCGATCTGGCATCGAGCATGTTCAGCGGCATGGGAGGTCGAGGCATGCGAGGCATGTTCGGCGGGCAAAACGGCATAACCACTTCGGGAATGGGAGGATTCAATTTCAATACGACATTTTCCGAAAAATTCAAACTCGGCGGCAACGTACGTTTCGGCTCGACCGACAACAATGCCTTGTCGAAAACCTATACCCAAAACTTGTTGAGCGGCGGGAATACTTTTGAAAGCGAGAACAATGAATCCAACAACAAAAGTCAAAATTTAAATATGGATTTCCGCATGGAATGGAAACCCGACACGCTTACGCAAATCATTTTTCGCCCCAATGCCGGCATATACGAAAACCGGCGTAGAGAAACCGGCGACTTCTTTACCCGTAACGAAACCAACGATACCATTAACAGCGGAGATTCGGAATATTACTCCGAAGGAAACGGAAAAAACATAGGTGGCCGACTGGACGCCAGCCGCCAACTGGGCAAAAAAGGACGTGTCCTCAGTATTCAACTCAGAGCCGGACTCAACGATTCGGAAAACAACGGAAACAATCTTTCCAACACCTTCTATCACGGCACAAAACCCGACGATATTATCGATCAGAAATTCACCAATACCAGCAACAGCAAAAACTGGAGTGGTTACATTTCGTATGTCGAGCCTATCGGAAAAAACAACTTCATCCAACTGGCTTACCGCTATCAACAAAACCTGTCGGAATCCGACAAAGACACCCGCTCGAAAGATGCCAAGGGCAACTATACCGTTCTCGACTCGGCATACAGCAAACGGCTTGAAAACGATTTCATGAATCAGCAAATCGAAATCAATTTCAAAGCAGAAAGAGAAAAATACAACTATATGTTTGGATTCAGTGCACAACCCTCGAGTTCCAACAGCAAAACGTTCAAAGGTGACGAAAAAATTCACGATCTCAGTCAAGACGTTATCAATTACGCGCCGATGGCACAATTCAATTACCGCTGGAGCCGGCAAAAAAACCTGCGTATCGACTATTCAGGCAGCACCAGTCAACCCTCGGTAACGCAACTCTCTCCGGTTGTGGATGTTTCTGACCCGCTGAACATCACCTACGGCAATCCGAACCTGAAGCCTTCGTTTAACCACCGGTTAAACATCCGCTATATGAATTTTGTACCCGAAAAAAGCAGCTCCATTACCTTTTTCGGCAACGGCGGATATACGTTCAACGATATTGTTTCTTCAACCTTTACCGACCGCGAAACCGGACGAAAAGAAACCACCTACAAAAATGTTGACGGAAACTGGAATGCCAACGGTCGCCTCATGCTGAATATGCCACTTAGGAACATCAAATTCTCCATCTTTTCCATGAGTACTGTCGGTTATAATCATACGAATGGTTTTTCGAATGAACCGAATTTGAGCCGTAGGACTAATCTCGGCCAAACCCTGGGGCTGAACTACCGTTCGGATATCATCGATTTCGGCATCCGCGGGAACATCAATTACAACAATGTCAGTAACAGTTTGAAAGGGCAACAGGATCAGGAATACTTCAATTACAACGCATCCGCAAACACCACCCTCTATCTGCCGTACGATTTCTCCATCGAAAGCGATATTTCCTATAACACCAATTCGGGCTATTCGGGTGGTTTTGAACAAGAGGAATGGTTGTGGAATGCCTCCCTGCAAAAACAGATCTTCAAACAAAAAAACGGCACCATTCGCTTCAAAATATACGATATTCTGCAGCAACGCAGCAACATCAGTCGAAGTGTCACGTCCAACTATATCCGCGACACCACAACCAACACCCTTACTTCCTACTTCATGTTCCACTTCGTTTATCGCTTCAACATCTTTAAAAATGGAGCAACACAATCCGACATGATGCCCGGAAGAGGTCCCGGCGGAGGACACGAACATCATGGTGGACCCGGCATGTTTTAATATCAATCATCCTTTATGCTTCGAGCATAATACCAACATTCATAGCAGGAAATATGATAAATGAAAAAAATTTGATTGCCGAAAAAGATTCGAAACGTTCCGTAGACAACATTTTCATCCATATTTTGGTGTGGGTAATCGTCTTTGGTCTTCCTTTGTTTTTCTTCGATAGAAGAAACGTCTTCAGCTGGTCTAATTTCTGGCGATCCACCGCTGCCCTGCTGTGTTTCATGACGGTTTTCTATGTCAATTATCTCTATCTCATCGATAAATTTCTTTTTCGGCGGAAAACCAAAGAATTCATTATCATCAATCTTCTGCTCATCATCGGATTGGCTTTTCTGATGCACTATTCCCACGAATTCATCTATAGCCTCAACCTCGACGGCCGCCCTCCGCGGCGAAGAAGAAAGTCGCCCCCGCTTCTCCCCTTCATCCTCAGCAATATGTTCTCGCTCACCTTAGTGGCGGGACTGAGTGTGGCCATTAAAATGAGTATCCATTGGGTACAACTCGACAAAGAGCGCAAAGAGCTCGAAAAAGCAAAAACGGAAGCCGAACTGCAAAACCTCAAAAGCCAGATCAATCCCCATTTTCTGCTCAATACGCTCAACAATATTTATGCCCTCGTTGAGTTCAATCCCGTTCAGGCACAACAGGCTATACACGATTTGAGCAAACTCTTGCGACACATTTTATACGATAATAACCAAACTTTTGTACCTTTGTCTCAGGAGGTGGACTTCATGCGGAATTACATCGACTTGATGCGGATACGGCTTCCGGACAATGTTGAGCTGACCACGCAATTCGACTTACAACCCGAGAGCAACACCCGTATTGCACCGTTGATATTCATTTCTCTTATCGAAAATGCGTTTAAACACGGTATCAGTGGCAACAAACCTTCGTTTATCCGCATCAGTCTGACAGAGAACCCCAACGGAATTGTGCAGTTTTCCTGCGAAAACAGCTTCTTTCCCAAAAACGAATCCGACAAAAGCGGAAAGGGTATCGGATTGGCGCACATGCAAAAACGGTTGGATCTGCTCTACCCCGGTCGATACATTTGGGACAAACGCATTTCGGATAACACCTATACCACTACTCTGATTATCGACACAAAAAAAGAAAACGAAAATGATACTCAGCTGCTGGATCATTGACGACGAACCTCTTGCTCTCAATCTCTTGGAATCGTACGTGCAAAAAACCCCGTTTCTTAAACTCACGGGGAAATATTCGAGTGCGTTGACAGCCATGCACGACCTCGAAAATCAACCGGTCGATGTCATCTTTCTCGATATCCAGATGCCGGAGCTGGACGGCCTCGAATTTTCGCAATTCATCAACCCTCAAACGCGGATTATTTTTACCACCGCTTTCAGCGAATATGCGGTCGATGGCTACAAAGTGAATGCACTCGATTATTTGTTGAAGCCCATTTCTTACGCCGACTTCCTCACTTCGGCAAAAAAAGCGTTAAATTGGTTCGACATTGCCCGAAAAGCAGCTCAAACCGAAGAAAAGGAAAAAGAAAGAACCGGTGTGTTCGTCAAATCGGAATATAAGCTGGTTCAGGTGCTGTTTGACGACATCCTCTACATCGAAGGCTTGAAAGATTACATTAAAATCTATGTAAGAAACGAGCCCCGCCCCATCATCACCCTGATGAGTATGAAAAACATGGAAGACATCTTGCCTGCCGACCGGTTTCTGCGGGTACACCGTTCCTATATCGTACAAAAAAACAAAATCGAGAACATCAACAAAAACCGGATTACCATAGCCGGCCGTGAAATATCCATCGGCGAAACCTACCGCCAAAATCTCATGGATGAGATCGGGAAAATTTAACCGTTGTTTCTGCCGGAATCAACCAAGGGGCAGAAAACCTTACCTTTATTTCTCCGGAATCGCTGCCTTCATATTTGATGTAAGCCACAATCCGTCCATGATATACGCGATGCACATTGTCGGTATAATCGGTCATATCCGTATTATTGCTCGCCTCCAATCCCATCAAACGAGCGTTACCCGATAGATGACAAGTAACCTCGTCATCCGAAATCATTACCGGAACGCCATCCTCGTCCACTACTTGAAGAGCAATTCGTACAATGCCTTCTTCCTTATCCACCTGTTGCTCATCCGAAATAATTTTCAACGCATAGGGTCTCTTCGAAGTGCGAATTTCATACGTGCTTATTTCGTTATTATGGGCATCCAGACCCATAACTTTCAATACACCGGGTTCATAGGGTACGTCCCAATACATGATGCCTGTTTCATCATTATAATCCTGAACAACACCTACTTCTTTGTTATTGAGAAACAGTTTTGCTCGAGCCGCATTGGTATAACATACCACCCGAATCAGCTGCCCTTCGCGATAATTCCAAATCGGCCAAGCATCCATCGAAGGCGTTTTTTCTTCATAATCTCCGCTTTTTTCTGCTTCCAACTGAGACCACACATCGCTCAGTTGACTTTTACTCCCTTTACCCGGAGTAGGATACGTACCCAGATAAGCCATCGGTTTATCCGACCAGAGCGACTGACGGAAATATCCTCTCGGCTTGATGAACCCGCCAAAATCGATCAATCCGGAATAGAACCCGCGTGAAGGCCATTTACCCGATTCTCCCAGATAATCGATTCCCGTCCACAGGAATTGACCGAAAATGAACTCCTTGTCGCGAACCGCTTTCCACGCACTCATGTCGTGTCGGTTTTCGCTTCCGAATATCACCCGATCGGGATATTTCTTATGATCCAAATCGTACCGGCTTTCCGTATAATTATACCCCGTTATGTCCAAAACAAAGGGATATTCGGTTTCGTTTGACATCGCCACACCCGCCAAACCGGCTGTAGTCGGACGCGATAAATCGTATTTCTTTACCACTGCAACCAACCGTTTGGCTATTTCACCCAATCGTCGTGCATCGGGCGCATCTTTCTTGTAACCCCCAAAAATAGGCTGAGTAAAACCCGTATTGCCGCCTCCGTCGAGCACCGGATGAGAATACGGATCGTTGGGATAATCCACTTCATTGCCGATACTCCACGCAAAAATCGAAATATGATTCCGGTCGCGACATACCATATCGGCTAAATCGCGTTCGCCCCATTCTTTAAAAAAATCATACGATCCATCGAATCCCGGTGTGCCCACATTCCATCCTTCAATCCACTTGCGTTTGGGAAATTCCCATTCGTCAAAAGCTTCATCCATCACCAAAAAACCCATTTCGTCACATAAATCGTATAAATCGGGAGACTGCGGATTATGGCTGGTACGTATAGCATTGCATCCCATTTCTTTAAGCCTTAACAATCGCTGCCGCCAAACATCTTTAGGAACTGCAGCACCCAGCACTCCTGCATCGTGATGCATACACACTCCTTTCACTTTCATCCATTCGCCGTTCAATGCAAATCCCTTATCGGGATCAAAAGTGTAGCTCCTGAATCCCGTCTTCGTTTGAGACAAGTCGATTTCTTTTCCGCCTTTCAGTAGTGTCGTTTTAAGGGAATACAAATACGGGTGATCGACGCTCCATAAACTCGGATTAGAAACAGAAAGAGCGGTTGAGAGCGTTGCGTTTTCACCTGCCGTAACCGATAATTGATCCCGTCGCTTCGCTACCCGTTCTCCCTTTTGGTTAAAAAGCTCGTTGACAACGGTAAGGGTTTCCGGTTTTTCCGATTCGTTCACCACTTCAACCTCTACTTGTAACGTACCTTTTTTAGCGCCGGCTTCCGAAGGATAAGCATACACACCCCATTGTGCAATATGTACCGGATTTGCATAAACCAACCACACGTTACGATAGATACCCGAACCGGTGTACCATCTCGAATCGGCCGCCCGACTGTGATCGACCCGCACAGCAATCTCATTTTCCTCCCCATAGTTTATATAAGGAGAAGCATCATAGAGAAAAGAGATGTATCCGTTCGGGCGTTTGCCCAGTAAATGACCGTTAATGTAGACCTCACTTCGGTTGTAAATACCTTCGAAATAGAGATAAACCTTCTCACCTGACTTTTCAGCAGGAATATGGATGCTTTTCCGATACCATCCGATCCCACCGGGTAGATAGCCCATACAACTCGCATAGGTTGGACTGAATTGCTGACGTATGCTCCAGTCGTGAGGCAAATCGACTTTTTGCCACTTGGCGTCATTAAAATTTTCTTCTTTTGCCGTCGGGATATCCTGTAAAACAAATTTCCAATCGTCGTTTATCTTCTCGGCTTTGCCAAATCCCGATTGGGCAAATGAGATTCCAACGTATAAAAATAAAAAAGCCGGAAAAAAGAAATTCTTGATTTTCATCATGTGTTTTGTATTATTTTGTTTATTATTCATCTCTTCACTCGGTTCATTTATCATGAGTTTGCAGGAAACGCACCATTTCGCAAGCAGCAAGCAGGAAAGCCCCTACTCCAAAATTTGCCGTGGTGTTGGCTTCGACTACTTGACCGGGAATCGCCTTTTCTCCGATAGGCTGAACATAACCGATTCTGCCATCAGGCTGTAGAGCCGTATTCTTCAAATAATTCCACGATTTCATTATCACCGGTTTATATTTTTCTTTACTCAGATACCCGTTATTTACCCCCCACAGGAAACCATACGTAAAAAAAGCCGTACCACTCGTTTCGTAACCCGGCGCATGTTCGGCATCAAGCAAACTACGCGTCCAGTATCCTTGAGTTTGTTGGCAAGCCGCCAACGATTCCGCCATCGACCTGAACCGTTCGATATACTTTTC
Organism: Bacteroidales bacterium UBA1410; assembly: GCA_002305015.1. GTDB lineage: Bacteria > Bacteroidota > Bacteroidia > Bacteroidales > Dysgonomonadaceae > Anaerorudis. Next base: position 57,222 of record DBPW01000024.1, read on the forward strand.
CCGATGCGGATCCGTTTCAGGTAACTCATTCAGCACCTTTGCATAGGCTGCAAAAACCCATCCGTTACCCCGCGACCAAAAATCTTTTTTCCCGTTANNCCTCTTCATCATACATCAAACTGTCGGCATAGCTCCAATATTCGTATAATTTCTGCAGGTACAACGGATTTTGTGTAATCAGGTACAATTTGGTCATCACCGGCATCACCATATACAAACCATCGGCCCACCACCAATAATCTCGCCTGTCGGTACTCATCTGATATTCCATCACTTCACGAGCTCGTGCAATTTTATAGGGCTTCGGATCAATCCGATAGAGATCGGCATAAGTCTGAAAACAAACCTGATAATCTCCAAACAACACGTACTCATCGGTTTCTCCATACGTATATTTCCATTCCGCTTTATTATCCGATTTGGCCCCTTTCCATTGGTTGTATTCAGCCCACTGTAACGAATAATTGAGATCAGCCGTATCTTTTGTCAAAAAATACACTTCCATGTTTCCCGTATGATAGGCAGCATTATCCCAAAAAGCATTTACCTTAGGCGAATGGTGTTTTTGCCAATAATCATTGACTTTCCCAATGATTTTCAACACTTCATCTGCTTCCGATGGAGATTGACTATACGTGGATAAAAAAATGAAAAATAAAGTCGAAATTGTCACTACTAATCTTCTCATATCGCATTGCTTTTACTTTTCCACTTCTAAAATATATACAGGTTGGGGCGACAA
>DBPW01000024.1:57994-75387 GCA_002305015.1 Bacteroidales bacterium UBA1410
TCTCTCCACAATTCCGTATCGTAGGTCGGCTCCCACGCTCCTACGGGAAAGTCGGTCAAATCGGTTATCTTCCATTTACTCTCCTCGAGATCCTGTTTCGTAGCTACAGACACCATGTTTCCTCGTTCCTCATCCCTAAAAATATAATAGAAATGCGCTTTCCCTCCCTTATTTTTCATTACGATTTGAGGCCGCGAGATGGGAATCTTTTTCGTTCCCCCTCCACTCAAGCTGAAAGACATTTCACGATGAGAAACGTGTTGCATTTTCCATTCTTTTCCCTCCAACCACACGAGGCGGTATTGAGGAACGCTACTATTCCGATCACGCCAATAGGTAGCTATATAGGGATTGCCATTATCGTCGGCGCACATGCCGGTTTGATTGATCAGTTCGCTATTTTGCGGGATATGCCACACGTATTCCGCATTTCTGACCGTGATGGGAAGACGGTACTTTTCTCCCGTCGATTTTTCCCACGTAACCCCTCCGTCGTGCGAACGCGCATAACACAGATCATGATTTGTAGCTACATCCGGCGTTTCACGCCACACCCAAGACACATGGATTGTGTTGGCATTATCTATATACAGTTGCCAATAGGCATTCCGTTCTTTTTCTCCATCAATTAACACATCCTGCACCCGATACCATTTTTTTGTCTTTACATCGTACCGGTTCATAATCAAGTTCCCCCGTCCGGACTCTCCGGAACGATAAACGAAGATCAAATCTCCATTCGTCAACCGATAAAATTCGGGATAAGTTACGTCGTTTTCGTCTCTTCCTACCATAATTTCCTTATTCCCGAGTATCAATGATCCCGGTCGGATACCTCTACAATAGTTCAACGAACTTCCGTGATGGTTAAAAGCCACATGCAGAAAACCCTCACCATCCACCATGATACTGATCACATTATGCGCATCCTTGCAATTGCCTTTATACTGCGAAAGATAAAATGTCCATCGGGCACTCCCGAGTTCTCTTTTTCCCAATGTTAAATACTCGTTTTCGTCATAAAAAGCAATATATTGAATACCGTTATGGGTAACAATCGAATTTTTACGAAAAACAGCCGTGTTAACAGAAGTTTGACTGTATCCCCGCTTTCCTGTAGGGACCAACTTTTGAGAATATCCTGTCACGCCGATCAAAAACAAGAACAAAAAAAGAATATTACGTCGCATTTACTCCTTATATATCGATATATCACAAGAATTACAAAAAATTCAAATCCCACTCATCCATCCATTCCAGGTAAGGAATATCTTCTTCAAACTTTACAGGAAGCCATATATACCGTCCATCGATAGGGAATTTCGGCCTCCACATATCTGCCATGAAAATATACGCCACATTTTTCCCGTTAAGCGGTAAAACATATGTCCCCTGAGCTCCAAAAGTAATCTCCGATTTTTCACCCCTACACGGGTTGGGATGTTTTTTCCATGGTCCCCATATCGACGGAGCAGAAAACATCCTCGCTGCATTGGGTTCCCAACCCGTGCAGCCCGACGTAATCATCCAGTAGATTCCTTTTCTTTTAAAAATAGTCGGCGCTTCGTTGTGTCCTCCCGGCGCCACGCGAATATATTTTCCGGTATGACCGGTATAATCATCTGTAAGTTCTGCAATCTGCAACGTAAGATTCTCTTCTGAAGCATAAATATGATAGGCCTTGCCGTCATCGTCGACAAACAGGGTCATGTCTCTGGCCATTTGCCCTTCCTCGAGATCTCTCTTCAAAAACAACCCATTCTCCACCGCTTTATACCACGACGGCGTCCACCAAGTCGAATATTTCTCGGGGTCGAATTGCAATTTTCGGATATCCTCCGGCATGTCGAACGGGAAAAACCCTTTATTGATGCGTTCGGAACGAACAAAGGTATACGGCCCCGTCACTTCATCGCTTATGGCCAATGCCGCATGAGCAGCCTTATATCCTTGTCCTTTCAATTCCAAATGAAACCACATCACAAACTTGCCGGTTTTTTCGTTGTAAATCACTTTCGGCCGCTCCATCACGCATCCTTTCGTAATCTCACTTTGAGGATCATCCGAAACCGGCAACGCCACTCCCTCATATTTCCAGTTTGCCAAATCGCTCGAAGAATAACAATTGATACCCACCAGTGCTGCATTGCTGTTCTCGCTCTTGTGTTCTCCAAACCAATAATATCGGCCGTTGTGGAAAAGAATTCCTCCCCCGTGTGCATTAATGTGTTCTCCCCTGTTATCCGGCCAAAGCTGCCCGGAACGAATAATCTGCTCTTTTCTCTGATATACCTTTACATAATCTATTTCGTATTTCATCGGAAAAGCCGACAAATCAGGCTCACCACCATTAGCACCCAGTGCCAAATTCAACAACAAATAATGAGATTGTTTAAACGGATGGGTATAATTGCCCCATGCACCGTTTACGGTTTCGTTCAACGCCACTTCATTCAACAATTCGTCGTCGAGATACAATTTAATGGCATTTTCATCCCAATCCATCCTCCAGACATGAAATTCCTCTCCCCAATTGCTGTTTTTTTCAAGAAAATGATCAAAAGGGATAGCTTGAGTTCTCCACTCCGCCTTATACCGCTCATTCGTACCCCACGCCACATTGGCGAGAATATGAGGTACATTGTTTATTCGGTAATATTCCATCATATCGATTTCGCCACACGAAGGCCACTCCATTGTTGTACCCAACGTCCAAATCGCCGGCCAAGAGCCGCTTTCTAACGGTATCCGTGCCCGTATTTCGAAACGGCCATACAAAAACTCCTTTTTCCTTGCCGTTTTCAGCGAAGAAGACGTATACTCGATAAACGGTCGCGATTTTCTCCAATCGGCAGCTCCCTTCTCGTAAAGGGGATTCGGTCTTTTCTCGTGTCGGCCCTCAATAATCAGCACCCCGTCCTTGCAATAGGCATTATCTTCCTGATACCACTGCAATTCTTGATTTCGCACAAAACCCTTTTCAAAACTCCAATACGCGGGATTCGGTTTTCCGTCTTTGTCAAATTCATCACTCCAGACTAACTCGTATTCCTGAGCAATCAAGCTCATCGATAAAGACAAAAAGATACCATTGCACAGCAAGACGATTTTCGGCAACATCAGCAATTTCTTTTTCATTTTCATTTAATAATTAACGGGATAATCCTTATTGAATCGGTCGTTTCTAAAAGCTTTCTTCGCTGTCCAATCTTCACTCTTGACTGTCCAAAAACTAGCATTGGCAGGCAAACCCAACGGCAAAAAACTTTCCGAAGTAAGATACATGCTTCCGTTGTTGCTGTAACTGTCACCCAATTCGGGCTGATGCCCGGCAAAACCAATGGTTAAAAAACCATCTTCGTTAAAATTGGTAGGATTGCTGAAAATACGTTGATGCACAGCAACCAACGCAGCCCTCACCTGCCCTTCCGTCAGTTTCTCGGGCAATTGCTTGCGCAAAGCAAGTAAGGCCAAGGGTTGAAAAGCTCCTGTACGATAGGTCAGCGATCTGCCGATAGGCGGGAACGTTCCCTCAGGCGAAACAAGACGCTCCAAGTGTTCACAATAGCGTTGCATCCGTCTCAATGCCTGCTCATACATTGCTTTCTCCATTCGATTTCTCTCAACCATCACTTCGGTCACTTTCAGCAACATAGGCTGAATCACAAACGAATTGTAATAATCGAAATGAAACCTCTCCCCATCAGCATACCAACCGTCGCCCACATACCATTCATTCATTTTTTTCACCGCCAAATCCACCCGCATCAGATCGTAATCTTCATCCACCGACAATAAAAAAGCCTCATTCATGGCAGCAAAAAGCAACCAGTTTGAATAAGGCGGTTTCACGCGACGCAACAATTTCAATTCTGTCACTATTCGCTCTTTGGTGGTTTTATCCAGCGGGTCCCATAATTGTTTTGGCGCCCTTAGCAGCGCACTCGAAAAGAAAGCCGAATCCACCAGCGGCTGTCCTTCTTTTCTCCACAACAAATAATCGGGACTTTTCGGATCCACCGCATGAACAACGCTCATTAAGGCCTGTTCGCGAAGTTTTTTTCTTGCTTTCCCCTCCTCGGTAGTATCGTCCGGCAACGTCAGCCACGGAGCAAGGCCATCCATCAGCCGGCCAAAACACTCCAGGTAAGCCACATCTTTGTCTCTCCCATCCCATGTCGGGCTCACCTCCACATGCATTTTCTTGTGAAGTTCTCCTTTCGACATGCTTTCGAGAACCGGTGCCGCAATGCGGGAAAGCAATTTCCACAAATATTCCCTGTCGGAAGCTGAAGCATGCGGTGAAGAAATCTTTTCCCCCCGCTCATTTACGGCATGAGCGTATGACGGCAGCATACCCGCTGCTGCCGCCATCCCCATTGCCTTAATAAAATTACGTCTAAACATTATTTATTATGACTTATTCTTGTTAAAATCATTTTGCACCTTCTCCTGCAACTGTAGGCCAACCCGGATTTTGATAAATCGGTGAAGTCGATACTGTTTTCCCATCTGATGCAGTAATAAGGAAATGCTGAACAGCAATAGGTTGCAAATAATGCGCCATAGACCATTTATACCCATTGTATACCAACGAAGTAGATACTTTTTCATATGGTCGTAAATACATACTCCTTTCGGGAGATGAAACATTAGCTTTATCTGTCCCGTAAATCAACTGAGATGAACCATCATTATTTTTATACCAATTTTGCATTTCACCCCAAATCTTTATTCCTTCTATATGATAAGGATTATTGATCATTTGATCCATCGCTCTCCAACGACGCAAATCCATATATCTAAGCCCTTCTGCCATAAGCTCATTGCGGCGTTCCCTTCTAATGTTATATAAAGTCGGGTTTAGTAAAACCCCTTTTGAATAAGCCCCCCAATCGTTGAGTGCTTCTTTGCTCATATCTGTTGCAGTGATAGTCTTGTTATAATCGGGATCCACTCCGGCTCGAGTACGAATTGCTCTCCAATATTCATCAGCTTTAGAATCAATGGTTCCGTTTTTTTCATAGCAAGCTTCAATATAATTTAACAGAGCTTCAACGGCTCTAAAAGTGATTGAGCCTGTATAAGACTGTCCGTTTCCACACTGATTCTGATAAAATGAACCACCCTTTCGCAATGCATACCCTGTACTATAAGCTTTTTCTGCTGATGCAGCTGTAATATTAGGTACTGGTTCAATAGGAACGGCATGATCACCTTCTGTCGATTCATAAATGATATTTTTTTGTCCGGGTTCCTTTAAAAAGAGCGATAATCGGGGATCCCTATCTTTTCTAACATTAGCTATATTATCATCCCCTTTGTACCCACTGTTGTTGGCATATATAGGCAAACCATTTTTCATCAAAAAGCTCTCAACCAAACCTCTCGTAACCCCAACACCGTAATCTCCAAATTGTGCAGCAACAACAACACAATGAGTAATACCAAGCCCCTTACTATATTCACGCCACAAAAGAACCTCGTTGTAACCGGATAAATCAACCGACCCAAACATATCCATGTAGGGATTAACCGGATCGTTCGCAGACTGTTGAACTTCTCCGGTATTAACGGTTAAATTGTCAATATATTTATCCGCAACTTGCTTGGCAGCATTCATCGATTCTTGTAAAAAATAATTTATTTCACTATCAATATCTCCTGATGGGTAAGAATAATTGGCATTATAATCTTTATCTTTACCAGGCCAACCTTCGCCATTAGGAACAAAAGCAGTACCCTTGAAATATTTCAGCCATGTTCCCTCAAACAAAGCAACTCTTGATTTCAACAACAAGGCAACATCTTTTGTTATTCGGGTCTTTCTGCTATCTATGTTTGTGGACAATAATTCTATAGCTTTATCCAGATCGCTTAAAATAAATCGCGCAACCTCATTTCTGGGGCTTCTTTTACTTGCTTCAATTAACGGCACTAATTGATCCGGCAACGGCTCAGTTATTATAGGAAAATCTCCGAACTCCTGATATCTCTTGAAATATTCATATGCTCTAAGAAAATAAATTTCCCCAATATAATGCTTTATTTTAACATCAGAGCCACTTATCCCTTTTGAATTGTATCTGGGAAGAACTGTATTCAAAAAATAATTGCAGCTATAAATGTAGTTGAAATACCAATCCCCACCTGTTTGCCCCACTTTCCACTGACCGGGAACATAGCGATTATCATAAGTTATGTAGGCTTGATTATCGGTATGTTGATCTATTCCAAACGTTCCGTAACTCCAATTGCCATGCGATGGTAATATATTGGTATATAATCCATTCGCATAGGCTGCCAACTGAGATTCTTCATTTAAATAATTTTCCGGAGTAATTTTACTTAACGGTTCTTTATCCAAAAAATCATTGCATGAAAAAAAACAACCCAGCAAAAATATACTTAAAAGGTATCTATTTATATTTAAAAGTTTCATAAGAAAAAATTTTAAAGAGTTATACTTAATCCGAATGAAAACACTTTTGATAGAGGATAAGCATTTCCATTTCCGTCTGCTCCGCCACTCACTGTTTCCGGGTCAAACATTTCTACCATCTTTGTTCCTGTCCATAAATTCTCACCGGAAATAAAAACCCTTATCCTGTTTAGATTCACCTTACTCATTAAAGAAGCGGGTAAAGTATATCCCAATTGCAGGTTTTTTAATCGAATATAAGAGGCATCTTGCAAATAACGTGTTTGTACTTGCTGATTTTTGCTTGTACCGAATATAGGACGTGGATAATAAGCGTCTAGATTCACATCCAACTCATTGGATGGTTCATCTCTGAAATAATCAACGTGGGGTACCAGTCCTGCCGACCACCATTTGTTATTTGTAACTCCCCAAAAATAATAGCTCCCCTGCCAATAATCTCTTTTTAGTACTCCCTGGAAAAAAGCTCTGAAATCGAAACCTTTCCAATCAGCAGAAAAATCGAGTCCAAAAAGATAGCGTGGAGTATTATTTCCAATAACCTTTATGTCTCCATGATTATCGACTGTATAAGCACCATTATCAATCTTCCCATCCTTATTCAAATCCTTATACATAATATCACCGGCTTTCCAGTCAGCTCCAAGTGAATTTTGCCCGCCCTTTGGCAATGATGCCAAATGGGCTTGCATTTCCTCATCAGTTTTCGCTATTCCTATGGTTTCATATCCCCATATTTCTCCCAATTTCCTTCCTTCGATATATTTACTTAACGTATTCGTGGGATTCGGATACCTCGTTATTTTTGTTTGTGAGTCAGATAAAAGTAATTTAGCACTGTAACCCAACCCGTTGTTTAAACGATCATTCCAACTTATTTCAAAATCAAAACCATAGGTTTTCAAGTCTGTATTATTCGTTTTAGGAACATCAATACCAAGGATTACAGGCAATTCTTGAGCGGGACCAATCATATTTTTTGTTTCCCTTACAAAATAATCAAATGATCCAACCAATCGATTTCTCAAAAGTCCAAAATCAAAACCTATATTCCAATTTGTCACTTTTTCCCATCCCATCGTGGAACTTACTAAGGCTGGAACATAGGCTGTATTAGGACGTCTGCCATTTTGCAACCAACTCCCCTCATTTGAATAAACAGGCATGACTTGGTAAGTGGGATACCAATTTGAGGTATTTTGATTTCCTAATTCCCCATATGAACCTCTTAATTTGAATAAATTAATGGTATCATATAATGATTCCCAAAAATTTTCTTGCGCCATATTCCATCCTAGCGAAAAAGAAGGAAATAAATTCCATCTTTTATCTTTTCGAAATCGTGAAGTACCATCATATCTTAAATTAATTTCAGCCAAATACTTGTTTTCATAATCGTAATTGATCCTGCTAAAATAACCGGCAGTACTCCATGAATCCCTGGATCCATTCACGGAAGGAGTAACCGGATTCCCATTATAGTCAAGCCCTGAAGTCAAATCAAGCTCAGGAAGAGAAGGCACAATTATGCCGTCTCGTTGCACTCCAAAAACTTTTCTCTTCAAATCTTCTGCTTGAACACCGGCCATCAATTTAAAATGATGACTATCCTTTAAAGAAAAACTATATTCCGTGTAAGCATTAATATTGAAATAATCGTCATTGAAATAATCCTCATGAACATTTGAACTGCTTTTATAAACATAAGGATTTCCATTAACATCATGATTGTATGTCCTTTGTGAATCCCAATGCCTTTCTGCAGTCGTTATTCTATAATTTAAGTTGATGTTAGTAATCCAATTTTTTATAGGTTCCAAAACCAAATATCCTTGATGAAAAATATTATCTGTTTTGGTTTTGTCTTTTCCTCCTGTCGCCAATCCCAGTGCCGGTGAAGGAGATGAGTATAAATAACCGTTCGGATCATACAAGGGTAACGTTGGCCAACCTTGTCTTGCAAGGTCCCAAAACAATGCATTGGTCATTTCGGCCGGCCTTTGATAGTTTTCACGAGAAAAGCGTACATTATATCCCAAATTCAACCAACTTGTTAATTGAGAATTAATTTTACCGGATACCGTATAACGATCATAAAAATCTTTGGATAATTTCATCAATCCGTTTTGATCCAAATAATTAAAAGAAGTATAAAATGTCGCTTTCTCATTTACTCCCCCGCTTGCACTCAAATTATGTTCTTGCCCATAAGTGGTACTTCTGTAGATGGCATCATACCAATCTACATTATCGTTACCATAAGCATACCCATCGGCCCAATATTGAGGATTATTCGGATTAGGAATAATGGAATATGTGATTTTACCCTCCTGATAATCTTTTATCCTCTTTAGATGTTCCTCCGAAAAGTGAGGACTCCATCCGGCATTAATTGAGGCATCATTAAAGTAAGTGGCAAAAGTATAAGAATCCATCATTTTAGGCTTTAAAACAGGGGAATTCCATCTAAAATTATTATTATAATTTATTACTGTTTTCCCTGCTTTTGCTTTCTTTGTCGTTACCAATATAACACCAAAGGGAGCCCGCGATCCATAAATAGAAGAAGCTGCTGCATCTTTCAATATGGATATATTCTCTATATCTTGAGGATTAATCGCATTTAAATCCCCCTCTATCCCATCGATCAACACCAATGGATTCCCTGTTGATCCTTCTCCTATCGTGGCAACACCTCTGATATTAACAGTAGGCTTCGACTCCAAACTTCCATTTGAAGCAGAAATATTTAATCCGGGAACTAACCCTTGTAATGCTTGCGTAACATTAACTACCGGTCTCGATTCGATATCCTTGGAACTTGCCGTACTAACCGCTCCCGTTAAATTCACTTTTTTCTGTGTGCCAAATCCCACGACTACTACTTCTTCCAACATTTCAGCCTCTTCTTCCATTACCACATCTATAACTGTCCTGCCATTCACGGGTATGTCTTGTGATTTCATTCCTACGTAAGAAATTTCCAACGTGGCATCCCTTGGAACATTCGACAGCGTAAAAACTCCATTTATATCGGTTATCGTCCCGATAGTAGTGCCTTTCACCCGAACTGTAACGCCAATAAGCGGCTCACCCTTCGTATCTTTTACCGAACCTCGTACGGTAAGTTCTTGGGCAAACATCGTAAGGGAAATCATCCATAAAAAAACGAATACTATCCCTTTTGTCAAACTTAATGAAATCTTTTTTTTCATTTTCATGTTTTTAAAATTAATATTTTGTTAACCGGAATCTGATAATAAATAATTTACTCCATTTGAATTTCATAAAATGTATACCTTTCACATTATTTTTTGCAATTATTTTTCCTTACATGGGTTGTGCATTTTTATATTATACTTTATTTTTTATCGTTCGACTACCTCCTTTCTTCTATTAAAATATTATAAAATCTTTCGCTTTCAAAATTATATATTCATAATAAACTTTTATTCCATTTATCATTCAAAAAGGGAGAATTTAAGACAAGTTATTCATTTTAAACAAAATAACAACGTATCAAAACCACGTTAAAAAATCAGATTTCATTTCGTTATTCATAAAAAAGTTTCTATATTTGAAAAAAAATAGAATAGAATGAAGCATTCTTTAAGCTATGTATCGATAAAAAAATACAGTGCTGTACTGCTGCTTTTCCTTTGGCTGAAGGGAATAAATACGATTGATGCGGCTACACCAAAAGAACAAACAACTACACGCAAACTAGTTGAACAAAGAGAACAAGCTGTACAAAAAAAGCATGTTCCGTTAACGTTCAGGCAGCTCTCCACATCCGATGGTCTACCTACCAATGAAGTGCAGAAGGTATATCAAGATAAAGACGGATTCATTTGGTTTGCTACCCGATACGGATTGTGCAAGTACGACGGCTACGGGATAAGCGTTTATACCCGGCAATTAAACAACCCCAACACGTTATCAAACAACAACATCTTGTGTTTAGCCGAAGATCACGACCACCGGTTGTGGATCGGAACACAAGACGGATTAAACGTACTGAACAAAAAAACGGGAGATATAAAAAAAATAACCATTCCCGGTATTCCAAACCCCGTTGTATCCTGCATCCTGGTAACAAGCAAAAACGAAATATGGTTAGGACTCGACGAAGGACTGTTTTCCTATTCTCCCGAAACCGACGAATTTCTCTACCTCAACAGAAACAACAGCAACGGAGTTCTCTCCGACAGTCCCGTCAAATCCCTCCTGGAAGACTCCTTCGGCGACATCTGGATCGGAACCTGGAACAAAGGTCTCTTCCGCTACGATTCCAAAAAACAAGTCTTTGTTGCCTATCCTCAAATGAACGAACGAAATTCTGCCCACGTCATTTACGAAGACAGCAAAAAAAACATCTGGGTGGGCACTTGGGATGCCGGATTGCAATTGCTCAAAAATCCCCGCGACCCCAACCATGTCACTTGGCAAACCTTCCGCAATAATCCCGCCGACAGCCTCAGCCTTTCCGACAACATCGTTTACGATATCTGTGAAGATGCCAACAGGGGAGCATTATGGATCGGCACACGCAGTGGGTTAAGCATCCTGAAATACGACCATCCGGAGCGTTTTATCAATTATAAATCCACCAAATCGTTCTACCGAATTCCGAGCGACGAAATCAATTCCATCATCCGCGACCACGAAAACAACATGTGGATCGGCTCTATCGGCGGAGGGGTCTTCATCACCAATACCGAAAAAACGCCTTTCCACACCTTCTCCATCAACATTCCACAAATCCCCACCGCTACCGTTCGCTCCCTTTTAGTGGATCGCGCCGACAACATCTGGATAGGAATAGGCACGTACGGACTGGTTTATTACGATAGACTCACCCACGCTTTTATACATCAATCGCAAATACCCGAATTCAAAGCAATGGGATATGCCACCATTTACGACATTCTTCAGCGGCAAAACGGCGAAATCCTGTTCGCTTCCTACGGCAACGGCCTCTACAGCTACCGTAAAGGCGAGCCCTGTCGCCAATTGACTTCTGCCAACAGCCCTTTCATAAAGGAAGACCGCATCATCTCGCTCTATGAAGACAGCCATGCCAATTGCTGGATAGGCACACAAACCGGCGTAGGCGTTTTGTTGCCCGATGGCAGTGGATTCATCTTCAACGATCTGATCATAGGAGACAAAAGCCTTACCCGATGCTACGTGAAAGATATCATCGAAGACCAAAATCACGATATCTGGCTCGCTACCATCAACTACGGATTAATCCGACTGTCGGGCAATTTCTCCTCCATGCAAAACATCACCTGCAAAAATTATTGTTTTGAAGAACAAAACATTTCTACCAACAGCGTACTCAGCCTTCATATCGACAAGTTCAACCGCCTTTGGGCAGGCACCGAAAACGGCGGTTTGTTCCTGTACGACAAAAAAACGGATTCCTTCATCGAGAAAAATCCCCCTCACAACATCTTGGGCGACATGGTGGGCAGCATCGAAGAAGACCGCGAAGGCAATCTCTGGCTGGGCACCAACAAGGGACTCATCAAACTCTCCTTCAATCCTCGATCCGAATTGGATTCCTTCCGCATCTACACCACAGCCGATGGACTTCAAGACAATTTTTTCATTTCCAAATCTTCATTCAATCATAACGGCGAACTCTTTTTCGGCGGCTACAAAGGTTTTATCGCTTTCTCTCCCGAACACATAAAACATTCGGTTGTCGAGAGCCCTTTTTTCGTAACCGATATCAAAATATTCAACCGATCTGTTGCCGGTATGCAGGAAAAAGAGAGAAAAAAATTACTGAAGCAAATTCCACCCTATACGCGTCAGCTCTCCATTCCCCACAAATACAACAATTTCACCATCGAGTTTGCCTCCTTAAGCTATCGCAATCCCGAACTTACCCGGTATGCCTATAAACTCGACGGATTCGATAAAGAATGGCAGTATACCGATTCAAAAAGACATTTCGCCTACTACAACAACCTGTCGCCCGGCAATTATACTTTCCTGTTGAAAGCAACCTCGCAAAACGGCATATGGAACAACGAAATACAAAAAATTTCCGTCAAGGTGCTGCCCCCATTCTGGCTCACATGGTGGGCATTCGTCCTTTACGTTGTGATCACGGTCACCATTGCCTACCTCATTTATCTCAACATGCGCAACCGCATCCGGTTGAAAAACCAGTTGCAGCTGAAACAGCTGGAGCAGGCAAAAGCCGAAGAACTCAATCAAACCAAACTGCAGTTCTTCACCAACATCACCCACGAATTTCTCACGCCGTTGACCATCATTTCTGCATCGGTCGACGAACTGAAAATGACTACCCCGCGCAACGACGATATTTTCACCATCATCACCCAAAACATTACCCGGTTGATGCGCCTCTTTCAGCAGATACTGGAATTTCGTAAAGCCGAAAGCGGCAATCTCCGTTTGCGTGTGTCGTATGGCAATCTGTCCGATTTTGTAAGAACAAAAACCGAAAGCTTTCGCCCCTTGATAAAGAAGAAAAAACTGCACCTTTCCGTGGTTAGCGATCCCGACCCCATTTACGGCTATTTCGATCCCGACAAAATAGACAAGATACTCTACAACCTCATCTCCAATGCAGCCAAATATACACCCGAAGACGGATTCATTCAGGTGAATCTTTCCTACAAAAACGGCAATCGCGACTACGTGCTCCTCTCCGTTAAAGACAACGGATGCGGAATCTCGGCCGAAGATCAAAAAAATCTGTTCACCCGTTTCTACGAAGGCGATTACCGCAAATTCAACACCACCGGTACGGGTATCGGATTATCGCTGACCAAAGACCTGGTCAATCTCCACTATGGCGACATCCACGTGGAAAGCGAAGAGAACAAAGGTTGTACTTTCTACCTGACTTTCCCCATCGAAAAATCGTATTTCAATTCTTCCGAAATAGAAGAAGAGGAAGCGGCGGTCATCGACAAAAATTACATGAAAAATCCCGCCGATAGTGCAGACGTTACCGCAGTCGATACCTCCAAAAACAAATTGCAAGCACCCACACTACTCGTGGTAGAAGACAACGAAGAGTTACTGCAACTCATGGTACGCCTGCTGGGTAAAGAATACAACGTCCTCACGGCAGAAAACGGCAAAGAGGCTGTCGTCATTATCGAAAACGAACCGGTAGAACTCATCATCTCCGACATCATGATGCCCGAAATGGACGGCATCGAATTGTGTCGATTCGTCAAAAGCACCATCGAATACAGCCACATTCCCATCATTCTGCTCACCGCCAAAAATAAAGAGGAGGACAAAGCCGAAGCCTACGAATCGGGAGCCGATGCGTTCATCAGCAAACCGTTCAACCTGAGCGTACTGTATGCACGAATCAAGAACTTGCTGAAAAACAGGGAAAGAATGGCCGGCGATTTCAAAAATCAGGTGTTTTTCGAGTTGAAAGACCTCAACTATACCAGTATCGATCAGCAGTTCATTCAACGAGCCATCGAATGTGTCTACCGCCATCTCGATGATGTAGAATTCGATCAGGCGCAATTCGTGGAAGAAATGGGCACCAGCAAATCCACGCTCTACAACAAACTCAAATCGCTCACCGGGCTCAACACCTCGGCCTTCATCCGCAACATCCGACTGAAAGCCGCCTGTAAAATTATGGAGGAAACGCAAAACATCCGGATATCCGAGTTGGCATACAGCGTAGGATTCAATGATCCCAAATATTTCAGCACCTGTTTCAAAAAAGAGTTCAACATGCTCCCCAGCGAATATTTGGAAAGGTTTACGGTTAAAGATAATGGGTAAAGAAAGTGTGTAAAAAAAGAGGCTGCCTCGCATGTTGAGACGGCCTCTTCTCTTTATCTTTTCAACCGATTTTCCTATTTTATTTCCAAGGTTACAATGGATTTTGCCGGCAGGCTCACCGTCAATGCCCCGTCATTGGCAATTTTCGCTCCACTAAATGCGCTCGGCTTCACCGTATTCGGCTTTTCAAATGTATTGTGGTCGGTCAAATTGGCTGAAGTCAAAATCTCCCCGGACACTTTTTTACCCTTCAATCCCGGCAATTCTACGGTAATCTCCCGACCGTTGTCGGCATCCACGTTCGATAACGAAATATGGATCACCCCGTTCTTGTCACGCGAAGCCGTAGCACTGATCATCGGCACAACGCGGTTATCGCGCACGGTCATTTTGTCGCAAATCAAATCGAAAGGCAGATATGTGGCATCCTGATGCACCTTATACATACGGAAAACGTGATAGGTCGGTGTCAACACCATTCCCCCCTGGTCGTTGGTCAGAATCATGGCCTGCAACACGTTCACCATTTGCGCAATGTTGGCCATCACCACCCGGTCGGTATATTTATGAAAAACATCCAGCGTAAGCGCAGCCACAAAAGCGTCGCGTAACGTATTCTGCTGATACAGATGGCCGCGCACCGTCCCCGGTTCCTCATCCCACCAGGTGCCCCACTCGTCCACCAACAAACCCACTCTCTTTCGTGGATCGTATTTGTCCATGATAGCAATCTGTCTTTGCAGAATCTTCTCCATTTCAAGCGCATTCCCCAATGTGGCATAATAATCGTCCTTGGTAAATTTTGTTGCCGATCCCTTATTATCCCAACTGTGCACCGTATAATAATGGAGCGACAGACCGTTCATGTAGCGACCGGCATTTTTCATCAGTACCTCCGTCCAATTATAATCGGAACCACTTGCACCGCTGGCAACCTTATACAACCTGTTTGCGCCGTAATTTCGGCAATAGGTCTGATAACGCCTGTATACGTCCGAATAGTATTCGGGAGTCATGTTGCCGCCGCAACCCCAACTTTCGTTACCTACGCCAATATATTTCACCTTCCACGGTTTTTCCCTGCCGTTCTTTCGGCGCAATTCGGTCATCTCCGACTCGGCATCCGATGTCATGTATTCCACCCATTTTGCCAACTCTTCCACCGTTCCGCTTCCCACATTCCCGCTGATGTACGGTTCGCAACCCAGCATCTCACACAAGTTCAAAAACTCATGCGTACCAAAGCTGTTGTCTTCCACCGTTCCTCCCCAGTTGGTATTCACCAGTTTGGGACGTTGCTCTTGAGGACCTATACCGTCCATCCAGTGATATTCGTCGGCGAAACAACCTCCCGGCCAACGGATAACGGGAACCTGCAAGTCCTTCAGCGCTTCAAACACATCCTTGCGATACCCTTCGATATTGGGGATAGACGAATTTTTACCCACCCAAATTCCACCGTAAATACACCGACCCAGATGCTCGGCAAACTGACCGTAAATTTCCTTGTGAATCACTTGCTCACCTTTATCGGGATACACCCGCATCAACGGCTTCTGCTGCGCAAACATAGCGGCAGAAACCATTAACATTAAACTCAATACACTTGTCTTTCTCATTTCAAAATTTCAATTTAATATTTTATAAATTCCGTATCATTGCTTTATTAATTTCCGTATCCTATTTGCCGTATTTTTTCAGGCGCAAAACCGTAAACGAATATGCCGGCAACACCACTTTATTATCGTTCAACACAACATTGTCGGTAGTAGGTTTCGCCGTTCTGTCCGCAGGATTTCCCGTTAAAACCGTTCTCTCGACAGGCGAATCCCCAAAGTCGAAATTCTGAAACGAAACCGTCGTTTCCACCGGCAATAGATTGACCAGTTTGACGATATAATCTCCCGTTGCGGCATCGCTTACCACAGAATGAGCAAAGCGGGCACGAACTTTCTCGTTGCCTGCCGAAATCGTTGCCGTTGCCGGAATGTACTCGTCGCCGGCATTGTTCCCGAAGAGTTTCTGAACCCAATAACCCACCGTCGGCTTCACTTCGGTAGGGTTGAAATAAATCAAATCGGGATTCCACTGCGTATGCCCTTCTTTTGCAAACAGCGGCGCGTAAGAAGCCATCTCCACCACGTCGCCGTTGCGTTCAACGTGGCAAAGGTGCAGCGCTTCGGCAAGTGCCGTTTCCAGGTTGTTGGGTCTTCCCGGCAGGTGAGCCGCATATTCGCCGAGATATACCTTCGGCTTTTTTCGGTCGTATTTATCGTAAAAATCCCCATTGTAAATCATCCATGCCGGCGAAACATAATAATGCTCATCCACCATCGGCACACCCAATTCGGCTGCAAACCGCCAACCTTCCTCGTAATCGCTGCCCTCGTAAAACGGTCCGGTCGTGCCGACAACCGTAATTTCGGGATGTTTGGCTTTAATCGCCTTGAAAATCATCTCGAAACGCTCTTTAAACACCTCGCTGATCAGGTCTTCATTCCCGATGCCTATATAGTGAAGGTTGAAAGGTGCAGGATGTCCGGCTTGCGCACGAAGTTTTCCCCAGGTAGTCGATTGGTCGCCATTCGCCCATTCAATCAAATCCAAGATATCCTGAATGTAAGCGTCCATTTCTTCAAGCGGAATACCTCCCTGCTGACCGGCCAATCCGTTTTTGCCCTCGCGCGAGTTTTGGCACGGCACACCGGCAGCAAGCACCGGCAGCGGTTCGGCACCTATATCTTCGCAAAATTGAAAATATTCAAAATAGCCCAACCCCTTGGTCTGGTGATAGCCCCAAAGATTAAAATCGGGTTTGCGCTCCTCCAAATTCCCTATCGACTCTTTCCATCGGTATATGTTTTCAATGCCGTTTCCGTGCGCCACACAGCCGCCGGGGAAACGCACAAATCGCGGTTTGAGGTCGGCAATCGCCTGTGCCAAATCGGCACGCAGTCCGTTTTTGCGGTTCTTGAACGTTTTTTGAGGGAAAAGCGAAAAAAGGTCACACCTCACCTCGCCTTCCACTTCAGCTTTACGGGAAGAGGAAGAAGAAACGACAACCGACAATTTTGCATTTGCAACGGTCTGACGAGCCGTCAATACCGCCTCGTATTTTTTCCAATTCTTAGCATTGATGTTGATGGAA
>DBPW01000007.1:0-7385 GCA_002305015.1 Bacteroidales bacterium UBA1410
TAAACAATTTACGTATGAAAAAATACCTGAGAAGAAAGGTGATATCGGTGCGCTGTTTCCATGATTTCTTGTTTATAATCGGTTGGATTTCCAATGATGACTAGGGGAATGGAAAGATGACTGTAGTGCATGGCTTTCACAATAAGTGCAGCATTTTTACGTTTTTCGATAGCTCCGACGTTAAGTAAAAAATGGGAGGGCAGATTATATTTTTGTCTTACCTTTGCTTTTTCGGCTTCTGAAACAGGCTGCCTAAAAATAGAATTACAACCTTGATAAACAACTGTTATTTTTTTCTCGTCTATTCCAAAAAACTCAATAAAGTCGTGTTTTGTTTGGTTACTTATTGCAATAATTTTGTCGGCTATTTTGCAAGCATATTGGTTCTTCTTTGTGAAGATATAGCGATAAGAAGCAGAATAAAATTCGGGGTAACGAAGAAAAATAGCATCATGAACCGTGACTACTGATTTAACATTTGTCTTTTTTATTCCGATAGGCAACTCTTGGCTGAGCCCGTGATAAACATCAATTTTTTCTTTTTTTATCTCACTGCAAATTCCTTTGCTTCTCCAAAGAGAAGGGAATGTTTTCCAAAACCATCTTTCAGGACGAATTTCTTTCATGTTTTCCTGTAAAAGAAAGAAAGGATTATTTACTCGTTTTGGATTGAATAACACGTATCGATTGTCAGGATAATATTTGGAAAGGATACGCACGGTATCGCGGCTGTAATTGCCAAGCCCTCTTGTATTATGGTATGCTCTTTTAGCGTCGAATCCAATGTTCATTATTCACAAATTGATGAATGTGTCGATTCCCTAGTTTTCTTCTTCTCCTTCGACTTCCTCCATATTATGGAAAACGTTTTGCACATCATCGTCATCTTCAAATTTTTCGAGCAGTTTTTCAATTTGTGCACGTTGGTCAGGATTTAACGATTTGGTTTCTTTTGGGAAGCGTTCAAATTCAGCCGATAGAATTTCAAAACCGTTATTTTCAAGATAAGATTGAATGTCGGCATAGGATTTAAAATCGCCGTAAAGGACTATTTCGTTTTCATTGTTTTCTACTTCATCTACCCCATAATCGATAAGTTCCAGTTCAAGGTCTTCCAGCGAAATCCCTTCTTTGGGTGCTATTTTGAAAATGCATTTGCGGTCGAAAAGAAATTCCACACTGCCCGATGTGCCTAGCGAACCGCCATGCTTGTTAAAATAGCTTCGAATATTGGCTACTGTGCGAGTAGGATTGTCGGTAGCCGTCTCAATGAGAATAGCAACGCCGTAAGGGCCATATCCTTCATATACCACTTCTTTGTAATCAGAAGCATCTTTTTCTGAAGCTCTTTTTATTGCCCGTTCGATGTTATCTTTCGGCATATTCTCCTTTTTGGCTTGTTGGATCAAAACCCGCAGTCGCGGATTCATATCGGGATCGGGTCCGCCTGCTTTTGCCGCAATAGTGATTTCTTTTCCCAGCTTGGTAAATACGCGAGACATGTTGCCCCAGCGTCTTAGCTTTCTTTCTTTACGATATTCAAATGCTCTTCCCATACTCTTTTAGTTTTCAATTTTTGATTGCTAATTTTCCCTTTGTCGGAAAGGGTGTTAACGCAAAACTGCATTCAATTCTTTTTCAAGATTCATTCTTATTTTTTGCATTATGGCGTCAATTTGTTCGTCGGTAAGTGTTTTTTCCTTGTCTTGCAGCACAAAATTTACTGCATACGATTTTTTGCCTTCGGGGAGATTGTTTCCTTCATACACATCGAAAAGTGAAACTTCTCTTAGCAGTTTTTTTTCGGATTTGCGTGCTACTTGCTCGATTTGTGCAAAGGTAACCTTTTTATCCACGAGCAATGCCATATCACGGCTTACAGCAGGAAAACGGGTTATTTCGGAAAAACGGACAACCAGATTTTTTGTTTCTTTCAATAAAGTATCCACATTTATTTCGGCAAAAAACACATCCGTATCGATGTCGAATATTTTTCGCATTTTTGTTGATACAATTCCCCAGTTGCCGATCCTTTTCCCCTTCTTGCGCATGTTCATTCCTGTGGCAAAAATATCATTTTGGAATGGCTCATGAATAATTTCATCGGCTATTCCCAGTCTTTTCAGGATATTTTCTATATGAGCTTTGAGTTCGAAAACCGAGCTTTCGGCATCAGGTGCAGCCCAGTTTTTGTGGGTGCGTTTGCCGCAAATCCACATTCCGAGATGAGTCTCTTCGACATAAGGGGCTAAGAGATCGTTTTCATTTTTCTTTTCCGGATCAAAGAAATAGCAGTTCCCGAATTCATAAAAGCGCAAATCGGTGTGTTTGCGGTTGCGATTGTAAGCGATACTTTCCAAACCACCAAAAAGAAGGGTTTGACGCATTACGCTTAGATCATTGCTTAGGGGATTAATAATGGTAACGCACCGGCTTGCAGGGAAGGTTTCGGTGTTTTCGTAATAAGTTTTTTTTGTGAGAGAATTGTTCAAAATCTCGTAAAAACCCACAGCTGTGAGCTGTTCCGAAATCAATGTCTGTATCTTATGTTTGCGGTCGACAGCCGTTTGATAAGAAAGATTCGATTTTAGCGAGCTGCTAAATCCAATATTATCGTAACCATAGATACGCAAAATATCTTCGATCACATCCACTTCGCGAAGCACATCCACACGATAGGTGGGAATGCGTAGCGTTAATTCGCTTGTTGTTTCCTGTTCTATTTCTATTTCAAGGCTTTCGAGAATGCTTTTGATTGTTTCTTTTGGAATTGTTTTCCCGATGAGAGCGGCTGTTTTTTCGTATTTTAAAATAACGCGGGGCTTTTCGATGTGATGAGGATATATGTCGCGGATTTCACCTTCTATTTCTCCTCCTGCCAGCTGTTTTACCAGCAAAGCCGCGCGCATAAGCGCATAAACCGTATTATTGGGGTCGGTACCCCGTTCAAACCGGAAAGAAGAATCGGTATTTAACCCATGACGTCGAGCTGTTTTACGTATCCATGTGGGATTAAAATAGGCAGATTCCAAAAAAACATCTTTTGTATTTTCTGTGACACCCGATTTTAAACCGCCGAAAACGCCCGCAATGCACATTCCTTCTTCCTCATTACAAATCATCAGGTCTTGGTCGCTCAATTCACGTTCTTGTCCGTCAAGAGTGATAAATTTTGTTTTATCGGGGAGGGTACGCACAATGATTTTGTTGCCGGTGATGTATGCAGCATCAAAAGCGTGCATGGGTTGCCCCGTTTCATATAAGATATAATTGGTAATGTCTACAATATTGTTGATTGGGCGAAGGCTGATAGCCTCCAGTCTGTTTTTCAGCCAATTGGGGCTTTCTTTAACTTCTACACCGCGGATCGTTAACCCCGAGTAGCGAGGGCATGCTTCCGTATTTTCTACAATGACGTCGATTCCTCCTTCTTTTTTATCGATTTTGAATTCGTCAACCGAAGGTTTTGTAAGTTTATACGGTTTCCCGGCTTGTTTTAAGTAGGCTGCCAGATCGCGTGCCACTCCATAATGGGAAGCAGCATCCGATCGATTGGGTGTAATATCCACTTCGAGCACGTAATCGGTTTCTATGTTGTAATATTCTTTAGCCGGAATCCCGACTTTTGCATCCGGTGGCAGCACAATAATTCCATCGTGTGATGTTCCGATGCCGATTTCATCTTCAGCACAAATCATTCCGAATGACTCTTCCCCGCGGATTTTGGATCGTTTAATGGTGATTTCTTCGTCCCCTATATAAAGTTTGGTTCCGATGGGGGCTACTACCACTTTTTGTCCTGCAGCCACATTGGGTGCTCCGCAAACGATTTTTAGCGGTTCGCCTTTTCCAATGTTTACGGTTGTGAGATGTAAATGATCGGAATTGGGATGAGGAATACAGGTCAGTACTTCACCGATAACCAACCCTTCCAGTCCGCCTTTAACAGATTGAAATAGCTCAACGCCTCCTGTTTCGAGACCGATTGAAGTGAGCGCATCGGCGGTTTCACGGGGTGACAAATCGAATTTCAGATAATCTTTAAGCCAGTTGTATGAAATATTCATGCGATTGATTGTATTTATCGATATTCCCAGGGGCGAATTAATCTCGTCCTGTGAATAATGAATTTCAGCCTTTTTGAAAAAGTGCTCAAAATTACAAAAAAACGGCGGAAATAGGAAAAATAAACCAAAAAACCATATGGAACGCAATTGTCCATATGGTTTTGTCTTAGTAAGCCATTATTTCGGGAAGCCTATTCTTCCGAAAGAGCCTATTCTATATCAATATCCTCTGATCGCTTTAATTCCCGGAAGGACTTTCCCCTCGATCATTTCGAGTAAAGCGCCGCCGCCGGTGGAAACATAGGAGAACTTGTCGGCGAGCCCGAATTTATTGACACAAGCCACAGTATCACCTCCTCCGATGAGAGAGAAAGCGCCTTTTTCGGTGGCTTCAACAATAGCTTCGGCAACAGCGCGCGAGCCATGATCGAAATTATCGAATTCGAAAACCCCGACAGGACCGTTCCAAAGAATGGTTCTTGATTTTTTGATAATTTCGGCAAATGCTTTTTCCGATTCCGGACCGATGTCGAGACCTTGCCATCCATCAGGAATATTATTTACCGGGGCAATGGCCGTGTTGGCATCGTTACTGAAACTGTCGGCTATTTTGGCATCGGTAGCCAGAATAAGATTTACCCCTTTTTGTTTGGCCAGATCTGTGATTTGGCGCGCCAAATCGAGTTTATCATCTTCAACGATAGAATTGCCGATTTTGCCGCCAAAAGCTTTAACAAAAGTGTAAGTCATTCCGCCTGCAAGAATGAGGTTGTCCACTTTTTCTAGCAAATTGGTAATGATATCGATTTTTGTGGAAACCTTTGATCCACCCATGATAGCAGTGAAGGGATGCTGAGTGTCGTTCATGACCTTTTCAACAGCATTGATTTCGTTTTGCATGAGGTAACCAAACAATTTGTGGTCGGCATCGAAATAGTCGGCAATCAATGCAGTGGAAGCGTGAGCGCGGTGGGCTGTGCCGAATGCGTCGTTGACATATACGTCAGCATATGATGCCAGTTTTTTGGCAAATTCTTTTTGTGCCTCCTTTATTGCTTTTTTGGCAGCAGCTATTTCTTCTTCTGTGGCATTTTCAGGCAGATTGCGCGGTTTACCCTCTTCTTCGGCATAGAATCGGAGATTCTCGAGCAATAATACTTGTCCGGGTCTGAGCGCAGCAGCTTTTGCGGCTGCCTCTTCGCCCACGCAATCCCCGGCAAATTCCACATCTACGCCTAGCAGTTCAGAAAGGCGGGGAAGAATGTGTTTTAACGAGTACTTATCGTCGGGTCCTTTTGGACGGCCAAGATGCGAACCGATAATTACACTTCCTCCGTCTTGAAGTATTTTTTTTAATGTCGGTATGGCTGCACGGATGCGTGTATCGTCGGTAATGTTGAAATTCTCATCGAGCGGCACATTGAAATCCACGCGGACAAATGCCTTTTTGCCGGCAAAATTAAAAGAATCCATTGTTTGCATAGTCTATATATTTTAAAAATGTAAATGGTTTATTAATGAAATATAAGCAGAGAAACTATCTGCAAATGTAACAAAATTATGCGGTTTTCTTACTACGCTTTGAAAGAAACTTTTATGAATTCTTAATTTTTAATCCTGATTTCATAGGTTATGGGAATGGCTTTTTTGTACATAGCCATCACACCGCAATAGTTTTCGAACGAAAGGCTGACTGCTTTTTCTAGTTTTTCCCTACTGAGATTATCTCCTTCAAATTCGTAAATAACCTTCATCGAGGTATATTGTTTGGGATGTTCTTCGCTCATTTCGGCTTCGATTTGAATATTGAAACCCTTCACTTCGATGCGCATTTTTCTTAAAAGCGCAACCACATCCATGCCGGTGCAACCGGCAGCAGCAACCAGCACCAATTTTTTAGGCCGTGGGCCTGCATCGTCGCCACCCGCTTCTTTTGCCAAATCGACGGTAATTGTATGCCCATCTACGTTGGTATCGAAAATATTGTTTTTTCTCCAACTTGTTTTGATTGAATGTTGAGCCATATTGTTTGTTTTTTTTTTTGATGTTATTTCTTCTTCTGGTTTAACAATTTAATAAGGCTTTGGTTCACTGCCGGTAATGGGGTATATAAGTTGGCAGGGTAATTTTTTTCGGAGGATTCGGTTTAACGAAGTTTTTGTTCGATCAATAGTCCGTTAAATATTTAGTATAGGAGTCATGCAGCAATGGCTGCAAACTCAATGAGTTCTTTNNTTTATCATTTAATCTTCTGTTCGGCTTTATTCCGGACACGCAAATAAATCGCTCAAGCAGATAAGCATTGTGTATCATTGTTTTACATGATGCCATGGAAAAGGATATACCTTTCTCCTTTGCCAGCACCTTTGCCAGGTTGACTGAGGTAAGAGATGCATTAAAGTTGAAAGAAAGCTTTGAAACATCCCTTGCCTGAGATTGCATAAGTCCTGTAAAAGACTTGGCATCACGGAAACAAAATTCAATTTGAAAACGGGTGCGATAGTATTCTATTGCATCTTTCCCACTCATCTGAGGATCGGTAGAGAAAAACAGCTTGGGTTTTTTCCCGTCTTTTGAATACCAAATGGCAAGTCGTACCATCTGCTTCAGTGATTTAGAGTAGGCAATCAGCGTATAGAGATCTCCATTATCGATGGCGATTTTCTCAGCTCTTGATTTATCAAGATTTGCCATATCAATCTTACCGTCGTAGAGTTTAGGTCTGCCTCTTTTACCCGTTGGTTTCTCCAGGGTAGGGTAAAATAAAACGGCATCATCTCGGAAACGGCTAATGAGATGGAAGTCCATTTCTTTTAAACCGGAAGCGAAATTGGTTTTAGAGAAATAAGCATCAGCTACCACGTACCGGCTTACACTTTGGAGCTTATCCTTCATTGATTTAAGTACCAGAAGGTACCAATCAATCAGGTTGAGATCATTGCTTTCCAGAGTTTGATTGTCCGGTGTCTGAACAGCCTTAAGACTGATGCAATCTTTATTGTCCATGTCAATGAGGCCTACTCCAAGAATCTCCAATCCTCTTTTTGCTTGTCCCGCTGTACCCGACCAGAAGTAACCAATCCAGGGAGTACACTTTCCTGACTTGGATATATAGCTGGGATCAATGGCTATTGCCTTACGATTACCGGTTAATATCCTCTCTGACAGGGAGAGGTTAAACTCAAGCCAATCAACGTCCTTCGAGAAGTTTTGGCGGAATCGTTGTTCACACGAGGTGCCATACCTTCCCATTTGAAGGAAATTAATCCTGCCCGGGATGATTATGTATAAAACTAATGTCTCCATAAGGAACGATTT
>DBPW01000007.1:7482-19254 GCA_002305015.1 Bacteroidales bacterium UBA1410
TTGAATATTTACCGAACTATTGTTGTAAGCCACATCACAAAAAAGAAATACGAGATTTATAGAGGAAATTTAAGGGGAGAAAAAGGGATATTTCATCCTGTGTTTATTTCAATTGGTCTCATATGCTTCGCATTGCGTTCACTTGCCTGTTGCCTTTTCCAATTACACACCTATCCATCTCCGCACCTTCCTCGCACCAAGGCCGCACCATCCTCGCTCCATGCTTGCATCAGCCTTGCATCATCCTCGCGCAAATTTCGCTCTGGCTACGCCTCTGTATCCCGCACTACATGCGGCAAAGACGCAGGTTTGCTTTATGACGGTTTCACGGAATCCGATGTTGTCGTCCCTGCTTTGAAGCGAAGGAAGAGCGAAGGAGGAGCGAAGAACAAGCGATAAAAAACAATATTCTGCTAATTTGCGTTTTGTGAAGATCGAATTACGCAAAATGGAAAATAATCAAAATATAATTTGATAAATTTGCAGATTAACGAATCCGAATAATTACATATACTATGATTACGAGACGAAAATTTATCAAAAATGTTGCAATGGGAACAGCTGCGGTTTCTGTAGGAGGAGCTTTGCCTACATTTAGTGCCAAAAGTTATAAAAACATCATGGGCTCAAACGAAAAAATCAAGATAGGAGCCATCGGCGTAAATTCACGAGGTAGTGCCCTAGCTACAGGCTTTGCCCGACAAAAAGGATGTGAAATAACCTATGTATGTGATGTTGACAGTAGAGCAATGAATAAATGTATCGCAACTATCGACAAATTAACCGGTACAAAGCCCAAAGGGGAGAAAGATATCAGAAATCTATTGGCATTAAAAGACTTGGATGCCGTATTTATCGCAACGCCTGAACATTGGCATGCTCCTGCTGCACTAATGGCTATGAAAGCCGGCAAACACGTATATCTCGAAAAACCGACCAGCCACAATCCGGCCGAAAACGAAATTTTGATGGAGGCTGCCAAAAAATACAAAGTAATAGCTACCACCGGCATGCAACGTAGGTCATGGCCCAATGTCATCAACGCTATTCAAGAAGTCAAAGAGGGAGCAATAGGAAACGTCTATTTCGGAAAAGCATGGTATGCCAATAACAGGCCTTCTATCGGAAGGGGTAAAATAGAGTCCGTACCCGAATGGCTCGACTGGGAATTGTGGCAAGGACCTGCTCCGCGAGTACCCCATTATAAAGACAATTTCCTTCATTATAATTGGCATTGGTTTTATAATTGGGGTACAGGAGAATCCGGGAATAATGCCGTCCATTTTATCGATCTCCTTCGCTGGGGTATGGATCTGACCTATCCCACCACTGTAAATTCTTCCGGGGGCAGATATTGCTTTGAGGATGATTGGGAATTTCCCGATACGCAGATCATCAATTTTGAATTTGGCGATGACAAACTTATCACATGGGAAGGAAGAAGCTGTAATGGACGCTCGATAGAAGAGTCTTCGGCCGGAGCAGCTTTTTATGGAGATAAGGGAACGCTGGTAATTGGGGGAGGAAATGCATACAAAATTTACGACCCACAAAATAAAATCATCAAAGATGTAACCAGCAATCTGGAATTTAAACCGGGCGATTTAATTAATCCCGCACAGCAGTTGGATGCTTTTCATTTTTCGAATTTTCTCAATGCAATTAAAGAAAACATACCGCTAAATGCAGATATCAATACCGGTTGCATCAGTTCGACATTGGCTCAATTAGGAAATATCTCACAACGCACTAAGAAAACATTAACTACGGATCCCGATAATGGTCACATTCTTAATGATATAGATGCCTCAAAATTATGGAGTAGGACTTATGAAAAAGGGTGGGAAATGAAATTATAAGAGGTGCATCTTCATCATGAGCATTCTTCTCGAGAACAAGGCGAAAAAACTGAAGCGTAACATCATATTATCACCCTTCAATTATTTTTTTCTCAAAATATTTCCTATTTTTGTCTGTAGTTAAGAACCGCAAAAAATAAGGAGGTTTTACCATGAGTAGTTATAAAGATAAAGCAAATGAGGTGTATGCCTTTCTGGAAATCTTGAGTAAAGAACATCCGGAAGTTGCCCAAGGATTCATGTCTCTGCATCATGAAGCAATTAAAAAAGGAGCACTGGATCAAAAGCAGAAAGAACTGATTGCTCTCGGAATTGCAATCACTATTCGCTGCGAAGGATGTATCGCCTGCCATGTTCAGGATGCCTTGAAAGCAGGCGCCACTCAGGAAGAAATCGTCGAAACGATTGGAGTGGCTATTCTCATGGGAGGAGGACCTTCAGTGGTTTATGGCTCCAAAGCCTACCAAGCCATGAAGGAAATGTTATAATTCTCCTATCAATCCTCTGTATGCTTCAACCGACAAACAGAGGATGCTCTCTTTCGCATTTCTTATTTTTTCCCAAGAGCGGTTCTCAAAAAAACACCTTGTCTGTTTTTTAGTCATGCTGATAAGGGAAGAAGCAAAAATTGAATGAGATATATTCGGATCGGCTTTAATCTGTTGTGGGGAAAAGAGTTGAGCCTTTCGATAGCTTATATTATTCGCAAACTTTTGATCAATATAATTACAGCACATAGAACGGAGATGCGAAGAGATACTTTATGTTTTCTTTTCTTGCTTTCAATATCTTTTTCAATGGCTCAAAACAAAGATATCCAGGAGATTATCGAATCAGCTCGGAAAAAATATGTACCCGACACCCGTATAGAGGTTTTCGCTATCAAAGCATACCGACAAAAAGACACGTTGATACTGAAAGGGGAAACGACAAATCGTGCCGCCTATAATGAAGTGATATCTGAAGCAAAAAGGGGTTTCCTTGAAGTGAAAGACAGCATCCGACTGCTCCCCGACAAAAAACTTGGCGAAGAGACGTGGGGCATTATTTACAATTCGCCGGGAACAATATACCGTAATCCGAAACACAGCGCAGAAATAGTGTCGCAAGCGCTGCTTGGAACACCCGTGAGCGTGCTTGAGAAGAAAAGCGGGTGGAGGCGAATACAAACACCCGACCGCTACATCGGTTGGATAAACGGTTCGGTTGAACCCATGACAAAAGCAGCTTTGCAAAGCTATCGACAACAGCCGAAAATCATCGTAACATCGCTTTCCGCTTTTTCGTATGAACACCCGGACCGGGGATCCCAAACCATTTCAACCTTAGGAGCAGGTGACATGCTGATAAAAAAAGAGGAAAAAGGGATGTTTTATCGGATTTCCTATCCTGATGGAAGAGAAGCGTTTGTATCGAAAAACGATGCTCAACCCTTTGAAATATGGAAGAAAAGCCGAATATTGACAGGCGATGAGATTGTGAAAACGGCAAAACGATTTATGGGCATCCCCTACCTATGGGGAGGAACCTCATCAAAAGGACTGGATTGCAGCGGATTCACAAAATTGGTGTATTTCTTGCACGGCATTATCCTTGCACGCGATGCTTCGCAACAAGTTCTTTCCGGCAAACTAATCGACGACAAAAGAAATTTCGATAATGCTCAGTCGGGTGATCTGGTATTTTTTGGGACAAAGGCTACGGACGAAAACCCCAAGGAAAGTGTGGTACACGTGGGAATTTATATCGGCAACAAACGGTTTATCCATGCGTCGGATTACATCCAAATCGGCAGTTTCGATTCGGCCGACCCCTTTTACGACGAATACAATACCGGCCGCTACTTGCGTACAAAACGAATACTTGACGAAATTAATACACCGGGTATCGAAGAAATCGATAAAAATGTGTTTTATCATCCGAACGAATGAAACTAAACAGACGGCAATTCATAAAAACTTCTACTCTGGCAGCAGCGGCACTCCTATCACCCCATATTTCCACAACATCTGCTCCAAAACAACAACCCTTATTATCCAAAAAAATGAAACTGTCATGGGTTCCTTATGACCTTCAATTGAGGCATGTTTTCACGATTTCCGGTTTTTCGCGGAAAACGACACCCGTTGTGCTCACAAAAATCGAATTCGACGGTCTGGAAGGTTACGGAGAGGCTTCTC
The DNA here is from genome assembly GCA_002305015.1 of Bacteroidales bacterium UBA1410. Classification (GTDB taxonomy): domain Bacteria; phylum Bacteroidota; class Bacteroidia; order Bacteroidales; family Dysgonomonadaceae; genus Anaerorudis. Next base: position 11,522 of record DBPW01000007.1, read on the forward strand.
TCCCTCCCTATTTGGGCGAAACACAGGCATCGGTTATCGATTTTCTTAAGAAAGTGGATCTTTCGGGATTTCATGATCCCACTCATTTGGAAGATATTCTGGGATATATAGACCGGATAGCCCCGGGAAATACAGCAGCAAAAGCATCGGTTGATATGGCGTTGCACGATTTAGCGGGAAAAATTATCGGTGCACCGTGGTACAAGATGTATGGTCTGAATAAAATGAAAGTCCCCGACACTACTTTTACCATTGGTATCGATACGGATGAAATGATACGCGAAAAGACAAAAGAAGCCTTAGGTCGTTTCAACATACTGAAAATAAAAGTAGGCGGAACAGACGACAAACGCGCAATTGAGGCCATTCGCAGTGTTACCGACCTGCCTCTGACAGTGGATGCCAATCAGGGATGGAAAGACAAACGCTATGCGCTGGATATGATTTACTGGATGAAAGAGAAAGGCGTAGTGATGGTAGAACAACCCATGGCGAAAGACGATTACGACGGAAATGCCTGGATTACCGAAAACAGTCCTTTGCCGGTTTTTGCAGACGAATCGGTGCAACGACTCGATGATGTGGAACGACTGAAAGGGGTATTTTCGGGCATCAATATCAAACTGATGAAATGTACCGGCATGCGGGAAGCATGGAAAATGCGTAATCTTGCTCAAGCATTGGGTATGAAAGTCATGATCGGCTGTATGACAGAAACATCGTGTGCCATATCGGCCGCTTCACAACTTTCCGCGGGACTCGATTTTGCCGATCTTGACGGTGCGCTACTCATTGCCAACGATTGCTTCGATGGAGCCAAACTCGAAAACGGCAAAATGATAGCTACCGATTTTCCGGGGATCGGCGTAAAATTAACCCAAAAAATAAATTTCGGCAGAGAATGAATTAATGAATCTCAAAAAATCCTACCTTTGCACAATTTTTTGAGGATTAACTATGAAATCGTTACTGACAATCGTTCTTTTATTTTGTTCGAATATTTTCATGACCTTTGCCTGGTATGGTCATTTGAAACTTTCGGAATATTCATGGTTCAGTAAACTTCCACTGATAGGCATTATCCTGTTCAGTTGGGGAATAGCCTTATTTGAATACTGCCTTCAGGTACCTGCCAACCGTATCGGATTTGAAGGTAATGGCGGACCTTTTTCGCCTGTACAGCTTAAGGTCTTGCAGGAAGTAATTACCTTGGTGGTATTTTCCCTCTTTTCTTGTTTTGCGTTCAATACGACACTCCGGCTGAACCACCTTGTTGGCTTTGCATTCCTTGTGCTTGCTGTATATTTTATTTTCAAGGGATAAATCAATACAATCTGAATAATAAAGAAAACACCCTTACCCGATTCAAAAAAGTAGCCTAATTTTTTCGTCCCGCGAATGCAAATAGCTTGCTTTATCCCTTGTATAAGCAGGAAAATCCTTAATTTTGTACATTCAATAAACACCTCTGCTCTAAAAAAGCTATTTTCGTCAAAATAAAAACGAAAGAAATTTATCCCCGGAATTATCCGATGGAGAATAGAAATTTGAGTTGGGAACAATGAGCGTTTTAGAGGCAGATTCACAACTATTGAACAGATAGAGGAAATAGGACACAATTCGATAAATTTTTAACAAACAACAAGATGTACAACTGGTTTGAATGTAAAGTAAGGTACGAAAAGATGCAGGAATCAGGCATGCAGAAAACGGTAACCGAGCCCTATCTAGTGGATGCGCTGTCGTTTACCGAAGCCGAAAGCCGAATAATCGAAGAAATTAAACCGTATATTTCGGGAGAATTTTCCATTGCCGATATAAAAAGGGTAAAATACAACGAAACGTTTTTCAATGAAACGGGCGACCGCTACTATAAAGCAAAACTCTATTTCATTACGTTGGACGAGAAAAGCGGATCGGAAAAAAAGACGGCGGTCAATATGCTGGTGCAGGCAAGCACTTTGAAAGAAGCATTGGACATTGTCGATGCAGAAATGAAAAAGACCATGATCGACTATTCGGTTGCTGCTTTAACCGAAACAGCCATTATGGATGTATTTCCCTACGTTTCAGAACAGGATAACCAAACGAAAGTATGAATACGATAAAGGAAAATCTCGATAAATTGCGAAAATCGATTCCGACAGGGGTTAAAATTGTAGCCGTTTCCAAATTTCATCCTGCTGAAACAATACAGGAGGCGTATGACTTCGGACAACGAATTTTCGGTGAAAGCCGTGTACAGGAACTAAAAGAAAAATACGAGGCACTGCCCAAGGATATTGAATGGCATTTTATTGGAAATCTGCAAAGGAACAAAGTAAAATATATTGCTCCTTTTATTCATCTGATTCACAGTATGGACAATGAACGACTAATGCTTGAAATTGAAAAGCAGGCAGCGGCCAATAACCGAAAAATACCATGCCTGCTGCAGATACATATTGCTCAAGAAGAAACCAAGGGTGGCTTTTTGCCCGATGAGTGTCGCCAATTTCTTGCCACCGGCAAATGGAAGGAATGTACTCATGTACAGCTTTCGGGAGTAATGGGAATGGCTACATTTACCGACAACAAAGCTCAGATAAGAAAAGAATTCCGTTTACTGAAATCACTTTTCGACGAATTCAAAAATACGTATTTTCTCGATGAACCGGCTTTCAAAGAAATATCTATGGGAATGTCTAACGATTATCCTATAGCCATTGAGGAAGGAAGTACAATGATTCGGGTGGGAACACTGATTTTTGGACAAAGATGATGCCGGATTTCCTCAGTTGGCGTTAATCCTTATCTTATATCCAAGATCAACTTTCCATTGAGCACTTTGCCTTTTGAGACTGATCTTTTATGAATTGTATTTATATTCCCGATAAAATCATTGCTTTTTTCGATAAAAGTAGTACTTTTGTCAAGCTTTCAAATCTTAATAAATAGTTATTGAAATGCCCAGTTTACAAACAAAATTTGCCGGACTTACCTTAAAAAATCCACTCGTTGCAGGAAGCAGCGGTTTAACCCATTCATTGAATAAAATAAAAGACCTTGAGAAAGCAGGAGTAGGTGCCGTGGTTTTGAAATCGCTTTTTGAAGAACAAATTGAAAGTCATTCTGAAAAGTTGAGCCTCTCTTCCGATTACCCGGAAGCAATCGATTACATCAATACGTATGTAAAAATGAACCATGTGGGCAACTATCTCGATCTGATCCGTTCTGCAAAGGCCGCGTGCAATATTCCGATTATCGCCAGCATCAACTGTTATAAATTAAGCCGATGGACAGAATTTGCCAAAAACATTGAAGCGGCAGGAGCCGATGCAATTGAACTCAACATCTTCCTCCTTAATGCCGACGAATTTCCCGATAATTATCCGGAAGAATTCCATCAAAATGTGGTAAGGGAACTCAAAAAATCCATCCATATTCCCCTTATCGTAAAAATGGGAAAAACCATCGGCAATTTGCCGGGTTTGGTAAAAAAATTGAAAGCACTGGGCACTAATGGAGTGGTTTTGTTTAATCGTTTCTACCAGCCCGATATCGATATCGATAAAGAAGAAATTGTTTCGGGCCCTGTTTTCAGCAACCCTTCCGATTTCAGCGATACCTTGCGATGGACCGCCATTGTTTCGGGAAAAGTTCCGGAATTTGATATCGCATGCTCTCACGGTGTTCACTCATGGGAGGATGCCATCAAAGGTATTTTAGCCGGAGCAAGCGCTATACAGCTATGTAGTATGCTGTATCAAAAAGGGCCGAGTATCGTTGGTGATGTGCTAACTTCCATGGAAAAATGGATGAAACAACATCATTACGAAAATCTTTCGGAATTTAAAGGTAAACTCAATTACACAAACATTGCCAGTCCGGCTTTATATGAAAGAGTTCAGTTTATGAAATATTTTTCGAACTTTAACCAATGAACATCCAGCAACTCGAATACATTATAGCCGTAGATAATTATCGCCATTTCTCTAAAGCTGCAGAAGCTTCATTCGTGACACAGCCTACATTAAGTATGATGATTCAAAAGCTGGAGGACGAATTGGGGGTAAAGATATTCGACCGCACTCAGTTGCCGGTGCAACCTACCGAAATAGGTGCACGCATTATTAACCAGGCACGTGTTGCTCTGGCGCAGGTTAATCAAATCAAAGAGATTATTCAGGAAGAAAAAGGGATTGTGAAAGGAATATTCCATTTGGGAATAATCCCAACGGTTTCTCCTTACCTGCTGCCAAGATTGCTGCAAGTTCACCAATATCATCATTTTGATATTAAAATAGTTATCAACGAACTAACAACCGATCAGATCCTCCGCCAATTATCAAACGGGACGCTGGACGCAGGCATTCTGGCAACTCCACTCAAAGATGAACGTATTTCGGAACGTCCACTCTATTACGAAAAATTTTATGCCTACGTTTCTCCAAAAGAAAAACCGTTATATGCAAAAACAGCATTAGATGAAAGCGATCTGAATGCAGCCCGCCTTTGGCTTTTGGATGAAGTGCACTGCTTCCGAACCCAAATATTACATTTGTGCAATATGAGAAAAAAACGTAGTAATCAATCCATTTTTACCTACGAAGCAGGGAGTATCGATACCCTCATCAATATTGTTGACGCAAACGACGGTCTGACAGTGATCCCCGAAATGGCAATTATCAATCTGAGTGAAAACCAGAAAAAAAATGTCCGTCCTTTCAGGAACAATACTCCCGTTCGCGAAATAAGCCTCATTACTCGCAAAGAATATTTGCGCGAACGAATGCTCAAGATCATTGAAGACGAGGTGAAGGAGGCCGTTCCTCAATCGTTGTTAGATGTTTCATTAAAAAAATTTGTAGTTCCGCTGTGATTTTAATTTTCATAGAACAATCCTCGGGAACGCTATAGGTTGCAATAATCGGTGAAATAACCATCATTGGAAACGAATGGACCCACAACTCATTATCGATAAATATTATAAAAAAGGGACAAAACTATACCATATTTATATGTCACATGTTACCGATGTGACAAACAAAGCCCTTTCCATCACCCATAAACATCCCGAATTGGCTGTCGATGTACATTTTATAGAAGAGGCCGCCATGTTACACGATATCGGCATTTTTAAAACCCATGCACCACGCATTTGCTGTTATGGCGAATACCCTTACATTTGTCACGGATATTTAGGAAACGAATTATTAACAAGCGAAGGTTACCCCAAACATGCTCTTGTTTGTGAACGGCATACCGGCACAGGGATAACACTCCAAATGATTATTGAAAAAAATCTGCCTCTTCCCCACCGCGATATGGTTCCTGTAAGCATGGAAGAAAAAATCATTTGCTTTGCAGACAAGTTTTATTCAAAATCACATCTCGGAAAAGAAAAATCAATAAAAAAAATTCGCCGCAGCCTGGCAAAACACGGAGAGCAACAAGTTGCCATATTTGATGAATGGTGTGAACTTTTTCTATGAACTCCGGTAATAATCCCCATTTCTCTGCCAGATGTATTTTTTTGGCAAGCTATTTGCTATAGGTTATGCGTGTAATTCCATTTTTAAGGGGATAAAAAAGAAATAATATATATATTAACGATTATGGAACAGGAAAACAAAAAATATAGCGGTCCTCAAGAAAGAGCGGAATCAAAAAAAAGTACTTCGCCTGCTGAAGAAGGGAATGCAAGTATAGCAAACGACAATTTGTCAGAAAATAAGGGCACTTCTGAAGTTGGCGAACAACAAGAACTTCAGCAAAAATACGATGAGCTGAACGAAAATTATCTTCGCCTGTTTGCCGATTTTGATAATTATCGCAAACGTACGCTAAAAGAAAAAGCCGATATCATCAAAAGTGGAGGAGAAAAGGTACTGAAAGACATTATTCCTCTCATTGATGATTTTGAGCGCGCTATAGCCGCGTTGCATAAAAGCGATAACAGAGAAGCTATCTTGGAAGGGATCGATTTGATATACAACAAGTTTGTGAACTTCCTTCAGCAACATGGAATAAAAGAGATCGAAGCAATAGGACTACCCTTCGATCCCGAAAAATTTGAAGCAGTAGGTACTATCCCGGCTCCGGAAGAATCCCAGGAAGGGGTAGTGATAGATCTTGTTCAAAAAGGATATACGTTGAACGATAAAGTAATCCGTTTCCCAAAAGTAATTGTGGGCGAATAATAATATGGCAGAAAAAAGAGATTATTACGAAATACTTGAAATACCTCGCACAGCTTCGGTAGAAGAAATAAAAAAAGCATATCGCAAAAAGGCACTTCAATATCATCCTGATAGAAATCCGGGGGATAAAAAAGCAGAGGAGAAATTTAAAGAAGCAGCTGAGGCATATGAAATTTTGAGTGACTCCGATAAACGTGCGCGGTACGATCGGTTTGGGCATGCCGGCGTTAATGGAACCGGAGGAAATGGTTTTGGCGGCGGAATGTCGATGGACGATATTTTTTCACAGTTTGGGGATATCTTTGGCGGACATTTCGGCAGCTTTGGCGGATTCGGCGGATTCGGCGGATTTGGCTCATCACGTACAGGACGACGCACGAACAAAGGATCGGATCTTCGGGTAAAAGTAAAAGTAAATTTAAAAGAAATACTGACCGGCGTTGAGAAAAAAATAAAAGTAAAAAAATACGTAACCTGTACTCATTGCCATGGCAATGGTTCTGAAAACGGAGATTCGGTTTCGACCTGCACGACATGTAATGGTTCGGGTGTAGTGACACGCATAGCCAATACAATTTTTGGGCAGATGCAGACCACTTCTACATGCCCTACATGTAACGGAGAAGGAAAAATAATTACAAAAAAATGCGCTTACTGCAACGGTGAAGGTATTGTAAGAGAAGAAGAAATTATTACTATCAACATTCCTGCAGGAGTAACAGCAGGAATGCAATTAACTGTTTCAGGACAAGGAAATGCCGCACGAAGAGGTGGCATTAGCGGAGATCTGTTAGTCGTAATTGAAGAAGAGGAAGATCCTAATCTAATCCGAAGCGGAAACGATGTAATTTATAATCTATTTATTAGTTTCCCAACTGCAGCATTAGGAGGAACAGTCGAAATACCAACGATAGATGGGGTAGCCAAAATAAAAATCGAACCCGGTACCCAACCCGGTAATGTATTGCGATTACGAAATAAAGGACTGCCATCGTTAAATGGATACGGTACCGGTGATCAATTGGTTAACATAAATGTTTATGTTCCTGAAACATTAAGTGAAAGTGAAAAAAAAGCCCTTTCACAAATGGAAAAATCATCGAACTTTACACCATCGAATGCAGCAAAAAGAAATGTTTTCGACAAATTTAAGAAAATGTTCAATTAGGTATGGATTTCAGATAAATGGCGGATACACAACACAAGTATTCCGCTATTTTTCTATCCTTCCAAATTTTTTAAATAAAAAACAAAATCTCACGCAAACGTGCATTCGGTAAATAAATTTACCAACAAATCATGCGCTCAAAAATTAATCCTTTTTTTTTGGTAATCGAAAAAATATTGCTACCTTTGCGACCGTTTCTATATTCTATAAAATAAGAAATGCTAATAATAAGAAAATAAGCCTCTTTAGCTCAGTTGGCCAGAGCACGTGATTTGTAATCTCGGGGTCGTTGGTTCGAATCCGACAAGAGGCTCAAAAAACCCGGGCAGGTACCAGAGTGGCCAAATGGGGCTGACTGTAACTCAGCTGGCTTACGCCTTCGG
>DBPW01000008.1:0-2369 GCA_002305015.1 Bacteroidales bacterium UBA1410
TTATAAATCCTACGGCCCTCAATATACAAGAGGTATTCAAGAAGGAAACGGCATTCCTCCGGACAGCGATCTTTGGGTAACATATAGCATGAACAAAGAAGATATTTGGGTTTCAAGAATTCCTGTCCCGGTAAGACTAAATCAGCCGGCTCATGCCGATGATCATCTCGATACAAAGAAAAAACTATCAGAATTAACGGAGTGGAACATCTATTCTCCACTATGGGCTCCGGTATTGCTGGAAGAAAAAAAAGACAACACCTGGTTGACATTAAAAGATAAAGACCCTTTTGATTATGCAAAAATCGAACGAAAAATTCCGAAAACAACAGAATTGAGTGTTTCTTTTAAATGCATGGCAGAGCAATCTTCGCACGGCACACTGCAAATAGAATTCATGGATGAAAATGGTATTGCCTGCTCACGTTTGGAATTCACTCCCGAAGGTTTTCTCAGGATAAAAAAGGGTGCCCGTTTTTCTAACCTGATGAGTTATAATGTTGAAAAAATTTATGAAATAAAAGCGGATCTCTCCGTTACCGATCGCAACATCACAGTTTATGCCGATGGCAAAGAAATAGGTCAAAGTATGTTCTTTGCACCTGTCCATTCCATTGAAAGGATCGTTTTCAGAACAGGAAATGTTCGTCAATTCCCAACTCCGGAAACGCCTGCTGATCAGGATTATGATCTTCCCAATGCCGGTGAACAAGATAAAGAGGCTATATACCGCATACGCGATTTGAAAACGGTGGATCTGAAAAGTTCAATAGTACCTGCCATTTTAAGGTACGAAAACTTCATGCACTATGTGGATTATTTTAACCGCATGGAAGACGAGAATATCGTTCAGGCTATCCCCAACAGCGAAGCCAACGAATGGATGAAAAAAAATATTCCTTTGTTTGAGTGCCCTCAAGACAATTTCGAAGAAATGTATTATTATCGATGGTGGACACTAAGGAAACACATTAAAAAGACTCCTATCGGATATGTAATGACCGAATTTCTTGTTGATAGGCCCTACGCCGACAAGTATAATATGATCTCTTGTGCACTGGGTCATCACATTTACGAATCGCGATGGCTTCATGACCCCCAGTATCTAGATCAATATATTCATGCTTGGTATAGAGGGAACAATGGTAAACCCATGGAAAAGTTAAGGAAATTCAGTTCGTGGACTGCGGATGCCTTATATCATCGTTTTCTGGTCAATAATGACAAAAAATTTCTCATTGATATGTTACCCGATCTTGATTGGGAATATTGCAGTTGGGAGAGTGATCATCGACTGGAAAACGGATTATTCTGGCAGGAAGATGTAAGAGACGGTATGGAAGAATCCATCAGTGGCGGCAGAAAGAAAAAATATGCACGTCCTACCATCAACAGTTATATGTACGGAAATGCTCAAGCGCTTTCAAAAATATATTTGATGGCGAATAACAAAAACTTGGCAGAAAAATACCGACTAAAAGGAGATACTATAAAAAGATGGGTAGAACAACAACTTTGGAACGAAAAACATCAATTTTTTGAGACACTTCGCGAAGACTCACTTGCAAATGTAAGAGAAGCTATTGGATATCTTCCATGGTATTTTAATCTGCCCGAAGATGAAAAATTTAATGTTGCTTGGAAACAAGTGATGGACGAAAAAGGGTTCTTAGCTCCTTACGGATTAACCACCGCTGAACGCCGCCACCCGCTTTTCCGAAAGGCAGGATGCTGCAACTGCGAATGGGACGGGGCTATTTGGCCTTTCGCAACTGCACAAACCATGACAGCGATGGCCAATTTCATGAACAACTATTCGCAAAACATTTTCACCGACAGCGTTTATTTCAAATTACTCGAACTTTATGTGGAATGCCAATATCATAGAGGTCGTCCCTATATTGGGGAATACCTGGATGAAGTTCACGGCTATTGGCTGAAAGGCGATCAGGAAAGAAGTCGGTATTATAATCATTCTACCTTCAACGATCTGATCATAACCGGCTTGATCGGTCTTCGTCCACGCGAAGACAATACGATAGAAGTTAACCCTTTACTACCACAGGACAAGTGGGATTGGTTTTGTCTCGATAATGTATTGTATCACGGAAAAATTCTCACTATTCTGTGGGACAAAAATGGCGACCATTATCATCAAGGAAAAGGGTTTAAAATTCTAGTGAACGGTATCGAAATAGGAAAATCGGATAAATTAGAAAAAATGATCTGCAAAAACGTCTTATAATGCTCATAGTGTAATGAAAGAAAAAAATCTCTTTTTGTCCTTTTTTATATGTTTTTGCTTACACATGTTCTCCGTTCGTGCTTTGGAAGTGGTAAATCTCTCATGCGAAATGAACGATACACCT
>DBPW01000008.1:2391-8760 GCA_002305015.1 Bacteroidales bacterium UBA1410
GAGAAACCCTATGTTGGAAAACGGGAAAAATCCTTTCTTCCGAAAGTCAGTTTATTGTTTATTCAGGAAATAAAAAATTAAAACCTTTAGCAAAATACTTTTGGCGTGTAAGAATCTGGAACGAAAAAGGCGAATCATCGAAATGGAGCAAAAAGGCAACATTTCGGATTGCACCTGAAAAGGAATGGTTAAATGCCAAATGGATCGGAGCCATTTCAAAAGAAGAAGCAAATTTACCTGAAGGAAGAAATTTTCATGCTACAGAACTAAAAAAACCGGAAATCAAAGCTTTATGGAGTAATGTTCATCCCATATCGAAAAAAAGTATCTATCTTAGACAGGTTTTTGAATCGGACAAGAAAGTTCAGGAAGCAATAGCTTATGTGTGCGGACTAGGACTGTATGAATTTTCGCTCAACGGTAAAAAAGTGGGTGATAGTGAATTTTCCCCTTTGATTAGCGACTATGATAAAACTGTTTATTATAATGCCTACGATGTTACCGAAAAGATAGATACAGGATCTAATGCCATAGGAATCTTATTGGGAAACGGATTTTATAACGTGCAAGGAGGAAGATATGCCAAATTGCTTGTGAGTTTTGGCCCTCCAACATTATTTTTTAAAATGATCATAACTTATACAGACGGTACAACACAGGAAATTTTATCCGACGAAAACTGGAAATATAGTTTTAGCCCTATTACGTTTAATTGCATTTACGGAGGAGAAGATTACGATGCGACACGCGAACAGCCGGGATGGAATCGACCCGGATTTAATGATTCTGCATGGGAACCTGTTATCGTACAACGCCCACCAAAAGGTGCATTACGTCCTCAGCAAACCACACCTATCAAAATCATGAAACGATACAGGGTGGAAAAAATAAATAAACTGGACGATAATAAATATGTGCTGGATATGGGGCAAAATTTGGCAGGTTTCCCGGAAATTGTAGTAAAGGGGCAGAGAGGCGACACCGTTCGACTAATTGTGGGCGAATCGTTAAACGAAGATGGTTCGGTTAACCAAAAACAAACCGGAAGTAAACATTATTATACCTATATTTTAAAAGGCAAAACAGATGAATATTGGCATCCACGTTTTTCATACTACGGATTCAGATATATTCAGGTCGAAGGAGCAACGGTCGAAAAACGCCAATCCTCATCTCTACCGATAATCAAAGAAATCAACTCGTGTTTTGTGTATAATGCTGCAAAAAATATCTCCTCATTTAGCTGCTCAAACCCCATTTTTAACAATACACACAGGATAATCGGTAATGCAGTAAAAAGCAATATGCAAGGGGTATTTACCGACTGTCCGCATAGAGAGAAATTAGGCTGGCTGGAACAGGTTCACCTAAACGGCCCGGGGCTTTTTTACAATTACGATCTCCGAACCTTTATTCCCAAAATCATGCAGGACATCAGCGATTCACAACTTGCTAACGGATTGGTTCCCAACATTGCCCCGGAATATGTGGAATTTGAAGGTGCTTTTAGAGACTCACCCGAATGGGGAAGTACAGCCGTCATATTGCCGTGGATGTATTATCTCAATTATGGAGATCATTCGCTGATAAATGCTTATTATCAAACAATGAAACGCTATGTCGATTATTTGTCGTCAACGGCAGATAATTATATTGTTTCTCACGGACTCGGCGATTGGTACGACTATACGGGTGAAAGAGCCGGTTTCTCAAAAAATACACCGGTACCATTGGTGGCAACTGCCTATTACTATGAGGATATCATACTGCTTAGTAAAGCGGCACAAATGACAGGGAACCCAAAGGACGAAAAATACTATTCGCAATTAGGAGAGAAAGTGAAAAGCGCCTATAATTCCGCTTTTTTCAACGAACAAACCCGACAATATGGCACAGGAAGCCAATGTTCAAACGCGATCTCACTTTATTTCAATTTGGTAGAGCCAGAAAATAAATTGGCCGTATTGGAAAATTTGGTGACAGATATCCGTAAACACGATAACCGATTAACTACAGGCGACATAGGTACGAGATACTTATTTCAGACACTGGCAAGCAACGAGCTGAACGAACTGGTATATACGATGAATAATCATGAAGATGTGCCCGGATACGGTTTTCAGTTGAAATTTGGAGCTACAACCCTGACAGAGCAGTGGGATCCGCGCCAGGGAGCATCGTGGAACCATTTTATGATGGGCCACATCGACGAATGGTTTTTTGCCTGGCTTGCCGGCATTCAACCCGATCGGACTTCTCCGGGTTTCAAGAAGTTTATCATTAATCCGCAGGTAGTCGGCGATTTAACTTTTGTAACTGCATCCACAAAGACCCTTTACGGAAGGGTTACGGTGGATTGGAAAGTAAAAGACGAAATTTTCACATTAGAAGTCTCTATACCGGTAAACACAGCTGCCGAGATCATTCTGCCTGACCAATCATCGCATAGAGTGGGAAGCGGAAAATATTCTTACAGAGTAAAAATGTAATCACCATTATAATTTGCATGCGCTTATGAAACATATCTCATTTCTATTCATTATCCTCCCTCTCTTTTTCCTGCCCTTAAACGGCTATTCGGAAAATGTGAACATGAAATTGCAAGGTGCAGACGACTGCGGCAAAAAACTCAACACAGAGCTCATTAACCAAACCATTATTGATTTGTATTCAAAAGGCGGAGGAACACTTTATTTTCCTGCAGGAACATATTTGACGGGAGCAATAAAACTCAAAAGCAATATCACTATCGAATTGGAAAGCGGCGCCATATTGCTTTTTTCCGACAATTTCGACGACTACCTTCCTTTTGTAGAAATGCGATATGAAGGGGTTATGATGAAAAGTTTTTCCCCTCTTTTTTATGCGATAAACGAAGAAAACATTGCCATCAAAGGACGGGGCACCATCAATGGACAAGGAGAAAAATGGTGGAAAGAGTTTTATCGGGTAATAGAAGACATGCAAAAAAACGGGATAAGAGACATCAATACATACCAATCTCTGTGGGAAGAAGAAAATAATATAGAGGAACTATACAAAAACACCAATGAAGATTATAAAAACACGTTGCAAAGGAGGTTTTTCCGACCGCCGCTATTTCAACCTATTCATTGCAGAAACATTTTAGTGGAAGGAGTTACCATTATCAATTCACCTTTTTGGACTATTAATCCCGAATTCTCCGAAAACGTAACAATTAAGGGGATAACCATCAATAATCCACTTTCTCCCAATACTGACGGTATAAACCCTTCGTCATGTAAAAATGTCCATATTTCCGACTGCCATATCAGCGTGGGTGACGACTGTATCACGTTGAAATCGGGACGCGACAAGCAAGGACGCGATTTAGCAACACCCTGTGAAAATATTACCATCACCAACTGCACCATGCTTGCAGGTCATGGAGGAGTGGTAATAGGTAGCGAAATGAGTGGTGATGTGCGAAAAGTTGTAATATCCAATTGTGTTTTTGATGGCACTGACCGTGGCATCCGTATCAAATCTACCAGAGGTCGCGGCGGCATTGTGGAAGAAATCAACGTGAACAACATTGTAATGAAAGACATAAAAGACGAGGCCATTGTTTTCAATCTGTTTTACACCAACATGGATCCTGAGCCGGTTTCGGAAAGAACACCCGTTTTCCGCAACATTCATATCTCAAATCTTACCGGCACGAAGGTTAATGCCGCCGTTAAAGTACTGGGATTGGAAGAAATGCCTGTTTCCGACATCACTTTATCGAATGTTTATATCCAATCAAAAATAGGATTGGACATAAACAGAGCGAAAAATATTGTTTTAAACAATGTCCGTATCGATGCATCGACAGGAAGCCCATTCGTTTTATCAAACGTTGAAAATGCTGTATTGACCAATGTGGCTACCGGGATGCCAAATACTTCTGTTTCGCTAATAAATATCAATGATTCAAAAGAAATATATATACAGGGATGCTTTCCCCAAGCCGGCAACAAAGCATTCTTGCGAATGCAAGGGGAAAATACGACCATTATTTTAAAAAATAATTACTTGAAAAGATTGCCCCAAACATTGGATGATGAAAGTAAAGGCAACCGAAAAAATCTGATCATAGAATGAACAACCGTCATAAAAAACTATAGATGAGATGAAGAAAAAATTTAAAACAACAATCATTTGCATGGTCTGCTGCATACCATTGATCAATGCTCAATTAACGGTCGAAAATCAATTTCGGCGTCCTTTAAGCGATGTTTTAACGGAAATATCTCAGCGATTCGGGATTCGATTAACTTATAACATGGATACGATAGGCAAAGTACTTCCCTATGCCGATTTTCGAATCCGACCGTATTCAGTGGAAGAATCATTGACAAATGTGTTGGCTCCTTTCGATGATAAATTTGAAAAACAGGGCGATCGTCTTTACAAACTAAAACCTTACGAGTATTACCGACGCACGGTGCAAGAAGGCGAAAAGATGTTGAATTACCTAAAATCGCTTTACTCAGACAAAAATCAATGGGAAAAAAGAAAATCGTGCCTTTATCATGAGGTAAGAGATATTCTCGAAATAGACTCCTTGCTGGCTAAACGGGTTCAGAAGAAACCCATTTTATCCAACGTAAGAAAATTTGACGGGTATACTGTTCAAAATTTTGCCTTAGAAACATTGCCCGGACTATACGTAGCGGGATCTATTTACAGTCCTCTTGCTAAAGGAGATCATGCGCTAATTATCTGTCCGAACGGGCATTTTAACGACGGGCGTTATCGTGAAGATCAGCAAATAAGAATGGGCACCTTAGCTCGGATGGGAGCAGTTTGTGTAGATTATGATCTTTTCGGCTGGGGAGAATCGGCACTTCAAGTAGGAAATGCAGCACATCGCTCTAGTGCCGCTCAAGTTATTCAGGCTATGAACGGAATTACCATACTCGATTACATGTTGACACGAAAAAATATTGACAAAGAAAAAATCGGCGTTAACGGCGGCTCAGGTGGCGGAACACAAACCGTATTGCTGACCGTACTCGATAACCGCTATGCTGCTGCAGCACCGGTTGTAAGCCTTGCCTCTCATTTCGATGGCGGATGTCCATGCGAAAGTGGACTACCCGTTACATTGGCATGCAGCGGTACCAATAATGCAGAACTAGCCGCTCTTTTTGCACCACGCCCCCTTTTAATTGTTTCGGACGGCAAAGACTGGACTTCCAGCGTACCAACCTTGGAGTATCCTTATCTTAAAGAAATTTATCGTTATTACGATAGGGAAAAAAATGTGCAAAACGTACATTTGCCCGACGAAGGACACGATTTTGGCATAAACAAACGAAAAGCAGTATACGATTTTTTTGCTTCAGTCTTCTCGTTGGATAAAACGCAACTCGACGAAAAAAAAGTAACCATTGAACCGGAAGACAATTTAAAAATCTTCGGTAAAAACGGTGAACTCCTTCCCGAAAATGCAGTTCGCTCCTTCGAAGAGTTATTGATCTATTTCGACAAAAAACGGTACGCCGAACTCCTGTCGGATTTGTCGCTCGAAAAGAAAGCTACCGAATGGGTCGCTTCTTTAAAGTTGACAAACCACACAGATGCAGTATTTTTAACAACACTCATTTATAACCACTTGAAAACGGTAAAAGACTGGCATAATACGCACCCTTATACACTCGTTCCTGCAGGAATTAACCCAACAACCGGGAAACCGCTCACGGAACTCGATCGTCAGTTAATCGCAGACTCGGCAATGCCAAAAGAAGTACATGAAACATTGATGAACGGCCTGAGAAAAGTACTCTCTGAAGATCAAGTTGAAGCGATTCTGGATAAATATACTGTTGGAAAAGTTGCTTTCACGATGAAAGGTTATCAAGCAATTGTTCCGGACCTCACCAAGGAAGAGGAAACGGTCATTTTATCTTACTTGAAACAGGCACGCGAACAGGCCATAGATTACAAAAGCATGAAGCAAATATCGGCTATTTTCGAAATTTACAAAACAAAATGTGAGCAATACTTAAACAGTAACGGTAGAAACTGGCGTCAACTTTACAAAGCCTACGTTGAAAAAGTGAAAGCCGAAAAAGCTGCACAACAAAATACAGACTAAAATAATACAAAAATGAAACCGTTTTTTTCGCGACTCCTTTTTATACTCCTCATGTGCTTATCACCGATGGCACATGGACAATCCTACAAACTGTGGTACGATAGACCTGCATCGACATGGACAGAAGCTCTACCATTAGGCAATGGCCGATTGGGTGCAATGGTATTTGGCAATCCTGCCATTGAACAGATTCAATTGAACGAAGAAACCCTTTGGGCAGGACAGCCAAACAACAACCCCAATCCCGAAGCATTGGAATACCT
>DBPW01000008.1:8771-111459 GCA_002305015.1 Bacteroidales bacterium UBA1410
GGCATGCCATATCAAGCCTTCGGCGATCTACGCCTATCTTTTCCCGGACACGGTGCATATACCAATTATTCTCGAGAATTAGATCTCGATTCGGCAAAGGTCTCTATCCGCTATAACGTCGACGGTACCACTTTTACAAGAGAAATTTTTTCATCTTTCACCGACCAGGTAATCATAATCCGATTAACAGCAGATAAAGCTCATTCCATTAGCTTTAATGCCCAAATGACTTCTCCTCATCCCGATGTGAAAATAGGAACAGGGGATGATTTTATTTCTTTGTCGGGCATTTCTTCTTCTCACGAAGGACTCAAAGGTAAAGTCAATTTTCATGGAAGGGTTTCGGCAAAAACAGTGAATGGTAATGTTATTTATAGAGATGGCATTCTTTCAATAAAAGATGCAGATGAAGCTATCCTATACGTTTCGATAGCCACCAATTTCGTGAATTATAAAGATATCAGTGGCGATGAGGTGAAAAGGGCAACTGATGCTCTTGCCAAAGCCAAAATACAAAATTACGATATGGCAAAAAAAGATCATATCACCTTTTACCGCAAATATTTTGACCGTGTCGCTTTGTTTCTTGGTGAGGATCAGTATGCAGATGTGCCAACGGATACCCGTGTTCGCCAATTTAAGCAAACTAACGACGCTTATCTAGTTGCTACTTACTTTCAGTTTGGGAGATATTTACTCATCTCGAGTTCACAACCCGGTGGAGAACCGGCTACGCTCCAAGGGATATGGAACGATAAATTGTTTCCGCCGTGGGATAGTAAATATACATGCAACATCAATCTAGAAATGAATTATTGGCCATCCGAAGTCACCCGTTTGCAAGAATTAAACGAACCCTTGTTCCGACTGATTAAGGAAGTTGCTGAAAGCGGAAAAGAAACGGCAAAAATCATGTATGGATCGGATGGGTGGGTTCTCCATCACAATACCGATATTTGGCGCATCACAGGACCGGTCGATAAGGCGGCATCCGGTATGTGGCCATCGGGAGGAGCCTGGCTTTGCCGCCATCTTTGGGAACATTATCTTTATACAGGTGACATAGAATTCTTACGCCAAATATATCCAATTATTAAAGATGCCGCATTATTTTTCGATCAAACCATGGTTTACGAGCCGGGAAACAACTGGCTTGTAGTTTGTCCTTCCAATTCACCTGAAAATGTACATGCAGGCAGCAATCGGAAAGCAACCATTGCCGCAGGGTGTACCATGGACAATCAGTTGATTTTCGATCTATGGAATTACGTAATTTATTCATCCGAAATACTAAATAGGGATAAAGCCTATGCCGATCATCTAAAAAAACGGCTAACAGAAATGGCTCCCATGCAGATCGGGCGATGGGGACAACTACAGGAATGGATGCACGACTGGGATGATCCTAACGATCATCATAGACATGTATCGCATTTATATGGCTTATTTCCAAGCAACCAAATCTCTCCTTATCGTACTCCGGAATTATTTTCAGCAGCCAAAACATCGCTATTGGCCCGTGGGGACGAATCTACCGGCTGGTCGATGGGCTGGAAAGTTTGTCTGTGGGCTCGACTACTGGATGGCGATCATGCGTATAAATTGATAACCGATCAATTGCGTTTGGTCAGCGACAATAATGGCGGCGGAGGAACTTATCCCAATCTTTTTGATGCCCATCCACCTTTCCAAATCGACGGCAATTTCGGATGCACAGCCGGTATCGCCGAAATGTTAATGCAAAGCTATGACGGATTTATTTATCTTCTCCCCTCCTTACCTTCGCTATGGAAAAACGGATACATCCATGGCTTACAGGCACGCGGAGGATTTACATTGGATATCGACTGGGAAAACGGGGAAGTAAGTAAAGTGAAAATCCGCTCTCAAAAAGGTAGTAATTGTCGCTTGCGATCACAAACAGAATTGAAGGGTAAGGGATTGAAAAAAGCCAATGGAGTCAATCCGAACAAATTGTACGAAGTACCCACTGTGCCTCAACCCTTGATTCATGCAAAAGGACCTATCCCCCATCCGGAAATAAAGAAAACCTATTTATATGATTTATACACGGAAGCCGGTAAAGAATATATACTCTACAAAAAATAGAAAGGAAAATTCATGAAACTTCATTCGATTTCGAAAATAAGCTTGCTATGCATGCTTTTGTTGCCAATATGGGTTGCATGCGGTCAAAAAAAGGGCGAATCTCCCTGGTCTGTAAAAATGGCAGATTCTCAAATAAAACGTCATCCTGAACTATGGATGACAGAAAATGCAAAAACTCCTCGCTGGGGCTACACATTCGGACTGATAGCCAAATCGATGATCGAATTGTGGAAACATACAGGGGACGAAAAATATTATTATTATGCAAAAGCCTATGCGGATACATTAATTGACAAAAACGGGCAAATCAAGACGTATTCCATGGATTCTTACAGTTTGGATAACATCAATGCAGGAAAAATTCTTTTCGATTTTTATGACCAAACGCAAGATCCCCGCTACAAAATTGCTATGGATACACTTCGCGAACAGCTGAGAAGGCAACCGCGCACGTCGGAAGGAGGTTTTTGGCATAAACTGATTTATCCACACCAAATGTGGCTCGACGGAATATATATGGCTTCGCCTTTCATGGCACAATACGGCATGATTTTTAAGGAACCGGAACTTCTGAAAGATGCTGTAAACCAAATCAAAATTATTGCGCGACATACCTACGATGAGAAAACCGGCCTTTTCTATCATGGTTGGGACGAATCCAAACAACAACGATGGGCAAATAAGGAAACCGGGACATCGCCCAATTTTTGGTCGCGCAGCATTGGGTGGTATGCCGCCGGCGTTGTGGATGTACTCGATTTTTTACCTTCAGATATCGAGGGCAGAGATAGCCTCCTTGCCATTGTCAATTCCCTTGCAGAGGGTATTGCCAAATATCAGGATCCACAATCGAAAGTCTGGTATCAAGTTACGGACCAGGCGGGCCGCGAGGGTAATTACCTGGAGTCTTCAGGCTCTGCATTTTTTGTGTATTTTCTTTTCAAATCATTAAACAACAGCTACATCGATCCACGTTATCGACAAGTAGCGTTGAGTGGATTTGACGGCATCATTAAAAATTTCATAAAAGAAGAGGAAGACGGCACATATACCATCACAAATTGCTGTGCCGTAGCCGGTTTAGGTGGAGAAAAAGTTTACCGTGACGGGAGTTTCCAATATTACATCAGCGAGCCGGTGATAGAAAACGATCCCAAATCTGTCGGAGCCTTTATTTTAGCAACCATCGAACGCGAAAAATTTGAAAAAACGAATAAATAATTTCATACTATGAATAAATCAGCACTTATAATCGCGATGTTCTCTTTTTTATTCATCACCACACAAATTCCCGCACAAGAAGACGAAAAGAAAACTTATATTCCTTGGCGTAACGGCAAATTGGTGGTAGACGAAGGAAAACGTTACTTGAAACATGAAAATGGAACGCCTTTCTTCTGGTTGGGAGAGACGGGTTGGTATCTGCCTGCCCGATTAGACAGAGATGAAGCGGAATATTACCTCGATCAGTGCATGCAAAAAAGGTTTAACGTAGTTCAGGTCATGGTCATGAACACCATCCCGGCTATTAACACCTATGGNNATGGATTATATCCTTAAAACTGCCGAACAAAAAGGCATATATGTCGGGATGGTTTGCGTTTGGGGAAGTCCCGTAAAACAAGGGAAAATGAGCGTAGAGGATGCAAAAAAATACGGAGAGTTTTTAGCAAACAGATATAAAGACCAACCCAACATTGTTTGGATTATGGGTGGAGATATTCCGGGAGACGTGAAACCAGAGATTTGGAATACCTTGGCTACCACCATCAAATTTATCGATAAAAACCATTTAATGACCTTCCATCCCAGAGGAAGAACCATGTCCGCTACATGGTTTAACAACGCACCGTGGCTGGATTTCAATATGTTTCAGTCAGGACACAGAAGATATGGTCAGCGCATGGGCGATACAGATTATCCTATCGAAGATTATACCGAAGAAGACAATTGGCGATACGTAGAAAAGAGCCTCGCCATGGAACCGACAAAACCGGTCATTGACGGGGAGCCCTCTTATGAAAACATTCCGCAAGGACTCCACGACTCCAATGAAGTGTTATGGAAAGACCACGATGTCCGTCGCTATGCATATTGGTCGGTTTTCGCGGGTTCTTTCGGACACACTTATGGAAACAATTCCATCATGCAAATGAAGAAAGACGGCAGTGGAGGTGCTTATGGAGCAAAAAAACCTTGGTATGAAGCCATCAACGATCCCGGTATGAATCAAATGAAATACCTAAAAAACCTGATCCTTTCGTTCCCTTTTTTTGATAGAATTCCCGATCAATCTGTCATTGCAGGGGAAAACGGTGTTCGCTACGAACGTCTAATAGCCACACGAGGAAACGACTATCTTTTAGTTTACAACTATATGGGACGCCCGATGGATATCGATCTTACCAAAATATCGGGACAAAAAAAGAAAGTCTGGTGGTACAGTCCCATAAACGGATCGTTATCCTATCTGGGAGAATTCAAAAACAAAATCACGCATTTCATAGACGAAACCGGATACCGATGCGGGAACGACAAAGTATTGATAGCCATTGACGCATCTAAGGAATACATCAAAACAGACTGGCCGGAATTACCCGACGCTCAAGAAAAATGGAACAAATAAAACAATCAATTTCGATGTCTAAACAAACAAAAAAAAGAATTGCAGATTTAGTACTTCTTTTCTTTATACCCATGCTTCTTCAAGCAGCCATATCCATTGGCGATTTGCAATGCGAAATGCTGGAAAACCCGATCGGAATCGATAGCCGCAAACCCAGATTCAGCTGGCGGATATTCGCTCCTCAGGAAAGAAACGTGTATCAAAACTCCTATCATATTCTGGTAGCTTCTACAAAAGAACAACTTGAAAACAACGTAGGAGATATGTGGAATTCGGGCAGAATAGATTCCGATCAATCTCAATGGATTGAATACTCGGGTAAGCCATTGAAAAGCAACACCTATTACTATTGGAAGGTAAGAGTTCAGACAAACAAAGGCAAAACAGACTGGAGTAAGCCTGCTTTTTGGTGCATGGGATTGCTTTCCGAAAACGACTGGAAATCACAATGGATCGGCATGGATAAAGCCTATCCATGGGATTCGGAAACACAGTTTTCGCGTTTGTCGGCACGATATCTACGCAAAGAATTTATCGTGGGGAAAAAGATCAACCAGGCAATGGTACATATCGCAGGATTGGGGTTGTATGAGCTTTATGTTAACGGCAAAAAAATAAGCGATAACGTATTATCGCCGGCATCAACGGACTACAGAAAAACCATTTTATACAACAGCTTTGACGTAACCTCTCATATCCAAAACGACAGAAATACCATAGGGATTACGCTAGGCAACGGACGTTTTTATGCTATGCGTCAAGCTTATAAGCCTTATAAAATAAATACTTTCGGTTATCCAAAAATGCGTCTGACATTGATCATCGATTATGAGGACGGTACAAAAGCGGTCATTGGAAGCGACACTTCGTGGAAATTTACAGCCGACGGGCCTATCAGAAGCAACAACGAATACGACGGCGAAGAGTACGATGCACGGAAAGAACTCCCGGGTTGGAACAATATTGGCTATGACGACAGCGGATGGGAAGATGCCCAACGAGTTTCTATTCCCACAGGAACGCTCCGCGCTCAGATAATGCCGCCGATGAGAGTTGTAGAGAAAATAACCCCTATAACGATAACAAAACTTTCTGCCGACAAATATACTCTCGACATGGGACAAAATATGGTAGGATGGATACGCATGAAATTAAAAGGTGAACAAGGAGATACGGTAAAGCTTCGTTTTGCCGAAACGTTGTTGCCCAACGGGAAACTTGACACCCGAAACCTGCGTGACGCTAAGGCAACCGATATCTATATTCTTAAAGGAGACGGAGAAGAAGAATGGGCTCCCCGGTTTGTGTATCATGGTTTTCGTTACGTGGAAATTGCAGGTTACCACGGGAAAATATCGAAAGAAAACTTTATTGGTGAAGTCGTTAACGACGACATGAACCTGATCGGATCATTCGAATGTTCTCACCCCATGATCAACCAAATCTTAAAAAATGCCTACTGGGGCATTCGAGGTAATTATAAAGGGATGCCAATAGATTGTCCTCAAAGAAATGAACGTCAGCCGTGGTTGGGAGACCGAACGATGGGATCACTAGGAGAAAGTTTTATCTTTGAGAACATACATCTCTACAGTAAATGGATGAACGACGTCCGTGAAGCACAACGAGAAGATGGCTGCATACCTGATGTGGCTCCCCCTTTCTGGAATTATTATACCGACAATGTGACATGGCCTGCTGCATTTGTTTTTACAGGGGATATGATATATACTCAGTTCGGCGATCTCAATCCGATAAAAAAGAATTACCGAGCTATGAAAAAATGGCTCAAGCACATCAAAGAGGAGTACATGCTCGACGATGACATCATCACGTGCGATAAATACGGCGACTGGTGCGTCCCTCCCGAATCACCCGAACTCATCCATTCGCGCGATCCCAAGCGCCAGACTGACGGGAAGCTCCTCGCTACAGCGTATTATTACAAACTCCTAACGTTGATGAATAAATTTGCGCTATTGCAGGATAAAAAAGAAGACGCAACGTTTTTTTCAGCATTGGCAGAAAAAATCAAGGCAGGGTTCAACAGAAAATTTTTCAATCAGGACAGTCTGTTTTACGGAAACAATTCGGCAACATCAAACCTTTTGCCTCTAGCTTTCGACATGGTACCGGCGGTTTATGTGCCCGAGATTGAAAAACAAATCGTTAACAAAATCATTAAAGATCATAATGGCCACATTTGCACCGGGGTGATCGGATCTCAATGGATTTTAAGGGAATTAGCCAAAATGGGAAGAGCTGATCTGGCTTTTTTGTTGGCCTCGAACGAAACCTATCCTAGTTGGGGATATATGGTAAAAAAAGGGGCAACCACTATTTGGGAATTATGGAACGGCGATACAGCAAATCCCGAAATGAATTCGCATAATCATGTCATGCTGCTCGGTGATTTCATTCCTTTTTGCTATCAACATCTTGCAGGCATCAAATCGGATGCCGAGGAAGCTGGATTCAAGAAAATCATGATGGAGCCCAACTTCGATATTCAGGAATTAAGTTATGTGAAAGCTTCATACAAGACCCCTTATGGAGAAATAAAAAGCCGATGGAAAAAGAATTTTAGTCGTTTAGAATGGCACATTTCCGTACCACCGAATAGCACTGCGGAGGTGCATTTCCCAGACAACAGTCTCAGGATAAACGAAAGTGGAAAACCTATTGAGCAGGTCGAAGGGATCAGACAGCCGGATAAAAAAAATCCTCTTGTTTGCGAAATCGGCTCAGGAGAATATACATTTTCGATCGATCTCAATGTTGGGAAAGGGGAATGGAGAGAAGGGATCGTGGAAGAGGAATTTTTGTATGAAAAAGCCTCTTTCCCTGAATGTCATGCAGCAACCATTGCTGAAACACCAAAAGGATTGATTTCCGCTTTCTTCGGAGGGACCAAAGAAGGCAAATCAGATTGCGTAATCTGGGTTTGTAGAAAAACCAATGAAGGATGGACAAAACCCCAAGAAGTAGCCAATGGTATTATCAACGATACCCTAAGAAAAGCATGTTGGAATCCTGTGCTCTTCCAAATTCCGAACGGAGAACTGTTGCTTTTCTACAAAGTGGGAAATTCTGTCAGCGACTGGACCGGCCATCTTATCCGTTCTTATGATAACGGCTTAACTTGGACAAAAGCTGAAAATCTGCCGGAAGGCTATATCGGCCCTTCCAAAAATAAACCAATCATGATCCACAAGAAAATAATCTGCCCTTCGAGTCTCGAAGGGAGCCCCGGTTGGCGCGTTCATTTCGAAATCACAGAAAATAATGGCAAATCATGGCGAAGAATAGGGCCCATAAACGATGTTAAAAACATTCAAGCCATTCAACCTACCATATTGTCCTATAAAGACAGTACATTCCAGGTACTTTGCCGAACCAGAAATCGCGCTTTGGGCGAATCGTGGTCGAAAGACAACGGCGAGACATGGAGTGAAATGACATTGACTGATATGCCCAACAACAACTCAGGAATAGATGCCGTTACGTTAACGGACGGAAGACAATTGCTGGTTTATAACCATGTTAAACCTGCCGAAGGAATGGCCAAAGGTGCACGTACACCTTTGAATGTATCTCTTTCGAAAGACGGGAAAACCTGGTATGCTTCGTTAATTCTGGAAGATTCTCCTATAAGCCAATACTCCTATCCTTCTGTTATCCAAGGAAAAGACGGTTTTGTTCATGTGGTATATACATGGAGAAGACAACGGATCAAATACATAAAAATAGATCCCAAAAAATTAACTGTAGCAGAGATAAAAGACGAAATGTGGCCTGCAACAAAAAATCATGTCGATCCATAAAAAAGATCGACATGAAAAAATAAAATATTTAGGATAGCTTTTATTTTGCTTTTCCTTGATTAGCAACCGCTTCCATCAATTTTTTTATGACTTCGGGATCGCCGAGGAAATAATCTTTTACTACATTCAGGTCGTCGTCAAATTCAAAAACATAGGGTATTCCTGTCGGCAAATTCAATTGCGGAATATCTTCATCAGAAATATTTTTCAGATGTTTTACGATTCCGCGCAAACTATTCCCATGAGCAGCTACAATGATCTCGTTATGATCATGAAGGCTGGGCAAAATAACATCATTCCAATAAGGAAGAATACGATTTACCGTATCTTTCAAGGCTTCAGTAAGCGGTAAATCTTTTTCGTCAACTCCTTTGTATCTGCGATCCATAAAAGGAGAACGCGGATCATCTTTGGCTAACGGTGGAGGTGGCACATCATAGCTCCTGCGCCAGATATACACTTGTTCTTCTCCATATTTCGCAGCCATTTCCGCTTTATTCAACCCTTGGAGTACTCCATAATGTTTCTCGTTCAAACGCCATGTTTTATCTACCGAGATCCAATCCAAATCCATCTCATCCAAAACAATATTCAGTGTTTTAATGGCTCTTTTCAAATACGAAGTATACGCTTTTTCGAAAAAATAACCTTCATCCCTCAACATTCTCCCGGCATCGTGAGCTTCCTGAATCCCTTTCTCCGAAAGATCTACATCAGTCCACCCCGTAAAACGGTTTTCTTTATTCCATACACTTTCGCCGTGACGAAGTAAAACAACTTTCTTCATACTTTAAAATTTTTATATTGAGATTGTATTTACTATTTCTTCGACAAAACTATGAAAAAAACCCGACATAGCCTTATACTTATCAGGTAAAATATCCTTGTATTTTTGAAATGCCATAAAATAATTTTAAATTTGAGCACATAAAAGCCGCATCGATGATAGATAAAGAAGAATTATTACAGTATATCTGGAAATACAAACTGTATCCACACGAAAATTTGCACACCACAGAAGGTGTACCTGTGGAGGTAATTGATCCGGGAATCTCCAACAGCGATGCCGGCCCCGATTTTTTTAATGCAAAGATCAAAATCGGGAACAAATTATGGGCAGGAAATGTTGAAATTCACCGCGCCTCAAACGAATGGATAAAACATAGGCATCACACCGATAAAGCTTACAATTCCGTTATCCTCCATGTAGTAGAAAATGTTAACGAAGAAATTTATAACGAAAAGGGACAAAAAATTTCGCAGCTCTGCATCTCTGTTTCGCAAAAAATAAGAGATAATGCCGATTTTTTACTTTTCAGCAATGTAAATGTTCCGTGCCATCACTCGTTACACGACATTTCGAACAAACAGATGCGCTCGTGGCTAGATGCGTTGGCTGTAGAACGACTGGAACGAAAAACAAACGACATTTTCAGACATTTGGAACGATTTAATAATTCATGGGATGAAACGTTTTATGTACTCTTGTCTCGAAATTTCGGTTTTGGACTGAATTCCGAAGAATTTGAACGACTAGCGCTAAGTCTTCCCTACAATTATATTCTCAAACATGCCGATAACTTATTTCAGGTGGAAGCGTTGTTTTTTGGGCAGGCTGGTATGTTGAAAGAAGAAACCATTACCGACGACTATTATATTTTGCTACAAAAAGAATATGATTTTTTGAGAAAAAAATTTTCGCTGAAGAGTCTCGACAATGTATTATTCAAATCATTACGTACCCGACCTCAAGGATTTCCACAACTACGCATAGCCGAGTTGGCCGCGGTAGTGCAATACACCGGCAGAGTTTTTTCTGCCATTCTCGAGATCGACGATTACGAGCAACTACGCACACTCTTTCGCGTAAATGCATCGGAATATTGGCAAACGCACTATACTTTCGGAAAAGAATCGGAAAAAATTCCAAAACACCTGGGTGCTAATTCATTGGATATTATTCTCATCAACACGGTTGTACCCTTGCTTTTTGCTTATGGAAAAAAGAACGATATCGAGAAATATAGCGATCGTGCAATTCAAATTTTGGAATCGGTGAAACCGGAGAAAAACAAAATCATACAAGATTTTGAATCGGCAGGAATAATCCCTGAAAATGCTTTTGATAGTCAGGCACTCATCCAATTGCGCAAGGAATACTGCGATCAACGAAAATGCCTGTTTTGTCGAATCGGACATGCCATACTATCTCAATAAAAATGTTTTTACTATTTTTCAGATTCCAGGTTCTTAAAAACTCTCATAAACATTGTATTTTTGTGGCTATTAATGATTATTTTCGGAAACCGATAAAAATGCAACATAAACTTTTATCATTTCTCTGCGCTTCCTTTTTGATGACTTTCATGTTCATCATTTTGCATTCGTGTGCAAACATTGCTTCACCGAGTGGTGGGGACTATGATATTGCACCTCCCGTAGTAAAAAAAACCTCTCCGGCTTTCAACGGCTTGAATGTAACAACCAAAACCATTGTGATTGAATTTGATGAAAACATCAAAATCGAAAAGCCGATGGAAAAAGTGATCATTACTCCTCCTCAAAAAAGTTTTCCTGTCATCAAATCTATCGGCAAAAAAGCCATTGTGGAATTGGAAGACGAATTGCTTCCCAATACTACCTATACCATCGATTTTACCGATGCGATTGTCGATAATAACGAAGGGAATCCATTGGAAAATTTTTCGCTCTCTTTTTCCACCGGTGACAGACTCGATACGCTGGCTGTGTCGGGGAAAGTGCTCTCAGCAAACGATCTGGAACCTGTAAAAGGGATCTATGTCGGTATTCACTCCAACCTCCATGACAGCGCCTTTACAAAAATACCCTTCGAACGCATTTCCAGAACAGACTCGAAAGGTGATTTTACGATAAAAGGAATGGCCCCGGGAAAATATAAAATCTATGCACTGAACGATCTCAATCGCGATTATAAATACGATAATCCACAGGAAGCAATTGCTTTTTCGGATTCTATCATCATTCCAACAACTGAACCTGACGTACGCCAAGACACTATTTTCAACAAAGTTGACAGCACAAAAATCGATTCAATAAAAACCATTCATTACACCCGATTTTTGCCGGATAATATTTTACTGCGCTCATTCTTAAGCGATTTCCAACGCCAATATTTACAAAAACATGAACGTCCGGAACCTTATAAACTGATGCTGTATTTTGCAGCACCGACCACATTTCCATCTTTTAGGCTGCTTAACCCACCGATAGAAAACAATAACTGGTATGTTAAGGAATGCACCCCCCATAACGATACAATTACGCTGTGGATAACCGACTCATTAATCTATAAAACCGATTCTATCCGAATGGAGATCAATTATGTGCGGACTGACTCTACCAATCGCAATTCCATCTATACCGATACACTTCGCTTCACTTACAGGCAACCTAAAATTAAAAAAACGTCCTCATCAAAGGGAAAGGAAAAGGAAGAGGAATCCTTGCGTTTTTTGGTGTTGCAGCACAATATTCAGAGCAATCACGAAATTTACCAACCCATACGACTCGAATTCGAGCAACCCCTCATTGCGTTCGATTCCACTCATGTTAAACTGTTCATCGAAAAAGACTCCACTTTTACTCCGGTCAATTACCGATTAATAAAAGACACCTTCAACATCCGGAAATATGAACTTCGCCCTCGATGGGAACCGGGGGGAAAATACCGATTTGTAGTAGATTCCGCTGCATTCAAGAGTTATTACGATTTATGGAACACCAAAATAGAGCAAACCTTTACAGTAAAATCGCTCGAACAATACGGCAATTTGTTGATCGAAATGTTTGGATTGCCGGAAAACAAAACCGTGTATGTCGAACTTTTAGATAAATCCGATAAACCTGTCAGGAAAATAATGGTCAAAAACAACGAAGCCAAATTTCAGGATCTTCATCCGGGTACGTACTATGCGCGACTATTTATTGATGAAAACAAAGACGGGGTATGGACAACCGGAAATTATGAGCAAAAACGCCAACCGGAAGAAGTTTACTACTATCCCCGGCAATATGAAATCAGAGCTTTTACCGACCATGAAGAATCGTGGGACGTGAACGAAGTGCCGGTGACCCGACAAAAACCGTTGGACATAACGAAAAATAAACCGGAAGTTAAGAAAAGAAGGAATCCGAATGAAGAGCAACGCAAAAATACTTCATCGAGCAAAAGCACAAATCCCTTTCTCCAAAATCCTGCAGGAGGGAGATAAAAATCTGTTTTTAAAAACAATCAATAAGACAAAATAATGAGTCGAAAATTAATATCCATTTTACCTGTTTTGATGTCCATCTTTTTCGTACGAGGTGTATTCGCACAATGTGAAATAGACAATACCGCCTTTCAAAGCGGAGAAAAAATTACCTACGATCTATACTATAAATTGGGCGTCATCAATGCAAAAGCAGGCATCGGTACTCTAAACACAACCACAACAAACTTAAACGGAAAAAGCGTTTACAAAACGCAGTTAAGGGCAAATACTTTAGGGATGGCTGATAATATGTATTCCATTCATGATACACTTACCGGATACATGGACATGAAGTTGGTCCCCCTTCTTTTTACGAAAGAAACTAATGAAGGTGGCGACTATCGTACCGAACGACAATCTTATTCATATGAAGATGGAAAAATAACTATTCGGGTTATACGGTATAAAAAAGGCAAACAAGCTTTTGACGAAACCGTAACCACCGAAAATTGTACCTATGATTATGTGTCGGTTCTGAATTATGCCCGAAATCTCGATTATTCCGATATGAACCCGGGTGAAAATATCCATATTCAATTTATTTCGGGTAGAAAAATTGTAAACATGTATATCCGATATCAGGGCATGACATCGGTCAAAGCAAATGACGGAAAAACGTATGATGCTATTCAATTGTCGCTAATGATACTTGACAAAGCTTTTGCCGATCAGCAAGAAGCAATGAAGGTTTCTATGACAAACGATCTTAACCGAATTCCCCTCATTATCGAAATAAACTTAAAAATCGGGTCTATGCGTATTGTTCTCAAAGATTATTCCGGAATTAGATATCCAATTAATTAACTTTATATTCAGGTTTTATGAAACAGCAGATTTTTAAAATTGCCTTACTTGCCTTTGCTATTGCTTTAATTAACGTATCTCACTCACTAGCACAGGTTACATTGAATAACGAAAAAGGTGTGGTCCTTTTTGTGGAATTCGAATTGGATCAAAAAAACATGGAAACAGCGCTCGCCTTACTCAAAGAAATGCAGATTCAAACACTGGAAAATGAGGAAGGTTGCATTGCCTATGATATTTTATTAAGCGAGGAACAACCAAACAAAATTTTTCTGTATGAAAACTATGAAAATACACAAGCTCAAAGGGAACACAACAACTCTCCTTATTTTAAGGAAATTGTTTCTAACAAATTGCCCAGATATATCAAAGGGAGCAAAATAATAAAATTATACCCTGTTGTAAATGAAAAGCTCGAAGAATATATTGATGAAGAACCTTAACGCAAGCCTATTTCCACGAAAAAATGTTTGTAGATTTCTGCTTTCTCCAATAAAGGCTTTGGATAAGCCCTTGAGGAGGAAGGCATGCGGTAAAACCGATAAATCTTTCCTTTGAGTTCAATTTTTTCAAAACACCCAATAGAAGGTTTTTTAATTTTAATTGGCAAAAGCGAACATAACGTGTCAGTTGCTTTCTCACCTGTTGTTACCAACGTTCGACACAAAGGAATCTTGGCCAACACAGCATAAAGATCAATCGGCTGAACAATCTCCAAAAAATTATCTGAAGCATTGTCTCTCAAACGAACAATCTCAAAAGCCACATCATAAAGTGCAATTCCTTTTTCATTAAGAAATGCAATGAGACGTTGCTTATCGAATGTCGTTTTATCATTTTTGAGAAAATGATCTTTATCGTTGAAAAATACCAAACCAACGATTCGCCACATATCGTTTTGAAAGTTTGGATAGTAAAAATCCATTTTCCATTTTGCCATTGGCGGAGGAAAACTTCCCAACATCAATACCTTTGCTTTTTCCGGCAAAAATGGTTCAAACGGATGAATCTCTTTCTGTAAACCAATCATAAAATTTATTATCCATCACAAATATAGGCATTTTGAACTTAGGCAAGGCCATTCATTTCAAATTGTGCTCGTTTTTTACCTAAAATCCACAAAAAAACATATCTTTGCACAACTTTAACAATCATCTCATGGTTGATTCTTCTGCATTTCAACGAAATATTCCGGAACCCGCTCTACGCAGGCTCCCTTGGTATCTTGCCTACGTAAAGCTCTTAAAAAAACAGGGTGAGTCGTACGTATCTTCAACACAAATAGCAAAAAAAATCAATGTATCTCCTACCCAAATAGCTAAAGATCTTTCCTATGTGAATATCTCCGGCAAAACACGTGTAGGATACGAGATCGACCAACTTATCCATGTTTTGGAAGAATTTCTCGGATTCAGGTCCGTTCATAAAGCCGTTTTATTTGGAGTAGGGAGCCTAGGGGCAGCCTTACTGGCCGATTCGGGATTGGAACAATATGGATTGAAAATCTTAGCCGGTTTCGATGTTAAAGAAGCAGTCGTAAACACTACCATTAATCATATCCCTGTTTATCATGCCAATGAATTTGTGGAAAGAAATCAAAAAATCATAAAGGCAGAAATCGGCGTACTGACAGTACCGGCAGATATTGCACAACAAACAGCCGATTTTTTAATAGAAGGAGGCATACGCGGAATATGGAATTTTACTCCATTTCGCATTCGTGTACCTGAGGGCATTGTATTGCAAAACACATCGATATATGCTCATTTGGCCGTTATGTTCAATCGTTTAAAACAATTGCCGGAATAAAATTAAAACAACATGAAGATTTTTGCTATCGGGCTCAATTACGCCTCTCATAATGAGGAAATGAAATCCGTTTTCGAAAGCGATGAACCGGTTATTTTCATGAAACCCGATACAGCTTTATTAAAAGACGGGAAGCCCTTTTTTCTTCCAGATTTTTCAAACGAGATTCACTATGAAACCGAAATCGTAATAAAAATCAACCGACTGGGAAAAAATATTGCAGAACAATTTGCATATCGATATTATAAAGAAATTACAGTAGGAATCGATTTCACAGCGCGCGATTTACAACGACGTCAAAAACAATTGGGCTTGCCTTGGGAAATATCTAAAAGTTTCGATGGTTCCGCTCCTGTCGGCAATTTCATCCCAAAAGAGAAATTTACCGATATACAAAATATCGATTTCCACCTCGATATCAACGGAAAGACGGTTCAACAAGGAAATACCCACGGTATGATCTATTCGATGGACAAAATCATTTCGTATATCAGTAAATTCTTTACCTTAAAGATAGGTGATCTCATCTTTACGGGTACGCCTGCCGGAATAGGACCGGTTGCCATCAATGATCACCTCGAGGGATATATCGGAAACGAAAAATTACTCGATTTCAGGATTAAATAACCCATTGCTTACTATCAATTTACAACGAAGCAAATAAATTGATTTTGCATCATTAACTGAGACACCATTAAAATCAAAAAAATTATTCCGTTAAAATATAATGAATCTACCAAATATAATGGATCTACGAATCGGTTTTGGATACGACATGCACCGTCTGCAAAAAGGCAGAGAACTGTGGCTAGGGGGAATAAAAATTGACCACGAAAGGGGATTAGTCGGACATTCCGATGCCGATGTCCTCATCCATGCCATTTGCGATGCTCTGCTTGGAGCAGCCAACCTGCGCGATATCGGATTTCACTTTCCCGACTCATCTGGAGAATATAAAGATATCGACAGCAAAATCCTATTGAAAGAAACCTATCGTCTTATTCAAGCAAAAGGTTATCAGCTCGGTAATATTGATGTAACAGTATGTGCCGAACAACCTAAACTGAATCCATATATCCCACAAATGCAGGAAACCCTCGCTGCAATTCTTAAAACCGATGTAGAAAATATCTCCATTAAAGCCACAACAGCTGAAAAAATGGGATTTGTGGGAAGAGAAGAAGGCATAGCAGCATATGCCGTGACTTTAATCTGCAAAAGGTAAGAAAAAAATTTATCATAATGCCCGCTTTTTTAAAACGAAAACGCACGGCAAAAGGCTTCGGAGTGCACTCTCCTTTTGCTTTTTCCTTCATTACCAAAGTTGTCAATGAAAAATTGCCCTACAATGCCTATTTCGATATCCAAAATCACCTTACAAAAAACCATATTGGACCGAAAGAGATTTCTGAAATTCATTATCTCTCGTTTCGACTGGTAAATTTTTTTCATTCTAAGAATATTCTGGAAATAGGCTCCGGAAAAGGAATTAATACACTTTTTCTGATTGCTCCTTCTAAGGAAATCACATGCGTCAGCATAGAAACCAATCTCGACAAAATTGCGGTGGCACAAAAATTGCTATATCATAAAAAAGATCAAATTGAGATAAAGAATGCAATACCAAACCGTTCTTTTGACGCCATTTTCTGTAATTTGGATTATAAATTGCACAAAAGTGTTGATGTCGTGAAATTGCTTTTTGAACACAGCCATAATCAGACATTCTGGCTGATGATGAACATTGACAAAAACAAATCGGCAAAGGCAACTTGGAGAAAAATCAAAACGGACGAGAGAACAAGGCTCACTTTTGACAGGAAACATGTTGGTATCGTTATATTAAATTCGGAATATCACAAATTAAACTATTTGATCTGATCATAATCTTATCCTTCGAGAATAATGGGAAAAAGTATGTTGTACACAAAAACCGGGGATGACGGTAAAACGTCGCTTGTAGGCGGCAACCGAGTCCCAAAAACGCACATCCGACTCGAATCATATGGGACGATTGATGAGCTCAATAGTTTCGTCGGATGGTTACTATGTGCGATAGAAGAAAAGGGAACTAAGAATTTCCTGTCGTTAATCCAACACAAGCTATTTAATGTAAGCTCTTATCTGGCAACGGATAGTGAGGATCCATCCATCGAAAGAAAATGTGGAATTACCGACGACGATATTTCACTCATAGAGAAAGAGATTGATCAATTGGATGCTTTGCTTCCTAAACTCCGTCGATTTGTTCTTCCGGGCGGAAACGAGGCAGCCGCAAGGGCACATATCTGCCGAACGGTGTGCCGCCGTGCCGAAAGGGAAATCTACCGACTGAAAGAGAAATATAGCGTAGATCAACATATTCTGAGTTTTATAAATCGTCTATCTGACTATTTTTTTGTCCTTGCCCGAACAGAAAATCATAAATCGGGTAAAGAAATATATTGGGAACAATAAGGTATGGGTAATTTTATTATATTTGCGCCTATTATAAAAACGACTGTTTATTAAAAATTAATAGCATATGTACTGGACATTAGAATTAGCTTCAAAACTGGAAGATGCTCCATGGCCTGCCACCAAAGACGAGTTAATTGATTATGCCCAACGCTCCGGTGCTCCGTTGGAAGTTATCGAAAATTTGCAGGAAATTGAGGAAGATACGGAAATCTTCGAGTCTATCGAAGACATATGGCCGGATTATCCGAGCAAAGAAGACTTCTTTTTCAACGAAGACGAATACTAATTTACCGGAGGGTGAAGCTAATCTTCATAATACCATCGAGCAATAGAGATAGTAAAACAAAACCTGCCCTTATGAGGGCAGGTTTTTGCATTAATAACGCTTTATTTTATACGTTTTAAGTTGAAAACATCATCATTATCTTGAACGAAAAATACGGACAAAGCACCCAAAATAAGGGAAAATCCAGCAAGTACCATTGTAAAAATTACTTTCCCGCCAAAAATATCACGGGTAACGAATCCCAAAATGCTTGCAGCGAGAATCTGTGGGATAACGATAAAAAAATTGAAAATCCCCATATAAGTCCCCATTTTATCTGCAGGAAGAGATCCTGTAAGGATGGCGTATGGCATGGAAAGAATGCTTCCCCATGCAAATCCGATGCCGATCATCGGAATAAGCAAAACCATGGGATCATGAATAAAGAAAAATGAAATAAAAGAAATCCCGCCAATGGTAAGGGCAAAAGCATGAGTGGCTTTTCTCCCGATTTGTTTCGCAAGCAGCGGAAGCAAAAAAGCGAAGACAGCCGAAACTCCGTTATATACACCGAACAAAACACCTACCCAATTAGCTCCCTGATTATAAAGTTCAGAAGCTGAGTCGGTAGCCCCATAAACATGTTGTGTTACTGCAGGAGTCGTATAGATCCACATCGCATAAAAAGCCAACCACGAAAAAAATTGAACGATGGCCAACTGCGCCATAGTTTTCGGCATATTCAGCAAGTCATTCATAATAATGGTTATTCCTTGAGGTTTGTTGTTATTCTTTGCAATCAAACCCGAAATGAGCAAAATAATGCCGAAAATCAACAA
The DNA here is from genome assembly GCA_002305015.1 of Bacteroidales bacterium UBA1410. Classification (GTDB taxonomy): domain Bacteria; phylum Bacteroidota; class Bacteroidia; order Bacteroidales; family Dysgonomonadaceae; genus Anaerorudis. Next base: position 27,803 of record DBPW01000008.1, read on the forward strand.
CAATCCGGAAATAATGTAAAGTTGAGCATCAAGATGGGAAGCGGCAATCAGTAGCGTAACGATCAAACCAATAACACTCCAAGATATCCCTTTTTTTATGAATTGCGAAGAGGTTACCGGTAGCTTATGTTCAATTTTTATCCCGGTGGTTTTTTCTTTATGCTTTTCAAAAGCAGCCAATTCATCAGGAGAATATTCCTTCGTCGTGAAAACGGTGTATAAAACAGCACTCAACAAAAATAATCCACCGATGTAAAACGAAAGCTTAACGGATTTCGGAACGACACCCTCGGGTGCAATGTTAGAAACGCCGAACCAGTTAGTAAGAACATAAGGCAAAACTGAGGCAATCACCGCTCCTGTACCAATAAAAAAACTTTGCATGGCAAAACCCATCGTGCGTTGCTCTGTTGGCAGATTATCGCCCACAAAAGCACGAAAAGGTTCCATGGAAATATTGATGGATGCGTCCATAATCCACAACATACCGGCTGCTACCCAAAGAACAGGCGAGTTAGGCATAATGAACAATGCCAATGTAGTGAAAATGGCTCCCACAGTAAAATAAGGGCGACGCCGACCGAACCGATTCCATGTTTTATCGCTATAATGTCCGATGATAGGTTGAATGATTAAGCCGGTAATGGGTGCAGCAATCCATAAAATAGGGATATCTTCTACTTTAGCACCCAACGTTTCAAAAATACGGCTAACATTAGCGTTCTGCAAGGCAAAACCAAATTGAATTCCCAAGAATCCGAAACTCATGTTCCAAATTTCCCAAAACGACAAACGTCTTTTTTCCATGTAGATACAGATATGTTATTGAACAAATTTACAAAGCTTCTTATCTTGTTGACATACAATGTAAAATAAAAACCGGGATTTTTTATGCAAACGATTGCATAAAACCGAAACCTGAACCAATATCTATTTCCTCGATTATCGTGTAGATTCTCTGATCACTAAATCTGTTTTGATGACTCTGCTGACCACACCACTTTTGGTTTCTAATCCACTTATGCGGTTGATCAAGAGACGGGCAGATTCTTTTCCCATTTCAAAACCATGTTGGTCAACGCTGGTCAAGGTTGGATGAGTTACTTCTGTAATATAAGAGTTGGTAAATCCGCAAATCGAGATATCATCAGGCACACGAAATCCTGCTGATTTAATCAATTGAAGACAATAAGCTGCCACTTCATCATTAATGCAGAAAAAAGCATCGGGCACAGGTTGGCGGGTTAACATCCGTGGGACAACTTCCTTAACCAGATCCGGCGTATCACATACGGCTATCAACTCATTTTCTATCGGCAACCGATGGTTTCGCAGTGCATCCTCATAACCCATTTTTCGATTGGTTGAAATTGGAAGATGGGGATTAGCTCCGAGAAAAGCAATTCGATTACAACCTGTCTGAATGAGATAGTCAACCGCATGAAAAGCTCCGACATAATCATCCACAACCACTTTATCGGTATTGATCCCGGTGCAAATACGGTCGAAAAAAACCAAATGAATGCCATTATCAATAATTTCCTGAAAATGATCATATTTTATGGTACTTTTCGATTGCGAAACTAAAATGCCCTCTACCCCCGCATCCAGCAACATTTCAACACTCTTCACTTCACGATCGTAATTTTCATTGGAATGGCAGATGAGAATATTGTAGTTTTGTCTCTCCGCTTCTTCCTGAATTCCGGCAAGAACCGTGGAAAAAAAATAATGAACAATTTCGGGAACAATGACCCCTATAACGTTATTTCGATTCATCCGCAATCGCATAGCCATTGGATTAGGTTTATATTTGTGTTCTTCGGCATATTTTTGCACAAGATCCCTCGTCTCTCGGCTAATTGCAGGATGATTTTTCATTGCCCGTGAAACGGTAGATGGCGATAAATTCAACGCCTTGGCAATATCTTTAAGCGTGATTCGCCGTTTATCCATTGTAAAAAATATTTTCTTCAAAAATAAACAAAAAAACTTACAAAAGGACAAAAAAATAGCGGAAAATGATCGTTCCCCGCTATTCACTCCTATTAAAATTAATTTCACAGATTTTTCAGTATCAATTGCACTGCTGCTGACAATCCATCGACATTTTTACCTCCGGCAGCAGCAAAATGAGGTTGTCCTCCACCCCCACCCTCAATAAACTTGGCAGCCTGACGAACCAGATTTGCGGCATTCAGACCTTTTTTCACCAAATCATCGCTGAGCATAACCGTAATATTGGCTTTGCCTTTCATTGATGTTCCGGCAACAAAACACATTTTTTCGGGAAATTGTCCTTTCAGCTGAAAGGCAATGTCTTTAACCACATCGGGTGAGATATCGGATCCGGTAAGATTGAAAACAGCAATGTCGTTAATGATTTCTTTTTCCGCAATGACAGCTTGTTTCAGCCGTTCTGTTTTTTCCTTCACGAACTCCTGAATCGTTTTTTTCATTTCACTGTTTTCATCCAATAATCGCTGCAATGCCTGCTTCACATCAGGTGGATTATTCAACATATTTTTAACGCTTTTCAGGCTATCTTCTATAGCATAAAGATATTCTTCGCATTTTTTTGCAGTAACGGCTTCAATTCGCCGCACACCCGCAGCAATAGCGCTTTCGCTCACAATACGAAATGTTCCTATACGTCCGGTAGAAGAGATGTGGGTTCCTCCACACAATTCGATCGAGGTACCAAAACGAACCGTTCGAACTTCATCGCCATACTTTTCTCCAAAAAGAGCCATTGCTCCGGAAGCCTTCGCCTCATCAAGAGAAACATGGCGATGCTCTTCTAACTTGAGATCTTGCCGAATTTTTTCTGTCACACGTTGTTCCACCTCTCGAATTTCTTCAGGGGTCATTTTTTGAAAATGTGAAAAATCAAAACGCAACATATCGGGCGAAACATACGATCCTTTTTGTTCAACATGCTTACCCAGCACTTCGCGAAGCGCTTCGTGAAGAAGGTGTGTAGCCGTGTGATTGCACTCTGTTGCTGTACGTTTTTCAATATCAACTTCTAAACGAAAGATGCCGGTAGGATCGGCCGGTATTTCATTACACAGATGCACAGCCAAATTGGTTTCTCTTTTCGTATCAAAAATCCGGAATACTTTCCCGTCTTTATCGATAAAGACGCCACTATCCCCTACTTGCCCACCCATTTCGGCATAGAAGGGGGACTTTTCGAAAACAACCTGATAAAACTGCCTATTTTTTTGTTTAACCTTTCGATAACGTAAGATCCGGGATTCGCAAACTGTCCGATCATAGCCTACAAATTCCGGTTCACCCTCATGAACTTGCACCCAGTCACCTGTTTCAACGACAGCGGCATTGCGTGCACGTTCTTTTTGTTTCTTCATCTCCAAATCGAAGCCCCAAGTATCAACCGTCATCCCGTGCTCACGAAGAATAAGTTCAGTAAGATCGAGCGGAAAACCATAGGTATCGTAAAGCTGAAAAGCTATTGCTCCTTCAAGTTGGGTTTTACCTACAGCCCTGAGCTCTTCTATTTGTTTATCAAGCAGGTGTATACCGGTTTCAAGCGTTCGCAAGAAAGATTCCTCTTCTTCGTTAATCACCCTTTCTACCAACTTCTGTTGTGCTATCAATTCAGGATAAGCCTCACCCATTACATCAATAAGGGTAGGAATAAGTTTATACATGAAAGGTTCTTTCATTTCCAAAAAGGTATAACCATACCGAACAGCACGACGCAAAATTCGTCGTATCACATAACCTGCTTTGGCATTAGAAGGCAATTGTCCGTCTGTAATGGAGAAAGCAATGGCGCGAACATGGTCGGCAACGACACGCATGGCGACATCTTTTTGGGGGTCCTCTCCATATCGCGACCGACTTAACTCACCTATTTTTTGAATAAGCGGCTGGAAAATATCGCTATCGTAATTCGAAGTCTTCCCCTGAACAGCCATACACAGCCTTTCGAAACCCATACCTGTATCGATCACCTTTGCCGGTAACTCTTCCAGTGACCCATCAGCCTTTCGGTTGTATTGCATAAAAACGAGATTCCAAATTTCAATCACCTGTGGATGGCCCTTGTTCACGAGCGATAATCCATCCACTCTCTTTCGATCCTCCTGAGAACGAATATCGATATGGATTTCAGAACAAGGACCACATGGACCGGTATCTCCCATTTCCCAAAAATTGTCCTTCTTGCTTCCATCAATAATGCGTTCTGCAGGTAAATATCGCGACCAATATTCGGCAGCCTCGGAATCGCGGAGCAAACCTTCCTCCGGACTCCCTTCAAAAACGGTGACATATAAACGATCTTTATCGAGTTTCAAAATTTCTGTGAGGTATTCCCATGCAAATTCAATCGCTTCCTTTTTAAAATAATCGCCGAAAGACCAATTGCCCAACATTTCAAACATGGTGTGATGGTAAGTATCGTGCCCTACTTCTTCCAGATCATTGTGCTTGCCACTCACGCGAAGACATTTCTGCACATTAGCCACACGACGGTATTTTACGGGCGCATTACCCAAGATAATATCTTTAAACTGGTTCATCCCTGCATTGGTAAACATTAAAGTGGGATCGTCCTTGATTACCATGGGGGCCGATGGCACAATCTGATGTCCTTTGGATGCAAAATAATCTTTAAACGATTGACGTATTTCTTTAGAAGTCATCATAAAAAATTAAAAATATGGTTTCTTTTCTGTTTAAATTCTGTTTGCAAAATTACGGCAAAAAGTTTATTTTTGCCGCATGTTGAACTTATTATCTTGCCAATAACGGTAACAAACAGAAAGTTCTAATCCAAAAAACAATTTTTCAAAGATGGGAAAACGACGAAAGCCAATCAATTTTAACGATAAGCGCCTTTACTATTCCATTAAGGAAGTCGCTGATCATTTTGCCGTGAATGTTTCTCTTTTACGTTTCTGGGAAAAAGAATTCGATAACATCAATCCCAAAAAGACAGCCGGGGGAACACGTCAATATACAAAAGAAGATATCCGGCAAGTAGGTATAGTATATCATCTTGTTAAGGAAAATGGATTAACATTGGAAGGGGCTCGTCAGGCACTGAAATCGAAAAAAGATGATGAGGAAAAACGCATTGAATTAGTAGAACGCTTACAAAACATAAAAAATGAGCTGGTTTCGATTGAAGAAGAATTCAACCAATTACATGAACAACAAAAATATTCCAAAACCAAACCGGAAAATTGAACATGAAAAAAAATCTCATTTTATTTTTACTTTCCTTCTTCCTCTCGGCATTTTCACAATCCCCTTACGAAAAAGTTAATGCCACACCAAGGGTGCATCAACCGCATACCAAGCCCAATCAACAAAGGGTTAAAGTAGGTGCCGAACAAACCGATCAGTATTTTCCGTTACTGGAAGGGAAACGTATAGCCGTTTTATCTAATCAAACCGGCATGGTTGGTAAAGAACATCTGGTGGATCTCCTAAAACGAAACCATTTTAATATCGTCGGCATTTTTTCACCGGAGCATGGTTTTAGAGGAACAGCCGATGCAGGAGAACAGGTAGCCGATTCGGTTGACAAAAAAACGGGTATCCCCATTTGGTCACTGTATGGAGTGAAAGGCGGAAAACCTTCTGCAGAAAAGATGAATCGTTTCGACGTACTCGTATTTGATCTACAGGATGTAGGAACCCGCTTTTATACATATTACATCACAATGGCGCACATGATGGATGCTTGCGCCATCTCAGAAAAAAAAATGATCGTACTAGACCGACCCAATCCAAATGGCTTTTATGTGGATGGTCCTTTACTGGATATGAAGTATAGATCGGGCGTGGGGTGGCTCCCCATTCCGGTGGTTCACGGCATGACGCTCGGTGAACTGGCTCTGATGATCAATGGTGAAAAATGGCTGTCCAATGGCCGCATTTGCGACGTGACGGTTATTCCATGTGAGAATTATACCCATCAAACCTTGTACGAGTTGCCCATCCCCCCCTCACCCAACTTGCCCAATATGCACGCTGTTTATCTCTATCCCTCAACCTGCTTTTTTGAAGGAACCGTGATGAGTTTAGGAAGGGGAACTCCATACCCGTTTCAGGTTTATGGCCATCCGAATTATAAAGGATCTACTTTCTGGTTCGTCCCGAGAAGCATTCCGGGAGCAAAAAAACCTCCTTTTCTCAATCAAAAATGTTATGGCGTTGACCTTCGAAATATTCCCGACAAACAAATCCAAAACAACGGTTTAGACTTATCCTGGATCATCGATGCTTACAACAATCTGCAAATTGGCGAATCCTTTTTTACTCCTTTCTTTGAAAAATTGATGGGGGTAGATTATGTTCGAAAAGATATCATCGCAGGAAAATCGGCCAAAGAAATTAAGGCAAAATGGGTTAACGATGTGCAGAAGTTCAAAAAACAACGTAAACCCTATCTCCTTTACGATGAATAAAGTCTTAAGGTGTCGGTAAAATGGAAAATGCGCTTCAATGAAACGCATTTTTTCATACCTTTGCGATTCAAAAAGAAAGATTTATGGAGATAGGAAGCAAATACAATCCGTCCGAAGTTGAAGAGAAGTGGTACCAATATTGGCTGAAAAACCGATATTTTCATTCAGAACCCGATAACCGTGAACCCTATACGATCGTAATCCCTCCACCAAACGTGACGGGAATTCTGCATATGGGTCACATGCTTAACAATACTATCCAGGATATTTTGATTCGCCGCGCACGTATGCAGGGAAAAAATGCATGTTGGGTACCGGGCACCGACCATGCCTCAATTGCTACCGAAGCAAAAATAGTAGCTAAACTTGCTTCTCAAGGAATCAAAAAAACGGATCTTTCCCGCGAAGAATTTTTAGAACATGCATGGGAATGGACTGATGAACATGGAGGAATTATTCTTGAGCAGCTGAAAAAGCTGGGAGCTTCCTGCGATTGGGATAGAACCTGCTTCACCATGGACGAAATACGTTCTAAAAGTGTTATCAAGGCCTTTTGTCATTTATATGAAAAGGGAAAAATATACCGGGGTGTGCGAATGGTTAACTGGGATCCCCAAGCCCTTACCGCACTCTCTGATGAAGAAGTAATCTACAAAGAACATGAAGGTAAACTCTATTATCTTCGCTACAAAATAGAAGGGGAAGACAATTATGCTGTGGTCGCAACCACAAGACCGGAAACCATCATGGGTGATACGGCACTGTGCATCCATCCCAATGACCCAAAAAACGCTCATTTGAAAGGGAAAAAAGTAATTGTTCCGCTTATTAACCGTGTCATCCCTGTTATTGAAGATGAATATGTAGATATGGAATTCGGAACAGGATGCCTGAAAGTTACCCCTGCACACGATGTCAACGACTATATGCTGGGAGAAAAACATCATCTTCCTGCAATCGATATTTTCAACCCTGATGGTACCCTAAACGAACACGGCGCCATGTATGCAGGAATGGATCGATTTGTTGCACGCGAAAAAATTGTCAAAGATCTTCAAACAGCAGGATTGCTCGAAAAAACCCAACCTTATACCAACAAGGTTGGGTTTTCCGAAAGGACAAATGTACCCATCGAACCCAAACTCTCCATTCAATGGTTTTTAGAAATGAAAGATCTTGCTAAACCTGCCCTTGAAGCCGTAGAGAACGATGTTATCAAGTTCTACCCTCCAAAATACAAAAATGTGTATCGCCACTGGATGGAAAATATTAAAGACTGGTGCATCAGCCGGCAACTCTGGTGGGGTCATCAGATTCCGGCCTACTATCTTCCCAAAGGTGGATTTGTTGTGGCTGAAAGCAAAGAAGAAGCTTATCAAAAAGCATTGAAAATGGTAGATTATCCCCTTTCGATCGATGATTTACGACAAGACGAAGATGTCCTCGATACGTGGTTCTCATCATGGTTGTGGCCGATTTCCGTTTTCGATGGAATTCTTCATCCCGACAATGAGGATATCAACTATTATTATCCCACAAATGATCTGGTAACGGGACCCGACATCATTTTCTTTTGGGTAGCCCGAATGATTATGGCCGGATATGAATTTCGAAATGAAAAATGTTTCGAAAATGTTTATTTTACAGGCATCGTTCGTGACAAAGCAGGACGAAAAATGTCCAAACAATTGGGAAATTCACCCGACCCCATCGAATTAATCAATACCTACGGCGCCGACGGCGTCCGGATGGGCATGCTACTCACCACCCCTGCAGGTAATGATCTGTTGTTCGACGAATCACTCTGCGAACAAGGTCGTAATTTTACCAACAAAATATGGAATGCATTTCGTTTGGTGCAAGGATGGAAAGTAAAGGACGATATTTCTCAACCCGCTACTGCGGCAATTGCTATTCACTGGTTCGACAACATACTTTCCAAAGCAATTGCCGAGTTGGACGATTTGTTCTCAAAATACCGCCTTTCCGAAGCATTGATGGTAGTTTACCGACTCTTTTGGGAGGAATTTTCTTCCTGGTATCTCGAAATTATCAAACCGGCATACCGACAACCCATCGACAAAAAAACCTATGATGCTACGCTTGTTTTTTTTGATACCCTCTTACGACTTCTCCACCCTTTTATGCCTTTTATCACCGAAGAGCTGTGGCAGGTATTGTACGAGCGCAAGCAAGGTGACAGTATCATGATTGCTCCTCTCCCGGAAAGTCGACCTTTTGACGAGGTGTTACTAGCAGATTTCGAAAAAGTGAAAGAAATTATTGCGGGGATACGTACTATACGTTTGCAAAAGAATATTCCAATCAAAGAAAAACTTCCTCTTCAGTATACCGGGGATTATAAAGGCACCTATGACAGTGTAATCATAAAAATGGGTAATCTAACGTCTATTGAAAAAGTTCAGGAAAAAGAGCCCGGAGCTGTCGGATTTCTGGTAGGAACTACCGAGTTTTCGATCCCTCTGTTCGATAAAACGGATGTAGAAGCCGAATTAAAAAAATTGAAGGCTGAACTTGAATATCAGCATGGGTTCCTGCAATCGGTGATGAAAAAACTAACCAATGAGCGGTTCGTACAGAATGCCAAGCCCGAAATTGTGGAAAACGAGCGCAAGAAAAAAGCCGACACCGAAAGCAAAATTGCTCTTTTGAAAGAAAATATTGCGGCTCTCGAAAAAGCTAAATCAGAAAAGTAAAAAGCATTTACACACAAAAAATCAAAACTTCCCTTATATAAATTCAGCCCGCCTCGTCGCGGGCTATGTTTTTTAAGAATCAAAAGTAAAAAATGGCCCATTATTATTCCTAGGGACGGAACCTATTTCAACTCAAAATTCCAAATAGGGATTTAATCGTTCGATGTCTTCAGCAGTAAATTCGTTGAGCATTGCCAATTCATTAATGGATGAAACATTCCCTTTTCGCCGGCGTAAATCAAAAATAGCTTTCACCTGTTTGTAATTGAGATAGGGATGCCGAAGAAGTTCCTTAAATTCAAGCCTATTTATGGCTATTTTTGTGTATTTCCCATCAGCTTCCAGATAAGGATATATTTTAGCAAATAACACATCGTCAATGCCGTATACTTCTCTCAATTGATCTACAGTAACAAAACCTCCGAGTAAATCCCGATATTTTACAATGCGCGAAGCATATGTGCTGCCAATGCCGGGAATTTTTTTCCAGTCAGTAGTATCGCTCTCATTTAAAAAAATGGTTTCGCCTTCGGCAAGTTTTACACTTACCGAAAAAGAACTTTCAAAAGATGAATTTTTATCGGAATATGTCGAAAGTTCATTCGACTTCAATTGTCGTTCATTATTCCTTCTGTTCTCGACATAATATTGACGATTGGATTCACTTTCCGTTGGAGGATAAGCAACAGACTCTCCATCATTCAATGAACGATGAAATTGGTCGAACTCTTGCACTAATGAATCGTTCTCTATAAGAACATTATTCTCATTATTCTTCTTCTTCCCTATTTCATTCATTACAATGGTCAACACAATCAGAATCAATAAAAGAATAATGGCAACCCTTTCGCCTCTATGATAATAAAAAAAGTCTTTCCAACTCATCATTTAAAGTTTTAGAAACGATAAAGGTAGAAAATAAATGTTACCTATTTTGTCAGTTTGTGATAAATTGTAACTTTGACAACGGATTTTCCCGGAAAATTGACCTATTATGATTTTAAATTACATTTGGATTGCTTTTTTTATCATTGCTTTTGCTGTAGCTTTAGTTAAACTCATTTTTTTCGGCGATGTAAATGTTTTCACCGAAATCATGAATTCGAGTTACGACTCGGCCAAAACAGGTTTCGAAATTTCTTTGGGTCTGACCGGTGTGCTTTCACTATGGCTCGGCATAATGAAAATTGGAGAACGAGGGGGCATGATCGAACTTTTTTCTCGGGCTGCAGCTCCTTTGTTTTCAAAATTATTTCCTCATATTCCCAAAGGCCATCCCGCCTTTGGCTCTATACTGATGAATGTATCTGCCAATATGTTAGGACTCGATAATGCAGCTACTCCGTTTGGACTGAAAGCGATGAAGGAATTGCAAGAAATCAATCCAAAGAAAAAACAGGCATCCGATCCCATGATCATGTTCCTTGTAATGAATGCTTCAGGGCTCACGCTCATTCCTGTTACCATCATGGTGTACCGGGCACAAATGGGTGCTGCCAATCCTGCCGATGTATTCATCCCAATCATGATAACAACTTTTGCAGCTACCCTCGTAGCCGTAATAGCCGTTTGCTTGAAGCAAGGGATCAACATTTTTAACAAAGCCATTATAGGTTTTTTTGGAGGCATCACGGCGATAATTGCAGTAACGATTTTTGTTTTTCATGCGATGCCACAGGAAAAAATCAACATCATTTCCGGTCTTGTGGCAAATATCATTTTACTTACCATCATCGTTACTTTTATTTTGAAAGCGATGAGAAAAAAAATCAATATCTTTGAAGCCTTTATCGATGGAGCCAAAGAGGGATTTAAAACAGCGGTTACCATTATTCCCTATCTGATTGCCATTCTGGTAGGGGTAGGCGTTTTTCGCGCTTCAGGAGCCATGGATTTTCTAATGGAAGGGCTTCGAAATATGGTAGCATGGACAGGTCTCGATACTCGCTGGGTTGACGGCATGCCCACGGCTCTGATGAAACCCCTTAGCGGAAGCGGAGCCCGCGGAATGATGATTGATGCAATGAAAACATTTGGGGCCGATTCCTTTTCCGGCCGCTTATCTGCAGTCCTTCAGGGTGCAACCGACACGACATTCTATATTGTGGCTGTTTATTATGGGTCGGTTGACATAAAAAATTCGCGCTATACTGTTCCTTATGCACTTCTGGCCGATTTAACCGGAGTTATAGTGGCAATTTTTGTTTCCTACTTGTTCTTTGGATAAAAACAGACAAATAAATCACGTTTAATCATCTAAATAAAACTGAAAATGGCAGTCACTTTTCAAGCAGAAAACATCAGCTTCCCGAAAATAAAAAAGAGAACAACAACAAAATGGATCAAATCGATAGCCGATAAATACGGGAAACAAATCGGTAATATTGGTTACTTATTTTGTACCGACGAAAAAATTTTAGAAGTAAACAACCAATTTCTTAATCACAATTTTTATACCGATATCATTACTTTCGATTATTCCGAAAATAATATAATATCCGGGGATATTTTTATTAGCCTTGATACTGTTTTGTCCAATTCACAAAAATATCAAACTCCATATGATGAAGAATTACATCGTGTCATCATTCATGGTATCCTTCATCTTTGTGGGTTAAAAGATAAATCGGAAGACGAAATAAAAGAAATGAGAAAAGCAGAGGAAGAGGCACTCAGCATGCTCGATTTATGAATGGTCAAAAAATAAAATTGCAAAAATGATTCACCCTATCTAATTTATAATCAATCGAATAAAATAAAATATATTTTATTATTGTTATTCCCCGTTAACATAAAGTTATACGGATAACATTTTCTTTTTTAGTATCTTTGCGTATTTCTTAAAAAACGAAATGGATATTAATTACGACATCATTGTTGTAGGAGCAGGACATGCCGGATGCGAAGCAGCTACAGCCGCAGCAAACTTAGGATCAAAAACGTTGCTCATCACCATGGATATGAACAAAATCGCACAAATGAGCTGCAATCCGGCTGTAGGAGGCATTGCAAAAGGACAAATTGTACGCGAAATTGATGCCTTAGGTGGACACATGGGTATCGTTAGCGACAAAACCGCTATACAATTTCGCATGTTGAACCGCTCAAAAGGACCTGCCATGTGGAGCCCTCGTGTTCAAAGCGACAGAATGAAATTCATCAGCACATGGCGTGAAATTATCGAAAACACACCCAATCTCTATATGTGGCAAGATACGGTCATTGAATTCATATTCAAAAATGGAACTGTCGCAGGTGTCAAAACTCGCATGGGGGTAGAATTTTTCGCCAAATCTGTTGTGCTCACCAGTGGAACTTTTTTGAGTGGCTTAATCCATATCGGTAAAGTCCAAATCGGAGGAGGAAGAATATCGGAACCTGCATCCTATGGAATAACAGAGCAACTTCAATCGATGGGCTTTAAAACCGATAGGATGAAAACCGGAACGCCGGTAAGAATAGATGGCAGAAGTGTTGATTTTTCTCTTATGGAAGAACAAGAAAGCGAGAACGATTTTCACAAATTTTCCTACTTGCCCTCTGTTCAACGTCGGTTGAAACAACGAAGCTGCTGGATTACGTATACTTCTGAATCCGTTCATGAAGCATTGCGTGAAGGATTAAAAGATTCACCCTTATATAACGGACAAATAAAAAGCATCGGCCCACGCTATTGTCCCAGCATAGAAACAAAGATAGTAACGTTCGCACAAAAAACAAGCCATCAGCTGTTTCTTGAACCGGAAGGGGAAAACACAAACGAATACTATTTAAATGGATTCTCTTCATCCCTACCCTTGCAAATTCAATTGAAGGCATTACAACGTATCCCGGCATTTAAAAATGTACACATTTTTCGGCCGGGATATGCCATCGAATACGATTTCTTTGATCCCACACAACTTTATCCGACGTTGGAAACTAAGCTGATAAAAAATTTATTTTTTGCCGGTCAAATCAATGGAACCACAGGATATGAAGAAGCTGCAGGACAAGGATTAATTGCGGGAATCAATGCACATATAAACTGTCATGGAGGAAATCCGTTTATCTTACACAGAGATGAAGCATACATTGGTGTTCTTATCGATGATCTGATCACAAAAGGAGTAGATGAGCCTTACCGCATGTTCACTTCCCGTGCAGAATATCGCATTCTACTCCGACAAGATAATGCAGACGAAAGGCTCACTCAAAAAGGATTTGATGTGGGATTAGCAACAACGGAAAGGATGCAACTCCTTGCAAGAAAAAAATCAGAAATAGAAAAACTGGTTGATTTTGTAACGCATTTTTCTATCAAAGCCGATCGAATCAATCCTTTCTTGGAATCCGTAGGGACAGCACCGCTCAAAAGAGGGACTAAACTCATTGATTTGCTTTTACGCCCACATATAGAAATAGAAACCCTTGCCAATGAGATAGCGCCACTCAGAGAGGTTTTAGACTCAATAAAAGACCGGAAAGAGGAAATTATCGAAGCAGCCAACATTGCCATAAAATATGGAGGATACATCGAACGAGAACGTATCATGGCCGATAAAATAAAACGATTGGAAGATATTCGAATAAAAGATAAATTCAACTACAACGAAATTCAATCACTATCAACTGAAGCAAGACAGAAGCTGACTCGAATTAACCCTGAAACCATAGCTCAAGCCAGTCGAATTCCGGGAGTTTCGCCTAATGATATCTCAATTCTGCTTGTATTGATGGGACGATGATTTAAATGTTTCACGTGGAACATTTAAAGTAATCACAATAATAATTTAAACAAATGGATATACAAACATTAACAGCAGCTGTACGTAACATCCCCGATTTCCCAATAAAAGGGATACAATTTAAAGACATTACTACGTTATTTCAGTCGGCTGAATATTTAAGAGGATTATCAGATATACTGTATGACCGATACAAAGATAAAGGAATTACAAAAGTGGCCGGAATAGAATCAAGAGGATTTTTTATGGGTCCCGCTACAGCTATCAGACTATATGCAGGTTTTGTTCCAATACGAAAATTCGGAAAACTACCCTATAAAACAATCGAAGAAAAATATAGCAAGGAATACGGAGAAGACATTATTCAAATACATAAAGACGCATTAAACGAAAACGACATCGTATTGCTCCACGACGATCTTCTTGCAACAGGAGGAACAATGGCAGCTGCATACCGATTAGTAAAAAAATTGGGGGTCAAAAAAATCTATATTAACTTTTTGATTGAACTCGAAAAATTAAATGGGAGAGCATTATTTAACGATGATGTAGAGATTGATTCAATTCTAAAATTTGAAATCTAATTAAATTATTCTTTATAAAATAGAGAGAACACCCATCATTCCATGACGCAAGAAATACAAAATACATTAAAAGTTATACCTCACAGTCCGGGATGTTACCAATTTATAGATGAAAAAGGGAAAGTAATCTACGTTGGTAAAGCCAAAGATTTAAAAAAACGTGTGTCATCCTATTTCAATAAATACCATGAAAATCCGAAAACAAGAATTCTAGTAAAAAATATTCATCAAATTAGATACATCGTAGTAGATACAGAGGAAGATACCTTCCTTTTGGAAAATAATCTGATCAAAGAATTAAAACCTCGCTACAATGTAATGCTAAAGGATGACAAAACTTATCCTTACATTGTAATTAAAAACGAAAACTTCCCTCGAGTATATAAAACCAGAAAAATAATTAAAGATGGTTCTCGATATTTTGGTCCCTATTCATCCGTCGTATCCGTAAATTCGTTATTGGATATATTTAGGAAAGTATACAAAATTCGCACATGCAGATTAAATCTTACTCCGGAAAACATTGCTTCAGGAAAATTCAACGTGTGTCTTGAATATCATATCAAGCGATGCAATGGACCATGTGAAGGATTACAATCAGAAGAAGAGTACAATAAAAATATTGGGGAAATAACAGAAATCCTAAAAGGGAATGTATCTGCAATAGAAAAAAAAATAGAAGAAGAAATGCAACAATATGCAGAAGAACTGAAATTTGAAGAAGCGCAACAACTGAAAGAAAAATATATGCATATACGAAATTTTAGGGAAAAATCATTGATTGTGAGCAATATCAACTATAATATCGATGTATTCGGCTACGAAGACGATGAAAACTCGGCATATATCAATTATCTCCATATTGTTAATGGATCTGTAAATCAAGCATATACATTTGAATACAAAAAAAAACTCGAAGAAAGCCGCGAAGAACTTTTGGGGATGGGCATCATTGAGATGCGTCAACGTTTCGGCAGCGAGTCTAAAGAAATAATTGTACCCTTTATTCCGGATATTGCATTACATAATGTCGAGTACACAATACCACAACGAGGTGACAAAAAAAAATTGCTTGAATTGTCGCAAAAGAATGTCAAGCAATACAAAATAGACAAACTGAAAAAAACAGAAATGTTAAATCCCGATCAGCGAGCAACACGAATTTTGAAAACCATTCAAAAAGATCTACAGTTAAAAGAAATTCCATGGTATATAGAATGTTTTGACAACTCAAACATACAAGGGACGAATGCAGTAGCAGCATGTGTAGTATTTAAAAAAGCAAAACCTTCTAAAAAAGACTATCGACATTTCATCATTAAAACCGTTACAGGGCCCGATGATTACGCATCAATGCGCGAGATAATTCATAGACGCTATTCTCGGCTGCTTAATGAGGGCGCTCCCCTACCCCAACTCATTGTAATAGACGGTGGTAAAGGTCAATTAAATGCTGCTGTTGAATCGCTACAGAAAATTGGATTGTACGGCAAAATTGCTGTAATAGGTATTGCGAAACGATTGGAAGAAATTTATTTCCCTGATGATCCGGTTCCATTGTATTTGGATAAAAATTCAGAAACATTGAAACTCATCCAACAATTACGAGACGAAGCACACCGCTTCGGAATCACATTTCATCGAGACAAAAGAAGTAAAGCGCAAATATCATCCGAACTTGACAATATAAAAGGAATAGGTCCTCAAACAAAAAAGAAACTCCTCGCTCACTTCAAAAGCACGAAACGAATACAAGAAGCATCGGATGAGGAAATCATCAGTCAAATCGGATCAGCTAAGGGTAAAATCATTATCAATCACTTTAAAAATAAAAAATGAGATGCGTATTTTAATCCAGCGAGTTACGGAAGCATCCGTAACTGTTGATCAAAAGGAAAAAAGCAGAATAGAAAAAGGATTATTAGTATTTGTAGGAATTGAAGATACGGATAGCGAAAAAGATGTAGACTATTTATGCAAAAAAACGGTTAATCTGCGTATATTTGATGATGAAAAAGGGATCATGAACAAATCGGTAATCGATATTGATGGTGAAATACTTGTCGTGTCCCAATTTACATTACATGCAAGCACAAAAAAGGGAAACCGGCCTTCCTATATTCGTGCGGCAAAACCGGATTATTCGATACCCATCTATGAAGAATTTTGTGAAAAACTTTCTCAAATGATGAATAAAGAAATAAAAACAGGGATATTTGGAGCATATATGAAAGTATCACTCGTTAACGATGGACCGGTTACCCTATGGATCGATTCAAAAAACCGAGAATGAAATGACAATAAAAGAAGCACAACAAGAAGTTGACAAATGGATTAAAACCTATGGAGTACGCTATTTCAACGAGCTAACCAACATGGCTATATTGACCGAAGAAGTTGGTGAGGTTGCACGCATAATTGCCAGAACATATGGTGAACAATCGTTCAAAAAAACGGATCTCGAAAACAATTTGGCAGATGAAATGGCCGATGTTTTATGGGTACTGATCTGTCTTGCTAACCAAACCGGGGTTAATCTGGAAGAGGCATTTCAAAAGAATATCGATAAAAAAACAAAAAGAGATGCTCAAAGACATAAAGAAAATGACAAATTAAATACAAAACACAAC
Organism: Bacteroidales bacterium UBA1410; assembly: GCA_002305015.1. Classification (GTDB taxonomy): domain Bacteria; phylum Bacteroidota; class Bacteroidia; order Bacteroidales; family Dysgonomonadaceae; genus Anaerorudis. The sequence goes on from DBPW01000008.1 coordinate 44,910, forward strand.
ACTATTAGTAATATATAAATATTTGTATTTCATGCACATATTAAGTAAATATCAAACAGCATTGCAAAATCATCCGTTCGAGTTAACAGATAAACACGTATCGGAAAAAGTCAACCAAATTATTTCGGAAAATTTTGCTGAAAACAATAACCTCGATACGTACAAACTCCTTTACTCATGTCTTGATCTAACATCACTAAATACCACCGATACAAAGGAATATATATGGAAATTGGCACAAAGAGTAAATGATTTTGAAGGATCGAATCCTGAAATCGATAATGTTGCATCGATATGCGTATACCCGAATTTTGTAGAAACAGTGAAAGAGGCACTTACAGCAAATGTAAATATAGCATGTGTAGCAGGAGGGTTTCCTTCCGGACAAACATTTACGGAAGTAAAGATTGCCGAAACAGCTCTCGCAGTTGCTCAAGGAGCTGACGAAATTGACGTACCCATCAATATGGGGCTATTTTTAAACGAAGAATATGAAGAAATGTGCGATGAACTCACCGAAATTAAATTCGCCTGTCATGAAGCACGTATGAAAACTATTCTGGAAACAGGTGCATTAGCTTCGGCAGAGAAGATCTATAAAGCATCGATTCTTGCCCTATATTCAGGAGCAGATTTCATAAAAACATCAACAGGAAAAGGATATAAAGGAGCTACACCTGAAGCAGCGTATCTCATGTGTACTGCCATAAAGTCATATTATGACAAAACGAAAGAGAGAATTGGATTTAAAGCTTCGGGAGGAATATCCACTATAGAAGATGCCGTAAAATATTACACTATTGTAAAAGCAATATTAGGCAATGAATGGTGCAACAAAGAATTATTCAGAATCGGCACAAGCAAATTAGCAGATATATTGTTAGATAAAATCAATAAATAAATTGATCGCAGTACCGATTAAAATAATAGAGCAAACCGAAAATACAACAATACGCAAAATCGACAAAAACAAATTGGCATAAGTTTTGTTATATATATTGCGAAGCGATTGATACAAATCGCAAATAAAATAAAATAGAAAACATGAAAAGAAAGGAGAAAAAAGCTATGTTACCTACAAGAAGAATTGAAAATTGGTTACCAAGCATCCCGAGTATTTTCAATGACTTTTTCGGGAATGAATGGTTAGAATCAGTAAACGCAAGAGTTCCGGCAATTAACATCATCGAAAACGATGATGAATTCTTGGTAGAAGTTGCTGCACCGGGATTAACGAAAGATGATTTTAAAATCAAGATTGTCGACGATGATCAACTCCAGATCTCGTTTGAAAAGAAAGAAGAAACTGAAGAAAGAGACAAGAAAGGTAATTATTTAAGACGTGAATTTTCTTATACTAACTTCCTGAGAACATTGTTGTTACCCGACAATGTTGACAAAGATAAAATTTCGGCTAAAACAGAAAACGGTGTATTACATATTACTATACCAAAAACAAAAGAAAGCAAGGAAGAAGTTAAGAATGAAAAAGTGATCGATATTAAATAATTACTTTTCTTGAAAAAATAAGGACATTCATCTACCGATGAATGTCCTTATTTTTTATAATTACTAAAATATATTCAGTAATGCCTTTCTCTTAAATATAATAACAATTGATCGATAAGCAATTTCGATTCATCATCAAATGAAAAATTCGCAATAGCTTCTTTTCCTTTGAGTAAATATTCGTCTATTTTTTGGTAAGCATATTCAACGCCTCCGTATTCTTTTGCAAACCCAATCAATTGATCGATGTTTTGCAATGAATAATCTTGATTCACAACAATATCGAACATGCTACGTGAAACATTTTCCGGAGCATGTCGAAAAGCATAAATCAACGGTAAAGTGATCCTTCCCTCACGAATATCATTACCGGTAGGTTTACCGATATCGGCATTGAAATAATCGAAAATATCATCCATAATCTGAAAACAAATACCCAAATACTTGCCAAAAAGGCCAAACATATCGATGGTAATTCGATCAGCTCCTCCGGTAATAGCTCCTATTTTGGTACAGGCTTCCAATAAAGAAGCAGTCTTATTGTCAATCACACGGAAATATTCAGATTCATCAATCAAAAAATCATTTGCCATAGCGTATTGGTTCAACTCTCCTTCTGCTAATTTTTGACCTAATTCTGCGATGATTTCAACAATTTCAGTATGTTGAGTTTTTATACTTTCACGCAAAGCGGACGATAAAAAGTAATCGCCGACCAACACGGCACGTCGATTATCGAAAACAGCATTTACAGATGGCTGACGACGTCGAATTTTTGATTCATCTACTACATCATCATGAATTAAAGTAGCCATATGCAACAATTCAACCGTGACAGCACCATGATATGTCGCATCTGAAATCTTTCCGCAAGCCTTTGCCGTAAGAAAAACCAGTACAGGGCGAATATGCTTACCCTCCGTTTGAAACATATAATCCACAATCGACGATATACGAGGATTATCATTCCGAATAGAACGTTTTAAATAGATGCTGAATTGAGATAATTCTTCTCGTAAAAAATCTTTGACTACCTGATTTTGATTCATACCTTCAGTCTTACAACACAAAAGTAAAAATAATTCCCTTTGAAGCAACATTTATTTGTAACTTTACCGTCTATTGAAAACAATTTTTAATATGAATAATAACAAGCTATTTCTCCTCGATGCATATGCTCTTATATATCGGGCATACTATGCATTCATCAAAAATCCGCGAATAAATTCCAAAGGGCAAAATACTTCGGCAATATTCGGTTTTGTTAATACCCTGGAAGAAATACTGAGAAAAGAAAATCCAACACACATTGCGGTTGTTTTTGATTCGCCGGAACCCAGTTTCCGACACACAGAATATGAAAATTATAAAGCCCAACGCGAAGCGACTCCGGAAGATATAAAAGCATCAATTCCCATAATTAAAGAAATTCTAAAAGCATACAATATTCCGATATTGGAAATTCCGGGATATGAGGCTGACGATGTAATCGGAACCATTGCGAAAAAAATGGCCGCACAAGGAATAGAGGTATATATGATGACTCCGGATAAAGATTATGCACAAATAGTCGATGATCGGATCTATATATACAAACCCAGATATGGCAGCAACGATTTCGATATTCTTGACAAGAAAAAAGTCATGGAAAAATATTCACTCTCCCACCCTATGCAAATGACCGATCTACTCGCATTAATGGGAGATGCCTCAGACAATATACCGGGATGTCCGGGGATAGGTCCTAAAACAGCAGAAAAACTGCTGAAAGAATTTAATTCGGTAGAAAATCTTCTTGAAAACACCGACAAACTAAAAGGATCGCTAAAAAATAAAATAGAAGAAAATAAAGATCAGATTCTTTTCTCAAAATTTCTTGCTACCATTAAAACCGATGTACCTATTGAAGTCAAAATCGAAGATTTCGAGCGAAAAGAAATCGATGAAAATGCAATAAAAAAAATTTTTGAAGAATTAGAATTCAGGACATTGTTAACGCGAGTAATTAAAAACGAAACGTCAAAAAATGAAACGAAAAAACCTGTTCAAGGCGTACTTTTCGAAGAAGAAGAAGAAGAAGAAGAAGAAGAAGAAGAAGCGACAAAAAGCGAAAACCATATAACGGAAACATTCACTCCCTCAAATAATGTTTCCGATATTCGTACAACACAACATACGTACCGAATAGTAAAGAGCGAAAAAGAAATAACCGAGCTTTGCAACGAAATTTGCGCACAAAAATCGGTTTGTTTCGATACGGAAACAACCGGCATGGACCCGCTCCTAAGCGAATTGGTAGGAATTTCATTTGCATATAAAGAAGGTGAAGCATTTTATGTAACCATCGATTCCGATCAGAAAAAAGCACAACAACAAGTAGATATTTTCAGACCATTTTTTGAAAATGAGGAAATTGAAAAAATTGGACAAAATATAAAATACGATATTCTGGAATTGCGTAATTACAATATCCGGGTAAAAGGACCACTATTTGACACCATGATTGCCCATTACCTTCTTAATCCCGAAATACCACATGGTATGGATTATATGGCGAAAATTTATATGAATTATAAAACCATCCATATTGATGAACTAATCGGACCTAAAGGAAAGAATCAAAAAAATATGCGGGATATCGATCATGAAATCGTCGGCGAATACTCAGCAGAAGATGCCGATATTACACTGAAGCTGAAAAATATTCTCGAAAAAGAACTCCGAGAGAACAACCTAGAAAAACTTTTTAATGAAATTGAATCTCCTCTTATTTATGTGCTGGCAGATATGGAGTGGACCGGCGTCAGACTTGATTTAAAGGCATTGGAACAATTAGCCGAAGAATACAGGAAAGAAATGCAACAAATCGAAAAAGAAATCATCGAGATGGCCGGCATCGAGTTCAACGTCAATTCACCAAAGCAAATAGGTGAAGTACTTTTCGATCGAATGAAAATTATCAATAACCCCAAAAAGACAAGAACCGGCCAATACAGCACAAGTGAAGAAGAATTAGAAAAACTTCGATCGAAACACCCCATTATCGAAAAAATTTTGGAACAACGCAGTCTTAAAAAACTTCTTAGTACATATATCGAAGCTTTTCCTCAACTGATCAACCCTAAAACAGGAAAAATTCATACTTCGTTTAATCAAACGATAACGGCGACCGGCCGATTAAGTTCAAGTAACCCCAATCTTCAAAATATTCCTATTCGCGACGAGCGTGGAAAAGAAATCCGTAAAGTATTTATTCCGGATGAAGGATGCACATTTCTTTCCGCTGATTATTCGCAAATCGAACTACGCATTATGGCTCATCTGAGTAAAGACAAAAATATGGTGGAAGCATTCCATAAAGGACAAGACATTCATGCAGCAACAGCATCAAAAATATTTAAAATCCCTATTGAAAATGTTACCCCCGATATGCGTCGAAAAGCAAAAACAGCCAATTTTGGAATAATTTACGGCATCACCCCATACGGTTTATCCGAACGCTTGGGAATCTCTCGAAATGAAGCAAAAAAATTAATTGACGAATACTTTGAGACATTCCCTGACGTTAAACGCTACATCGACGAAAGTATTGCCAGAGCAAGAGAACAAGGTTATGTTGAAACTATTTTCGGACGAAAACGCTTTTTGCCCGATATCAATTCTCAGAATGCCGTAGTACGTGGATACGCCGAACGAAATGCTATAAATGCTCCCATACAAGGAAGTGCAGCCGATATCATCAAAGTAGCCATGAACAGAATTCATAAATGTCTTTCTGATGGAGGATACCTGTCTAAAATGATTCTTCAGGTTCACGATGAGCTGGATTTAAATGTCCCGATGAACGAATTGGAAGAAGTAAAAAAAATAGTCGTTTACGAAATGGAAAACGCCTATCCCCTCATCGTTCCTCTTAAAACCGATTGTAACAACGGTGCAAATTGGCTGGAAGCACACTGATATTAACGCTGAAAATTAAAAAATGTCCGCAGGCAAAAAAGTGGTTTCATGAAAACAGATAAAATCATCTATGATCGACTTCTTATTAAATTGGGGATATATCGGATTGTTTATCGCTTCTTTTTTGGCAGCCACAGTATTGCCATTCAGTTCTGAAGTGGTATTCGCAGGATTGATCGCAGCAGGATTGGATATATGGACATGCATTTTTATAGCAACCCTGGGCAATACGCTTGGAGGCCTGACAGCTTATTGGGTAGGATCGCTGGGAAAAACGGAATGGATCGAAAAATATTTCGGTATAAAAAAAGAAAAAATCGACAAAACGCAACTATGGCTTCAAGACAAGGGAGCCATAATGGGGTTTTTTGCTTTTGTTCCAGCCGTAGGGGATGCCATAATTGTTGCATTAGGCTTCATGAGAGCTAATTTATGGAAAGTAGCTCTTTCAATGACTATGGGCAAATTTTTACGATATATCGTAGTCGGATTCGGAACAGAACAACTATTTTCGTGGTTTTAAAAAATAATATGTATGTCAACGATTTTATTTCATGAAATTGTATATGGTCCCGTTCACAGCAGAAGATTGGGAATTTCGTTAGGAATAAACCTTTTGCCGTATGACGGTAAATTATGCTCATTCGATTGTATTTATTGCGAATGCGGATTCAATAAAGATTTCCGCACCCATACGCGTCTACCCGAAAGAGAAAATGTAAAAGCAGCATTAGAAAATAAATTGCAATCATTGCGGGAAGAAAACGTAAAACTCGACGTTATTACATTTGCAGGGAATGGAGAACCCACCTTGCATCCGGAATTCGCCGAAATAATAGAAGATACCCTGTTTTTGCGCAACCTCTACTACCCTACCGTAAAAATCAGTGTTTTATCAAATGGCATGCATCTCACTAAAAGAAAAGTGTTTGAGGCACTAAATAAGGTTGATGAACCCATACTGAAACTTGACTCTGCTTTTGATGAAACCGTCAGACTTATCGATAGACCAAATTCTCCTCAATATAGGGTTTCAAAGCAAGTAGAATTATATAAAAAGTTTAATGGAAACTTTATTCTGCAAACCATGTTTCTTCGAGGCGAATTTGAGGGTAACAAGATTGATAATACCACAGAAAAAGAGGTTTCGGCATGGTTAGAGCTCGTTAGAGAGATGAACCCACGCGAGGTAATGATTTATACCATTGATCGGCAAACACCGACGAAACAGCTTAAAAAAGTGCCTCTTGAAGACCTAAAGAAAATCGCAGAAAGAGTAAAACAACTTGGAATAAAAACAAATGTTGCAGGATAATGATTATACATTAAACCGAAAATGCATAACATCGCCATCTTCAACCACATAATCCTTTCCCTCTATATACATTTTTCCTGCTTCTTTCACAGCGGCCTCTGATTTATAAGCAATATAGTCGTCATATTTTATTACCTCTGCTCGTATAAAACCTTTTTCGAAATCGGAATGAATTACCCCGGCACACTGCGGTGCCTTCCATCCTTTATGAAATGTCCATGCACGAACTTCTTGAGGGCCGGCGGTAAAAAAAGTTTGTAAATTTAAAAGCCTATAAGCCGCTTTAATCAAACGATTTACACCGGATTCTTCCAATCCTAATTCCGATAAAAAAAGCTGTCGGTCTTCATACGTATCCAATTCGGCTATCTCCGACTCTATCTTGGCAGCTACTACCAAAACCTCTGCATTTTCACTCTCCACGGCTTTCTTAAAAGCATCTACATATGCATTGCCGGTAATAGCTGCAGACTCATCCACATTACACACATAAAGCACCGGCTTTGCCGTAAGTAAAAATAAATCGTGAGCAATCTTTTCTTCGTCTTTCGTTTCGAAATTTACTGTACGAGCCGGTTCTCCTCGTAACAATGCTTCTTTAATTTTATGATATACCTCAAAAGCAACTTTAGCATCTTTGTCTCTACCTGTTTTGGCCTGTTTTTCAACTTTATTTATTCTCGATTCAATTGTTTCAAGGTCTTTCAACAGCAATTCCGTATCGATAATTTCTTTATCACGAACAGGATCCACCACGCCATCCACATGGCTGACATTTTCATCATCAAAACATCGCAATACATGAATAATAGCATCTGTTTCGCGAATATGCGAAAGAAATTTATTTCCAAGACCTTCACCTTTGCTCGCACCTTTTACTAATCCGGCAATATCGACAATCTCAATAGTTGTCGGGACTATTTTTTGCGGATGAACAAGTTCTGCCAATTTATTCAATCGCTCATCGGGAACGGTGATCACCCCCACATTAGGTTCAATAGTACAAAACGGAAAATTGGCTGCCTGAGCTTTGGCATTCGACAAACAATTGAAAAGTGTAGATTTTCCAACATTAGGAAGACCTATAATTCCACATTGAAGAGACATAGGTTGCTTTGTTTTATTTTAAACGGTAAAGATAACAAAAATAAGCGTTCGATCTTATTGAACTTTGATAATGAATAAATTTATAATCCGTATTTTGCTGAAATTTCAAGCATTCTCTCGATGGGTTTCACAGCTCTTAACCGAATTTCCTCATCTACCAAAATTTCCGGCATTTCGTTTTCCAGACAGAAATATAATTTTTCAAGTGTATTTTTTTTCATGTAGAAACACGTATTACAAGCACATGTAGCGTCTTCCGGAGGAGCAGGTATAAAATCCTTATCGGGATTCTCTTTCTTCATCTGATGCAAAATACCCCATTCTGTTGCCACAATAAATCGTTTATTATCCGAAGTCTTCGCGAATTTCAGCATAGAGGATGTAGAACCAATATGATCGGCTATTTGTCGTATATAAGCCGGACATTCAGGATGAGCAAGCAATAGAGCATCGGGATATTGTTTCTTCAATTCGATGATCCGTTCGATCGAAAATTGCTGGTGAACATGACAAGCTCCATTCCACAACACCATTTTCCTACCGGTTAATTTATTGATATAATCACCCAAATTGCGATCCGGAGCAAAAATAATTTTTTCGTTTTGTGGTAACGATTGAACGATTTGTACAGCATTCGAAGAAGTAACCACAATATCGGTCAAAGCTTTTACAGCTGCCGAGGTATTTACATATGAAATAACAATATGATCGGGGTATTTATTGATAAATTGTTGAAATTCTTCCGCAGGACAACTATCGGCCAACGAACATCCGGCTTCTGTATCAGGAATGAAAACACGTTTATCCGGACAAAGAATCTTTGCCGTTTCGCCCATAAAATGAACACCACATAATACAATGACATCGGCGGTAGTTTTTGCTGCCCATTGTGCTAAAGCGAGGCTGTCGCCCACAAAATCAGCAATATCCTGAATATCGGAAGTTTGGTAAAAATGCGACAAAATAACGGCATTTTTTTCTTTCCTGAGCCTATTTATATTTTCAATAATTTTTTCTTTTTCCATTTGGGTTATTATTATTATTATTATTATAACTTTTTCAAAACAGATACTATAGATAATGATGAATGGGTGTTGATAGTGTTGATTACTTTTCTTCTTTTTATCGGTAAAAAATATTTCAACAATTTATCTCGACTTATCCCTAATTATGAACAAAATTTTGGAAGTATTTGCTTTGAAAATCTTTAAATTATAAACGTTATCAAAAACTGTTGATAATATGCAAAGTTAATAATTTATTCTCTTTTTATTGAGTTTATCGGTTGAAAACCTCGGTATAGGATGTTGAAGAAAAAGGATAATTATTACCTTCAAATTGCGTATTTTTTATAATCACATTTGTTATCGATTTTCAAAAAGAAGTTTTCGAATATTTATCAACGATTCATCGACAAATTATCAACATGTATTTTTTGTACCTTTGAAAACCTATGGTACATTTGTGTGAAGATTTGGATTGAAATAAATAATGAAAATTGGGAATATAGAATTTGAGAGCTATCCTGTATTTCTTGCTCCAATGGAAGATGTAACCGATATTGGTTTCAGACTGTTATGTAAGAAATTTGGGGCAGATATGGTTTATACCGAATTTGTCTCGAGCGACGCCCTGGTGCGTAATGTGGAACGAACGCTTCAAAAAATAAGCATTTGTGAAGAAGAGCGCCCGTTGGCTATCCAGATTTACGGCCGCGATCCCGATGCAATGGCTGAAGCTGCTAAAATATGCGAAGAAGCCGATCCCGATATTATCGATATCAATTTCGGGTGCCCTGTAAAAAAAGTAGCCGGTAAAGGAGCAGGTGCAGGCATGCTTCGATCGCCCGAGTTGATGTTGGAAATCACCCGAAAAGTAGTGAATGCCGTGAAAAAGCCGGTAACCGTAAAAACCCGTTTGGGATGGGATGAAGATTCCAAAATTATTGTAACATTGGCTGAACAGCTACAGGATTGCGGAATTGCTGCGTTAACTATTCATGGGCGTACACGCTCGCAAATGTATAACGGAGAAGCAGACTGGTCGTTGATTCAGAAAGTAAAATCCAATCCGCGGATGCAAATACCTATTATAGGCAATGGAGATATCGATTCACCTGAAATATGTAAACGACGTTTCGAGGAAACCGGAGTCGATGCCGTTATGATTGGACGTGCAACTTTTGGTCGTCCATGGATATTTCGTGAGGTAAAACATTATTTAAAAACAGGAGAAAAATTACCGCCCGAAACTTTTCGCTGGTATTTAGATGTACTTAAGCAGCAGATATTGCAAAGTGTGCAACGATTAGATGAGCGTCGTGGCATTTTACATAGTCGTCGTCATTTAGCAGCTACTCCCCTATTTAAAGGGATTCCGGATTTTAGGCAGACGCGCATTGCCATCCTTCAGGCAAATACGCTTGAAGAACTTTTTACCCTATTGGATGAAATACCCGAAAAGTTTCATCGAGATGAAACCAATAAGGAATGATAATGGTCTTATAGTAAAGGGGCATGATGAAGAAGTTTTTATTATTTATTTCAATGATTTTTGTGTTCGGTTCGGTATCGGCCGGGAAACCAACCCTTACACAACAGGTTTTTTCGGAATATGTAGAAAATACGGTTAACGAAATGCAACAGATTATCGGGTTTACCGATAGTCAGGCGTCGCAAATAAAAGAGATTGAACTGAAATTTTTGTTGGATGTTCAGAAAGCCGAAAACTGTTGTTTATGTCATTCGGGAAAACGAATAAAAAAGTTGAAAGAAAACCGAAAAGCCGACTTACAAAAAATTCTTTCTCGTGATCAATATATACGATACGATGCTATTTTGGGTGGAAGAATAAAGAAAATACCCGTAAGGGTAGAAAAATAAAGCGGGTATTAATTTTTTGTTTCACGTAATTTTCTGAGATCGGCAGGTGTAAACGGTATATGGTCCAGGTTTACCGACTGACGGATTCTTTCTTCTTTAGGAGAAGAAAGTCCTGCGTCCTTCATTTTTATAGAAGGCATACTTCTTGTCGATAAAGGCAAGGATCGCATAATGGTTTGACCGGTAATCAACGAAATTGCTTTAGCGAGCAAATAATCGGTTGAATCACCTATAGCTACCCATGCTGATGGGTTGTTTTCTTGAGAAGCAACCGGATAATCCGGTATCAAGCATCCTTGATCGACAAAATCGATACCATTTTTATCGGTATATTTCGCAACAATAGGTTGCATAGCCCAATTCTTCAACGAAAATTTTTCTTCTTCGGATAAACCACTTTCGTCATAAACCGTCATCACTCTATTGTAACCGTTTTTATCGGGAAAGGTATTATACGCATGAATGGTCCATGAGGCAGTGTATTTTCCTCCGGTACTGTCTCCCACGTGAACTACATTCATATAAGGTCTTAAACAAAAGGTAGTAAGCTCCGATGCAGAATACGTATAGTTTGTAGCTATGATATAAACGTTGTTTAAATTGAGATTAGCATCCAACGGATTCGGTTCCACTTTTTCCCTATAAACGCCCAAATGATCGCTTCTGCTGATCCCTTCTTCATCAAAGAATGTATTTAACCACGGATTGTAAGACAATACGGTGAATACCGATTTGTTTACTACCTCTGTTCGAGGAGCAATAAGTGAACCCAGATAGGTAGCTGCAGAGATATCGCCTCCGGGATTATACCTCAGTCAACAATCAGATCGGTAACCCCTTCCCGGTTGAATTGAGCAAAGGCATTGTATAGGCTTTGATTGTAATTGCTTATGAATTCGGTATAAAACAAATACGCAATTTTTTTGCTTTGTTCGGGATAGTGGTAAACGTGTGTATAAAGCACCGGATCGGTACTGATTTTACGAGGAGTAATGGAGATCTTTCGAGGGTTTTCAAAAAATTGATCGCGTACCTCAAAAGTAACAGGCGTGTTGGAACCAAAAAGAGTCAAATAATTGGATGAAGTGATTGGTTCGCCGTTGATGTGCGTAATGATATCCCCTCTTTTCAATCCCGCTTCATTTGCAGGTGTATCGGGATAGACATATTTTATCACGGCAATAAGGTTTGTCATTGTTCCATCGGCCCATAAAAGTGTAGGTGAAAAACCGAAAGCATTATTTGATTCGCCTTCAAAATCGGACAGTAATTCTTCCACGTTATCGGTTATCCACGACCAGCCGCGTTCGCGATCTATGGGGTAAAGCAGGCTTTCAAAATAGTCAACAGGGTCAATATTTAGGCGGGGAGGTTTTTTATCGCGCATATAGGGAGCCCATAAATAATATAAAGACATACCATCATACAAAAACTGCCTAACGATTTTGGGATTTTCCTCCAATGCTGAAGTTTCCCCTGAAGGTTTGTCTTCTGAGCAGCCGAAGAAGGATAACACCCAACCTATTGCCACAAAAAGAAAAATGAAATATTTTTTCATTATGAATTGAAATTTATAGGATCAAGATACCTTTTCCTTGACGGATAATTTGGGGCTCATCCGTTGTGCAATCGACTACCGTTGAAGGTTCGATTCCCCCATAACCTCCGTCAATGACAATGTCGGCAAAATTTTCCCATTTCTCGTGGATAAGTTCGGGATCGGTGGTATATTCAACCTCATCGTTTTCGTCTTTAACCGAGGTACTTAAAACCGGATTCCCCAACTGTTTCACAATTTCACGAATAATATTGTTGTCGGGAACACGTATACCCACCGTTTTTTTACTTTTATAGATTTTAGGCAGAGAAGAAGTGGTTGGAAGAATAAAAGTGAAGGGTCCCGGCAGGTTTTTCTTCATGATTTTAAAAACGGGGGTACTTACTTTGGCATATTCGCTGATGTTGCTTAAATCGTTGCAGATAATAGACAAATTGCTTTTTTGAGGATTGATACCCTTTAAAGCGCAAATCTTTTCCACTGCACGTACATTTAAAGCATCACAGCCAATAGCATAAAGCGTATCGGTGGGATAAATAATTATTCCACCGTCACGTAAAACATTAACAACACGCTCTATTTCACGAGGGTTGGGATTATCGGGATAAATTTTTATAAGCATAATAATTACAAAAGTAAAAAATTATGCCGATTATCCGTATGAAATTTCTCCTTTTTCGTTTTTTAATTCTTCGAGTCCGTTACTGTATCGTCTCATAGCTCTGAGGCTCATCCCCATGCTGGAGAATCCCCCATCGTTGTAAAGCGTTTGCATGGTTACTTTTCGGGTTAGGTCGGAGAACATCACGATGCAATAATCGGCGCAATCGTCGGCATTGGCATTGCCCAGGGGAGACATTCTTTCCGAAAAGTCCATCAAATCTTCCATTCCTTTGATGCCGCTGCCTGCCGTTGTCTGAGTCGGAGATTGCGAAATCGCATTGATTCTCACCCCCTTCTCTCGTCCATATATGTAGCCGAAACTGCGTGTTATGGATTCGAGCAGTGCTTTGGCATCGGCCATATCGTTGTAGCCGTAAAATGTGCGGTGCGCTGCGATGTAAGAAAGTGTAAGGATTGACCCACCTTCTGCTATAGCATCCATCTTTTTTGCCACCTGCAACATCTTATGAAAAGAAATAGCCGAAATATCGAGCGTTTTCATCATCAGATCGTAATCGAGATCATCATACGGACGTTTTTTGCGCACATTTGGCGACATACCGATGGAATGCAACAAAAAATCGATTTTCCCGCCCAGTATTTCCATCGATTTGGAAAATACCATTTCCAAGTCTTCTACGTTGGTGGCATCGGCAGGCAGGATTTCGGCGTTTAATTTTTCCCCCAACTTAAGGGTATCGCCCATGCGTACGGCAACAGGCGTGTTCGACAGCGTGATGATAGCGCCTTCTTCAACAGCTCTTTCAGCAACTTTCCATGCAATGGACATTTCGTTTAATGCGCCGAAAATGATGCCGCGTTTACCTTTTAATAAATTGTGACTCATTCTGTTTATTATTATTTTTCGCTAAACTCCTTATTGGTAAAAAGGAGTTGATTGAATAAAAACTGCACAAAAGTACAAAAAATGTGCATTCGATAAACATTCGAAGTCAAAATATGTTGTATGAGGGATTGTTTTACTCCGGGTGGTGCAAAACTTCACCTAACGCAGGCAAGGTTTGTTTTACCAAATTTTATAGAAACCGGAATGAACATTTCGGCCAAAAATTGTTATTATAAATAAGGGTTATTATAAATATGGGATTGTGTTTTATCCATGCATCGGAATATGATCGTGACGTATATTTTTCATAGTGGGTATGCTGTAACTTTCGACGATTTTTCTGTGATTATCGATTATCACAGCGATGTTATCAATCCGGACTACGGCGATTATTGCGTGAAAGATCATTTGCTGAATAAAAAAGAAGACCTTTACGTAGTATGCACCCACTCCCACTCCGATCATTTTAATCCTGAGATACTGTTGTGGAAGGAGCAAAAACCAAACATTCATTATATTTTTTCGAAAGAATTGTTGATTAGCCAAAAAACCTCACAAGAAGATGCGTATTATTTGGATAAAGAGGATGTTTATGAGGATGAGCATATCCGAATTGAGGCTTTCGGGTCGACTGATGTGGGAAATTCGTTCCTGTTTAAGCACAATGATCTATGGTTTTTTCATGCCGGCGATCTCAACAATTGGCATTGGAACGAAGAGGTTTCGAAAAAAGAAGCCTTAACCTATGAAAACAATTTTCTATGCGAGCTGGAACTTCTTGCCGAACGAACCGATCATATTCATGTGGCGATGTTTCCTATCGATCCCCGATTGGGGCGTAACTACATGCGGGGAGCCGAGCAGTTTGTCGAACGCATCAAAACCGATTATTTTTTGCCGATGCATTTTGGCGAATGTTACGAGAAGGCCAATGCTTTTGAGAAATATGCCTCAAAACACGGATGTGTCTATTTGGCGATAACGCATCCCGGTCAATCGTTTCGTCTCTATTGACACGGATTTGTGCTAAATTTGCAGTAAAATACAATTTCAATGGATTTTTTCAACTATCATCGTCGCCCTACTGTCGATGTACATATCGGCAATCTCACCTTAGGAGGGAATCATCGCATTGCTATTCAAACCATGACCAATACCAATACGCTGGACACGGAAGCAAGTGTAGCCCAGTGCGAACGCATTGTTGCAGCGGGTGCCGACTTAATCCGGTTGACGGCACAGGGCGTGCGCGAAGCCGAGAATCTCCGAAATATAAAAGGCGAATTACGCAGAAAAGGATACCCTATCCCCCTTGCGGCCGATATTCATTTTAACCCGAAAGCGGCGGAAGCAGCCGCAAAAATTGTGGAAAAAGTGCGCATTAATCCCGGTAATTTTGCCGATAGAGTAAAAACCTTTTCACAAAAAGGATACACAGATGAAGAGTATGCTCAAGGAATAACGCATATTCGCGACAAATTTATCCCTTTTCTAACCATTTGTAAGGAATACGGAACAGCTATCCGAATCGGCGTAAACCACGGTTCGCTGTCCGACCGCATTATGAGCCGCTATGGCGATACACCCGAGGGTATGGTAGAATCATGCATGGAGTATCTTCGCATTGCTGTTGAAGAAGAATTTTCGAACCTCGTAATTTCACTCAAAGCATCCAATACATTATTGATGACAAAGGCTGTACGGTTACTGGTAGACAGGATGGACAAAGAAGATATGCATTTTCCTTTGCATTTGGGTGTAACCGAAGCAGGCAACGGGGAAGACGGTCGTATAAAATCGGCAGTAGGTATAGGTGCCTTGTTGTCTGATGGGATAGGGGATACGGTTCGCGTTTCGCTGAGCGAAGATCCCGAATATGAAATACCGGTAGCCCGTAAGTTGGTCAATTACATTGCGCAACGAGCCGGCCACAAAGCCATCGATGCCGAACCGTATAAGGGCTTTTCGCTTTTTTTAACCGAACGCCGAAGGAGTAATGCCGTTGGAAACATCGGTGGCGATTTTGTGCTTCCGGTTATTTCCGATCGTAGCAAAACCGCAGACATGCGCATTCATCCACAGTTTGTTCCCGATTATTTGTATGTGGGGGAACAGCTTCCGCTCAATTTTCCGAAAGGGATGAAAGCCATTATCGATTATCGTAAGGGGTGGAAAAACGAGGATGAGCGGTTCCCTTTGTTTACGCATGAAAACATACCTGAAATGGAAAAGTGCGAGGCACCCGTAAAGTTTCTGAAACTTTCGTATCCCGAACTGACACGAGAAACGTTCCGGGTGCTTAACGGTGCGAAAGATGTAGTGATTGTGCTTGGAACTTCACACGTGAACGGAGTGGGGGAGCAGCGGGCTTTTTTTCATCAACTCTTGCGCGAAGATTGCACGATACCGGTGATTATCTGTCGAGAATATACCGAAGATGATGCGGAAGATCTTCAGATCAAGTCCGGTGCAGATTTGGGTACACTGCTGCTGGATGGCTTTGGTGACGGAATCATGCTGAGCAATGCCGGAAAAATTGACGCAAAAGATACCGATGCCTACGCTTTTGGCATTTTGCAGGCCGCCCGAGTGAGAATGAGTAAAGCTGAATTTGTTTCATGTCCCGGCTGTGGACGCACGTTGTTCGATTTGCAAGAAACGGTGACGTTGGTAAAGAATGCGTTGTCGCACCTGAAAAATCTGAAAATTGCCGTAATGGGTTGCATTGTAAACGGGCCGGGCGAAATGGCCGATGCCGATTATGGTTATGTTGGTGCAGAGCGAGGAAAAATATCGCTATACAAAAAGCAACAACTCGTGGAAAAGAATATTCCTTCAGATCAGGCCGTTGAACGACTTATTCGGCTCATTAAAGAAAGCGGCGATTGGGTGGATCCGGATGAAAAATAAAGTGTTTCGTCCTGATTTTTGTTTACATTTTCTGTAAACGTATTTCAGGAAAAGACACACCTTCTCCGCACCATCCTCGCACCAAGGCCGTACCATCCTCGCTCCATGCTTGCATCACGCTTGCGCCATCTTCGCAAAAAGTCTGTACCGGCTTGGTCTCTGTATCCCGCTCTCCATGCGGCAAAGAGGTAGGTTTTTTTAGCATCGGTTTCGCCGAATCCGATGTTGGTGTCCCTGCTTTGAAGCGAAGGAATAGCGAAGGAGGAGCGAAGGAGAAGCGAAAAAAGACCGGCAAAACCCATCTATCGAACTAAAAATTCATTAAAACGAAAACCGCGAATTTCTTCCCGCATGCTGTCTTACCGGTTGAATCGAACAAAAACCTTGTTGAGCCAATAACCCAATGCCTGAGAACAAAAGGTATGAGAGAAAAATCCGGTACTCGAAAAATGGGCTGAATTGGCACGTTTTTTTGGTTATTTTCGAAAAAAGTAGTAATATTGCATCCGCTTTTGATGAAAAATTTCATAGGCCGGTCCCATAGCTCAGTCGGTTAGAGCACCTGACTCATAATCAGGGAGTCCTTGGTTCAAGTCCAAGTGGGACCACAACTTATATTAATAATTTCTGAATATTCAGATAGTTGTTTTTTTAAACAATGCTTTCCCTAAATTTTACCCCAAATGTTACCTTACCCCATCAATCTGATTGAAATAAAATACGTGTTTCCAATGATTTTTATTGCATGTTTTTGATTTTCAAAAAATACATGGCAAACGAGCGATAGAGAAAATGCGTCCATTTGCCGAAAGGCACGATAATGAGTGCCCATTGTGCCAATACCGTCAGGTGAATGATGTATATCCACTGCCGGGTTTCGATGAGTTCCAAATCAATAAACAATCGCACCAAAAAAGAAGTAACCCCCATCAACAAAAGCCATATCACGAACAACCAGTCCGATGGTTGCGAAAACTGGTTAAGCGATTTGTTTTTCTTGACACGACTACCCACAAAGTCTATCGTAATTACGAAAATTAACAAACTTTCGACATAACCTAACGCGATAACAAAAATGCTTTGAGAGCCAAACCAGTTGAGGAAAACCGTTGTAAAAAGCAGCGACAGGTAGGCAATCACGAGAACAAAATGCTCGAGCCATCGGAAATGGACGTCGCCGTCGCATTCTTTGTATCGTTTTTGAGTGAACATGTGAACCAGCAGATCGCTCAGTGCTGTTACATAATTTTTGAAAGGAGCTTTCACCTTTGGCTTGACGATGGTGAAGTACCACATTCGCAACAAGTTTGGTAGAAAAATCACCAGAAGTACTGCCCCGATAGCAGTCATTTCGAAATAGTGCCCGATGTGGAGCATGCGTTCGGCATCGAAATCTACGGAATTGGCAAATAACAGAACGCCGGCAAACACCAGCAATAATGCAGCAATGGTGAAGGAGAGCGAACGATAGAGTAGTCCTGACAACCCCGTCCAATCGTATTGTGCGGTAAGCCATCGGCGGAGCGACATCATCAGTTCTCCCGGATTGGCTGTTTGTGGACAATTAGCGGTGCATTCACCACAGTAATAGCATTCCCAAGGTTTGAGTGACGATTTGATGTCTTCTTCGAGCCCCAGTGCGCTATACCGAACCATTTCGCGAGGGAAAGAATCGTTGGTGGTGGAAAGCGAACATACCGCGGTACAAGTTCCGCAATTGTAGCACGCGTTCATATTTACGGCACCGTATTTTTTTAGTTCTTTCGAAAACCCGGGATTGATTTTTGTTGCCATTATTTTACCAGTTTATACGAAAAATATTCATCCATATCGTCGATTTCGCCAACGGCTACCACGCCGTATTTCACCAACGTGAGTAGATGATACGTAACGTCGGGTTTAGACATTTGCAGTTTTTCGGCCAGTTGCGGAATTGTCATTTCATGCTCTTTAAGTGCTTCAACGATGGCCTTTTTGATCTGGTTGAACTCTTTGAGCTTTTCTTTTGCACTATCGGGAACGCCTTGCTTGTTCCGAAGATATTTGGCAGTTTTTCCGATTTCTATTTCCATAATTTTGTTAAGCTAAAGCATCAATCATACTCATTATTTCTTCACTCGTATAACCGATCAGGTTGATGGCATCTACCGGACAAACGGGGGTACACATGCCACATCCCTTGCACACCATCGGGTTGACGGATGCAACCGTTCTTCCTCCCATCTCTATCTGTTCGATAGCATCGAACGGACAGGCGTTGCTGCATTTGTTGCACCAAGAGCATGCATCCTGGTCAATTTTGGCGATGATCGGTTCCGTTTCGAGTGTCCCTTTACTGATATACGAAAACGATTTTGTTGCAGCCGATAAGGCCGAATTTACCGACTCGCTGATGTTTTTCGGCCCTTGACAAGTTCCGGCAATCGTTACACCATCGATCACGGTTTCCACCGGTCGGAGCTTCATGTGAATTTCGTTGAAAAACCGGTCTCTGCCTTTCGGCAATTTAAGCAGCGTACCGATAGATTGATCGGCTCGCGGCATCATTCCGGTTACAAGTACCACCAAATCGACTTCCATTTCCATTTCCCTCCCGGCCGAAAGAATATCTTTTACGGTTACGACCGTTTTTTTGCCTTCGGTACGAATTTCGGGAAGATTTTGTTCATCGAATTGCAGGTACAGATCACCCATTTGCAGTGATTCGGCATATAGCAGCTCCTGCTTGCCATAGGTGCGAATGCCACGCGTGAGATGAATATTTTGAATGCCCTTGAATTTTTTGTTGGCTTCGATGGCCGTATGAATAACCGAAGTACAGCAAAAACGCGAACAATACGTATTTTCGTCCTCGCCTTGACGGCTGCCAACACAATAGATATAAGCAATATTGTTTATTTTCTTGCCGTTGAACTCTAATGATTTTCCGGTGAATTTATCGACCAGTTGTTTAAATTCGGGCAAAGTGATCACAGCCTCGCTTGTTCCGAATCCATATTCCCCTTGTTTCGGCAAATAATGATCGTAGCCTGTTGCTACCACAATTGAACCTACATGCAATTCGATGATTTCCATCGGATCGTCCTCTTTCTGCGGACGCCGACGAATTTTTAGTTCGAAGTTGCCAATACTCCCTTTGTTCCCTATCACCTCGGCGTCGGTTAGTATGGTAACATTGTTATACTTTCGTAAATCGTTCTCGATACGCATCGTCAATTCGAAACCTTTTTCATCGGTCATAAACAAGCTGCCCCATTCGGCGGTGTGCCCACCCAATCGGTTTTCCTTTTCGATCAGGATCACATTCGATTTTTTTTCGGCGAGCGACAAAGTTGCTTTCATTCCGGCAATTCCGCCACCGATGACGGCAATGGTTTTTTCGGCTTCGAACTGATTGGGAAACAGCGGATCGGCGTATCGCGATTTGGCAATGGCCGCCTTCACCAGTCGAATGGCTTTTTCGGTTGCGCCGAGTTTGTCGTCGGAATGTGCCCATGAAGCTTGTTCGCGAATATTGGCATGAACATACGTATATTTGTTCAAATCACCCCGTTCGGTAACATTGCGAAAGGTGGTGAGATGCAATTTGGGCGAACACGAAGCTACAATCACTCCGTCGAGATTGTACTCGTGGATGTCCTGCACCATATCGGTTTGGTTGGCATCCGAACAGGCAAACATCGTGGTTTTTGCCATCACCACACCCTCCTCGTGTTCAATGGCAGCGCGTACCTTTTCTACATCAACGTAGTCGGAAATATTTCCGCCGCAATGGCAAATATAAACGCCTATTCTTTCTTTCATACGCTTTGATACCGGGTTAAGTAACTGATTGCTTCCGATGATGCCGAACCGGCCGATAGAATGGAATCGGGGATGTCCATCGGTCCCGATGCCGTGCCGGCAACAAAAACGCCGTCGATACTGGTCTTGGCCGGACTGCCTAACAAATCTTGCTGTGCCACAAACTGCAACGGATCGAGTTTGAGAGAACTGCCGTCAAATATTTTTCCTGCTGAGGGATTGGATTTTACCCCCACCGAAAGCACTACCATATCGTGTTCGGCTTCCTTGACCACTCCTTCGGCTATATCTTCGTATCGAAGAATAAGATTTCCGTTTTCTTTCTCGGTGATTTTGCCGATTTTTCCCTTCACGAAATTTACGCCCATTCCTTTGGCTTGTTGGTAGAATTCTTCAAATCCTTTGCCAAAAGATCGAATGTTGATGTAATAAATCGTAATATCGGCCATCGGGAGAGCACCCATCAGCAATTGAGCCTGCTTTATAGAGTACATGCAGCAAATTTGTGAGCAAATGGGGTTGCCGACAGTGTTATCGCGCGAACCGGTGCAGAGCACATAAGCGATGCGGTCGGGTACTTTACCATCGCCAGGTCGTAAAATGGTATTGTACGGTCGTGTCGGAGCAATTTCACGTTCCATCTGCATAGACGTGATTACGTTTTTGTATTGACCATAACCGAAGCGTGGTATCTCGAGTGGATCGAAAAGATTGAAACCGGTGGCGAGGATAACTGTTTTGGCGTGAAGCTCATAGTATTCCGTTTCCATCGTAAAGTCGATGCAATGCGTAGGACAGGCTTTTTCGCAAGCGCCGCACAGGGTGCAATTTTCGATATCGATGACCGCTGCTTTGGGATTGGCAATGCTGAATGGAATAAAAGCCGCCTTGCGACCGATGAGCCCGAATTGATATTCGTCCCGAACGCTCACAGGGCATGCTTTTTCGCACAGTTGACATGCCGTGCAGCCTTCCACTCTTACATAACGTGGTTTTTTCGAGATTTGTGCAACGAAATCGTTATCGCCTTTTTTCGCGATGTGGGTTACCTCGCTTTCGGTGAAAACGGTGATATTTTTGTGTCGAGCTATTTCCGATACTTTTGGAGTCGTGATGCAAGCGGCACAATCGAGGGTCGGGAAAACCTTACTCAACAAAATCATTTTCCCTCCAAGCGAATGATCTTTTTCTACCAGCAACACCTTGTAGCCGGTGTTTGCAAGATTGATAGCGGCTTCGCCTCCGGCAATTCCCGCGCCGATTACCAAAGCATCGTACTCGATAATTTTTCGTTCTTCCATTAATTGTTGTTTGAATGGATGGTTTTTATCAGATAATCGTTGAAGCTGCGCATTTGCTTCACAAAGGCCTCACTGCAAACTGAGCACAGGGCGGCCATGCGCAAACGGGCAGGATCGATTTCCTTTTCTTTCATTTTTTCGTGCGTCATCGCCACGATATTCCCGGTTTTTTCGGTACACGATTCACCGAAAATACAATCGGTGCCGTCGGCAGCAATGAAAACTCCGTCGAAACCTTTTTCATAGGCATGCATAATCCACGACGGCTTGATCCCGCTCGAACATGGGACGGTGATGGTATAAACCGTAGGCGGATAGTGCAGCTTAAGCAATCCCGCCATATCGATGGCGGGATCCGAAATCTTTTCGGTGGAGAATACGAGTATCTTTGCGTTTTTGTTGAAGGAATCCGACATTTCGAAACAGTTTTTTCAGTGTTGAGGTTATTTTTTTCTCAGGTAAACTTTGAAATATCCGTTCTCGTCGATTGATCCGAGATATTCGTGTCCCTGTTTGGTGCACCATTTCGGGATGTCGATTTTTGTGCCTTCGTCGGCCGACAATACTTCCATCACATCTCCCACATTGATGGTGCCGATGGCTTTTTTCGCTTCCAAAAGCGGTCCCGGACAGGCAGTCCCGCGTGCATCTACCGATTTGGCTACTTTCAATTCTTTCAATTCTTCTGTGGTCATAACATTTGTTTTTTATGTTTTCTCCCTTTTGGTTGAGGAAACGAGGTGAATATTTAATGAGAATAATTTTTATTGGGAAACGTTCAAATAAACCATTGCATGCTGCTTTCGCCAGCATCGGCAACAAAAGTGGTTGCCCCTGCATAACGAAGATTGGGATAATCAATCATTTCTTCTTTCTTGAAACCCATCAGGTGCATCGACATTTCGCATACCGTGATTTCGATTCCGAGTTCGGCCGCTTCCTCGAACATTTCGTCGAGCGACATTACGCCTTGTTTTTTCATCAGACTTTTGATCATCATCGGTCCCATCCCGCACATGTTAAGCCTCGATAATTTCAGTTTGTTGCGTCCTTTGGGAAGCAGGAATCCAAACATTTTCGAAATAAAATCCTTTCCTTTTGCTTTCTTTTTGGGATCGCGCAAAGCCGCCAATGCCCAAAAGGAAAAAAACAGTTTCACTTGTGTATCCATAGCTGCGGCAGCCAGTGAGATAATCATTCCGGCCAATATTTTATCCATATCGCCCGAAACAATGGCGATGGACAGCTGATCTTTTCGCGAATTTTCCATTCGTGTGGTTTGAGCTTTTAGGGTTTCGAGTTCCGCCAAAAGCTTTTCCATGCTTATTTCTCCTGATTTTTCCATGTTGTTGTTTTTTGTGGATGAATACAATGCGAAATAAGGAAATATTTCTTTATTAATTTCTTTTTATCACGTGCAGAATCATACAATATTTTGTGATATGTATCACTTTTTAGATATCTTTGTCGCATGAAAAACGAATGCTACAATTGTGCCTGTGTCATGAGATCGATGCAGTCGCTCAAAAACTGTCAATTAGAACAGCTTGAAAGTAATCATGCTGTAGTTCAATTTCGAAAAGGA
This sequence comes from Bacteroidales bacterium UBA1410, assembly GCA_002305015.1. Lineage (GTDB taxonomy): Bacteria > Bacteroidota > Bacteroidia > Bacteroidales > Dysgonomonadaceae > Anaerorudis. The sequence continues at coordinate 68,351 of DBPW01000008.1, forward strand.
GATTCTATCATTAAACAGGGAATGTTTTCGACCAATGTAGTTTTTTTGAAAAGCGGGTTGGTCAAAATTCATATCACCGGTCCTTATCACGAACAGATCGTGCGTTTGGCCAAAGCACCCACTTATTTGGGCTTGCCGACCACCATCGGCGATAAAATCAATCAATATTCCGTCACAGCGGTGCAGGATTCTGAAGTTTGCTTTATCGATCTGAACATCTTTAAACGTGTATTGGAGGAAAACAAAGTCTTTTCGTCCTATATCATTCTCGAGTTATGCAAAAGCGAACTCGAAAGCTATCGCAGGTGTGCTAATCGCACTCAAAAGCAGACGAGAGGCAATTTGGCTGATGTTTTGATTGATTTGTCGGAAAATGTTTTCGAGTCGGATGAATTTGTTTTGCCCATTTCTCAATCGGATATCGGCAATTTGGTGGATGCTAGTCGCGAAAGCGTGAATAGACTTCTATCCGAGCTAATTAACGATGGGATCATACGCATGGAAGGACGAAAAATAGAAATTTTGAACAAATATTCACTGCAATTGATTTCGCAAAACGGATAAAGTGACGACCCTCCTTTGGGATTATCGAGCTGATATGGATGGAATTTCCCCATACCCCTCTAATTTCTATCATTCGATTTTTTTACCGGCTGTTATGTGGATTGGAAATGAGGGAAAATCAGTAATTCCATTTTTTTTCTGTCCTTCCCGTATAATAATTAACTTTGCAAATAATGATGAAAGCTTTTGTTTCAATGAGGCGGTACTTTTTGAAACAGGTGCTGTAATTGAAGACGGCGATTGTTGTTTTTTGCAACTTAAATAACTTAGCTTATATTCATCCATATGAAAATGAAACTTCTTGCTTCTGCATTGTTTATTGCTGTATGGACATGTTCTTTTGCTCAAAAAACGTACAGAAGGATTGTTTCGCTGGCACCTTCGCTCACGCAAAGTTTGTATTACCTTGAGGCTCAGGATAACCTTGTGGGATGCACCAGCTATTGCGAAGCGGCCAAAAAAGATCGTAAGCCTATTGTTGCTTCTGCCGTTAAGCCCAATCTCGAAAAAATAATCAGCCTGAAGCCCGACCTTGTGGTAGTTGCCGGATTGACCGATCCGAAAGACATCGAAACATTGCGAAAATTCGGTATCCGAGTGGAAATATTCCCATCGCCCAAGTCGTTTGCCGGTATATGTGATCAGTTTATTTGTTTAGGTGCTTTTGTGGGGAAGAAAGAAAAAGCATGGGCGATTGTGGAAGAATGCAAACGAAAAATTAGCGATATTACTGCGAAAATAAAATGGGAGGGAACGCCTAAGGTATTTTTTCAAATTGGGGCCGATCCTTTGTTTACCGTTATTCCTAACACGTTTATGGATGACTATATCCGATTTCTTGGTGGAGAAAATATTGCCAAAGACCTGAAACGGGGAACCGTGGGAAGGGAATTTGTCATCGCAAAGAATCCCGATTATATATTTATTGCCACGATGGGAATTACGGGAGAGGAAGAAAAGAAAATCTGGAGTAAATATTCCAACCTGAATGCGGCAAAGAATAACCGGATATTTATTGTCGATTCCGACTTGGCATGTCAACCTACCCCGATAACTTTTGTGCAAACGATGGAAGTTTTGCAGCAAAAGATCCTCGGGAAATAGCATCAAACCCTTTGTAAAATGGACAAAAAGACATTATCATGGAGCATGTATGTGTTATTGCTGTTGGTGGCGGTATTTTTTGCCTTCCTGCTATCGCTGAGCGTTGGTGAAGTATCCATCCCCTTTCGAGATATAGTGTCTGTTTTGTCCGACAAAGACAGTATGGAATACGGTGTGCTTTCTTATATTCGCATTCCTCGCACATTGTTGGGCTTTGCTGTTGGCGGCGGGTTAAGCCTTTCCGGAGCCATTTTGCAGGGTATTTATCGCAATCCGTTGGTTGAACCCTACACGCTGGGTATCTCGGGTGGCGCATCGTTGGGAGTAACTTTCGCCATTGTGTCAGGGCTGCATCTGATCAATACCTTATTTCTTCCGTTTGCCGGCTTCATCGGCGCTTTAGCCACCCTATTTCTTGTATATGCGCTAAGCATTCGCCGTGGAGCGCCCGATATTAACCGCATGCTGCTCATTGGGGTAATGATCAGTTTTATTTCTTCTTCTCTCATGATGTTTCTCATGTCGGTTGCTTCATCAGAAAATATTCACGGTATCATTTTTTGGACGATGGGATCGCTCAATGAGTCCAACAATGTCATGATCGGCTTGATGGTTATATTGTCTGTAATTGGGTTGCTCGTATCTTACTTTTTTGTCATTCCGTTGAATGCTTTGCGCCTCGGAGAAGAAAAAGCCCGCCATCTGGGAATCGATTCCGGCACGACCATCCGAATTCTTTTCGTCGTTTCTTCTCTTCTCACGGGAGCATGCATATCGGTGGCAGGGATCATTGGATTTGTGGGATTGGTGATCCCCCATATTGTTCAGCTGTGGGTAGGATCGGATTATCGCATCAAACTTATTGCTTCTTTTTTGAGCGGAAGCGTCTTTTTGATTTTATGCGATGTGGCAGCCCGTACGATTATTGCTCCCAACGAGCTTCCGATAGGCGTCATTACGGGAATTGTGGGCGGCATCGTTTTCATCGTATTGTTGAGTCGTTCCGGGAAACCTGCCAAACTTGTGCAAAGATGAAAGAATTGCTTGTACTCGATAATGTATCGTGCGGATATAAAAGCGGTTTTCATATCGAAAACATCAACTTTTCGCTTCCTGAAGGCATTTTTGCCGGCATTGTAGGGCCAAACGGATCGGGGAAGACGACACTTTTTCGCGGCATTTCTGGAGATCTTTCTCTTCACAAAGGAGCTGTTTATTTCGAAGGCAAAGACTTATCCAAATTATCGCTTCGTGAAAAAGCACAAAAAATGGCTATCGTATCGCAATTTACGGAAGTTGCCGACATCACGGTCGAAGAATATGTACTGATGGGCAGGATGCCTTACAGAAAACAGTTTCAATTTTTCGACAAAAAAGAAGACGTCGAGATAGCTCACCATTATATGCATTTGACGAATACTTATCGATTGAAAGATAAATCCATGGCAGCCCTTAGTGGAGGCGAACGGCAGATGGCAAGCATTGCGTCGGCATTGACGCAAAATCCGCGACTGCTGTTGCTGGATGAACCCACTTCGCATTTGGATATCACGCATCAGGTTAGATTTATGAATCTTATTCAGCGGCTCAACGAAGAATTGAAGCTGTCGGTGATGATGATTGTTCACGATCTTTCGTTGGCCGGAGAGTATTGCGATTACCTTGTCATGATGAAAAATGGGAGAATATTTGAAAAGGGTAATCCGGTAGAAGTGCTTACCTATGAGAATATCGAGAAGGTTTACGAAACCGTTGTTGTTGTGGAAACCAACCCTGTTTCGGGGAATCCGGTTGTATTTCCTGTTTCGGAACGCCGATTGAAGGAATTTGTCGAGAAGACAAAACCTCAAGAGACCTAAAAACAGGGAATCTACCCTTTTTGGCAAATACATTGCCCTCCGGGAATGGACAGAGCCGCTGTCGCCTTTACCGGAACAAAAAAGTTTGCATGGTTTTCTCCATTTCTTTGATCTTATTAATTAATTTTGCACCCGCTTTCAGATATCATGGAATTTGGTAGTTTGCACGAGCAAAGAAGCCAAAGCTGTACCCGCAGCCGTATGTTCCAACAAAACGTTTTCTGAATCCTTACGCACTGTTTCGTTTAGACACATCCTGTTCGATTGCGATTAACCTTCGTGTAACACTGGTCTTTGCAGCCTGTAGTGCCTGTATTATTTATTTGAGTTGTTGCTGTTAAGGTGTTAACTCATCCCATCCGGTTTTCATTATTTCATAGATGGTTTTTTGCCCTTAAATATTGAATTCTTGATAATAATCAATGGTTTCTTTGGTGAGGATATCCAAAGGCATGTAGTTTTCTACCTGAATGGGATTTCTATAAATTAAAAATTCGATTAATGTTTTCATCGCCATAAATCCTTGTCGTTCGGGGTTCTGACCTATCAAAAAATCGATATGTTCGTTTTTGAGCGCTTTAATATTTTGTGCCGTCAAATCGATACAAACGAGCTTGATATTGTTGATATGATTTTTTGCAAGATAGTTGGCAATCACGTTTCCTCGTGAGTTTAATACAACAATTCCCCCGATAGCATTGTTTTTATGGAAAAAATCGGCTAGCAAAGCATCGTTTTTCTCGGGTTCGAGCACCGAAAAAGGAATGCGATGAACTTGATTGGGTAATTTTTTTTCTTTTAGGTAATCATCGAATCCTTTTTTTCTTAAAATGGTTGTATTGGCGCTTTCATCGCCTATTCTCACTGCTTGCAGAATGCCAATGTCCGAGGTATTGTGCATGATCGCTGTGATGAGTTTACACATCAGGTAGCCGCAAGTGTAGTGATTGGATGAATAAAATGCCAGGGGGGATGTTTTCTCTATCATGGAATCGACAAAGACATAGGGGATGGATCGTTGATGGAGCTCCAATGCAAGATCGATGGTTTCTTTTTTAAAAGTGGGGCCAATGATAACGGCATCTGCAGGAAACTCTAGAATTTTTTTGAACGTTTCGCGACAAGAAAAGATATCGTATTGGTTATAGGTTTGGATCAGGCAATTAACATTGATGTTTTCATATTCATCCAAGGCGCGTTGAATGCCTTTATGAATGCTTTCCCAGTATTCTCCTTCCGAAACCGTTGGCGTTGTAATAACAATTTGATATTTTTTTTTCAGGGAGAGCCCGGAAATGTGGATATTCGGTTTGTAGTTGACCTGCTCCAACACTTCTTCAACCGCTATTCGGGCTGCTTTTGATACGTTTCCCCTGTTATGAAGCACCCTGTCGACGGTTCCGGTGGAAACCCCGGCTAACTTTGCGATGTCTTTAATCCGAATTTTCTTTTGCATTTTCTTGTTGTTTATTTCTAAATACCTTTGTGTATCCTCCCTAAAAAATTTTTGTTCAGCAAATATAACATAATGCTTTATAAATTGCGAATCGGAATAAAATAAATGTACCAATTGTGGATTTCACGAATGCTAAAAACGGAATAATATGTTGTTCGTTTGGTAGAAATACCTATATTTGTTGGAAGATATTTTGAATTTCAAATTATTATCTTTGTTTATGAAAGATAATTTTCCCATCATCCAAAACGAAGATCACGCGTTGTTCCTTTTGATTAAAAAGGGAGATGACAAAGCTTTTGTGGTGGTATATCAAAAATATCACTCCTATTTGTATTCGCTGGCATTGCGTTATTTGAAAGATGTGGAAGCGGCTGAGGAAGCCGTTCAGCATGTGTTCGTGAAATTATGGGAAAGCACTCGGCACATCGAGATAGAGATCAATTTGAAAAATTATCTTTACACCATGACCAAAAATTACATTCTGAATTATTTTCGCGATAACAAAAAAATGGTTTCGATAAATTATGTGAATGCGCAAGAAGAGATTTCAGGTGATGACGATTTTCCTGCATTGCTCGAAGAAATGCAGCTATCGGAAATACTAAAACAAGGTATTGAACAGCTTCCTCCTCAGAAAAAAGAAATCTGCAAAATGAAAATGGAAGGGAATATTAGTAATCAAGAAATTGCTGACCGAATGGGTATTTCAATACATACCGTTAAGTCGCATTACCAGGAATCCATAAAAATGCTCAGGAATTATTTTCGCAAAATAAAATTAATGTTGTTTTGAAAAAAATGTTTTTAACTCATATTTTTTGCGTTTTGTGTGTCTATTCAATAAAAGAACACTGATTTCATGAGTTTATCCGGAAAGGACACCATAAAAAAAGTAATTGACGGCACATCTTCCAAAGAAAATGCGCGGTGTGTTGTGGATTGGTTTTCTTCGACCATAGAAGGGCAACAATTTTTGTCGGATATGATCGATCGGGATATCTATTTAATGGAAGAGGAGTTTTCCGGTCAGAAAACGATTTCTTCTCTTCAATCGGAGATTATTTTATCGAAGATCACCAAAGAAATCCGGAGAAAACAGTTCGTTCGCATTTCTTTTCGGGTTGCGGCCGTGGTCATTCCTTTTGTTATTTTGCTCGGTTTCGGTTTATATTTGAATTCCCAAGTCGATCTTTTCGGAAAATCTCCATATGCCGAAATTTATATACCTAGAGGAGAAAGTGCCCGAATTTTGTTTCAGGATGGTAGCCAAGCCTATCTGAATGCAGATACCAAAATACGTTATCCTCAAAAGTTTGGGTTGACCAAACGTCAAGTATATGTTGAAGGGGAAGCCTATTTCAATGTTTCACCCGCAAAAAAACGCCCTTTTATTGTTCATGCAGGCAACACAAGTGTGAAAGTATTGGGCACGTCGTTCAATGTAAAGGCTTACAACGATGAAGAGAAAATAGAAGTGGTATTAGATGAGGGAAAAATTGAATTTCGAACATCCGGCAATCGGTATTCTCTTTCACCGGGTCAATTGGTTGTTTACCATAAAACGAATGGGGAATCGGTGGTTCGGAATCTTTCAAAATCAACCAATCTTTCGCTATGGAAAAATAATATCATTTATTTTCATGATACTCCCCTTACTGAAGTTCTTCGCATGCTGGAAAGAAGATACGGCGTTTCTTTTGAGGTGAAAGATCAAAAGGCATTGGAGTATTCGTATACGATTACTACACATCAGACCACCATTACGGATATTCTTAGCGAACTGCAAAAAATTGCCCCTGTGAAATTTACCTCTCGAGGAAGTAGAGTGGAAGTTACTGTTGCAAAAAGCAGATAAGTATCCGTTTACTTTTATTTTTTATTTTTTCTTTCTGCGAACTATTTTCATTTCTTTTATCTTTATTCTTTTTTAACTAATACCTTTTCGCATTAGCGGTGTCAAAGTAATAATTAATACCAAAATTATTAAAAAATAATTTCATTAAAAGCGTCAATAATTTTAAAAGTGAAGTAAGTTTATTTTTATCTCTATGTTTAATTTTTAATACATTAACAAACCATGGGAAGAATTCTTTACAAAAAGCGTACGGTTATTCTGTTCTTTCTTTTGGCATTCAGCTTTAGTGTAAGCTCAGCACAAAAAGTTAGCCTGGATTTCAACCGAAAAAGCTTAAAATTGGTGTTAGAAAGTATTACCGAGCAAACGGGTTACACATTGGCTTACAGTAAAGAGGTGGTGAACCTCAACGAACGGGTAACTATTCGTGTGTCCGATGCCGACCTTACTCAGGTATTGGATGAGTTGTTATTGCCTCGTAATATCGGTTACGAGATTAAAGACAACAAGATTTACATTTTTGACCTACCGGCTAAGAAAGAAGCCTCTACAAGTCAACAAAATTCACAGCAGAATCAAGTTCAAATCAGAGGTAAAGTTACGGATGTCAATGGTGAGCCAATCATTGGAGCCAATATTTTTGTGCCGGGAACAACGATTGGTACGATAAGTGATTTGGAGGGCAATTATGTTTTGACTGTTCCCAGAGGTTCAGTCGTTCGGTTTTCTTATCTCGGATATGTCGATCAAGAATTTACTGTTAATGAGCCTACTACATTGAACGTGAAGATGGAAGAAGAGGCTAAAACGCTGGAGGAATTGGTGGTAATTGGCTATGGGGTTCAGAAAAAAAGTGTTGTAACTGCCGCTATTAGTAGGGTTACGGCAGAAGAATTGGATGTGCCAAGACCTTCTCGAATAGAGGATGTTTTGAAAGGAAAAGTTTCCGGAGTTCAAATAACGCAAAGTTCCGGCCATCCCGGTGCCGAATCCAAAGTGCGTATTCGTGGTATTGGTACTGTGAATAATAGCGATCCTCTTTATATTGTAGATGGAATGCCGGTAGATGGCGGTATCAATTATCTGAACCCGGTAGATATACAGTCCGTGGAAGTACTTAAAGATGCTGCTTCTGCTGCAATTTATGGAGCTCGGGCTGCTAACGGTGTAATTCTGATTACAACAAAAACAGGAGAGGGTGTTGTAAAAGGGATTGGAAAACCTGTTATTAATTATGATTTTAATTATGGATGGCAAAATCCATGGAAGAAAAAGTCGGTATTAAATGCTAAAGAATATATGGTCATAATGAACGAAGCCCAGATTAATGATGGGAATTTACCGAGATATACTAAAGATCAAATCGCTATGACTGGCAAAGGTACTGATTGGCAAGAAGAAACATTCAACTATAATGCGCCTGTGCAAACTCATCAACTTAGCATGAGTGGAAATTCAGAAAAAATATCTTATTTTCTTTCTTTGGGATATTTCAGTCAAGATGGTATTGTAGGCGGGAATTATGGAAAATCAAACTATGAAAGATGGAGTTTACGTACAAATTCAACCTATAATGTATTTGAAGATAAAGAGCGCGATATTTTCAATAAGTTAAGGGTTGGCGTAAATGTTGGATATTCTAGAGATAATTCCACAGGCATCGAGACTAATTCTGAATATGGTTCTGTTTTAGGGAGTGCATTAGCTTTTAACCCACGTGTTCCGGTTTATGCCCCTGAGACTTCGAATGATCCCGATATTCAGTCGATTTCAACCATTCTAGCAGCACATCCTTATGCAGTAACAGATAAAGAGGGGAGGGTTTTTTCAATCCCGCCGGCAGGTTTTCAAGAGATTGCCAATCCTGTGGCCATGTTGAATCAACCTCGGTCAGACCGTTGGAATTCGGATAAATTTGTCGGGACATTTTGGGGAGAATTAGATGTGGTTCCCGGCTTAAAATTTAAAAGCAGCTATGGTTTTGATCTTGCTTTTTGGGGTGATGATGGCTATGAGTATCCCTATTTTCTGGCTACCCAGGGTAAGGATGTAAATCAGAGTTCCGTATGGAGCCAAATGAATCGGGGATATAAATGGCAGGTTGAGAACGTGTTTACGTATAACAAATTGTTTTCGGATATACATAATTTGACATTTGTATTGGGACAATCGGCACAAAAATATACTTATCGACAACTTGGGGGAAGCGACTATGATTTATTGGGAACTAACCCGATTTTGGCAACCATAAATGCCGCTACTGCTGATCGTGACAAAGAGCGTATTTATGGCGGAACGGGTGGGTATAATTTCACTTCATTAGCTTCTTATTTTGGGCGATTAGATTACAACTATGCCGAACGATACATGCTGCAAGCAACAGTTCGTCGTGATGGTTCTTCAAGATTCGGACCAAACAACAAATGGGCTGTTTTCCCTGCTTTATCCATAGGATGGAATGTCTTAAACGAACCCTTTTTTGAGGAAAATCATCCCGAATGGATTGACTCATTTAAACTTCGTTTCAGTTGGGGTAAAAATGGGAATGAAAATATAGGTAATTTCCGTTATACTTCATTGATGGATGGGGGGCAAAATTATTATTTTGGAGGTGGGTATTCTGTTGCAACAGCAACAAAAACCGGAACCATGCAATATGGAACTTCGCCCTCTGCTTTACCGAACCCCAATGTTAAATGGGAAGAATCCGAACAAACCGATTTTGGTTTTGATGCCCGCTTTTTACGCAATGCTTTCACCTTTAGTTTCGATTATTTTAAAAAAGAAACCAATGGCATGTTAATGGATCAACCCATACCCAGTTATGTTGGACAAAGTGCTCCCATAGGCAATGTTGGTGATATGGAAAATTGGGGACTCGAATTTGAATTGGGTTGGAGACAGACGATTGGTGATTTTAAATATAACGTGGTAGCCAATGCTTCTTATTTGAGGAATAAATTGATAAAGCTGGGTAATGCCTCCGGAGAAGCCATTTATGAAACGGCAGGTGCTTCAGGGCTTGGAAGTTTTATCAAAGGGAAAAACGGTGAAGTGTGGCCATTTTTTTATGGTTACAAAACAGACGGAATCTTTCAAAATCAAGAAGAGGTAGATGAATATGTAAATTCAAAAGGTCAAAAGTATCAACCTAAGGCCCAAGCTGGAGATGTTCGTTTCATTGATTTTAATGGCGACGGCACCATAGATGACAATGATAAAACAAAAATTGGAAAAGGTATGCCTGATTGGACTTTTGGATTGACGCTAGGTGCAGAATGGAAAGGATTTGATTTGAGCTTCTTCTTCCAAGGAACCCAAGGAAATGACATGTTTGATTTTTCGATGCGTGGCGATATACCGGCAATGAACCGTCCATCATGGATACTAGAACGTTGGCATGGAGAAGGGACTTCAAATACAATTCCGCGGATGACCAGTGCCGATCCTAACGGCAACTGGCGTTCTTCAGACCTTTACATCAAAGATGGCAGTTTTATGCGCTTAAAAACAGCACAAGTTGGTTATATTTTACCTGTAGCATGGACAAAAAAAGCAGCGATTCAGCAGTTACGGATATACATTTCTGCTGAAAATCTGTTGACTTTTACAGGTTATGACGGATTTGATCCTGAGGTTGCTACCGGGGATTATACCAGGATTGGAGTTGATCGGGGTGTTTATCCTCAATCAAGGACAGTATATCTTGGTGCTAACATATCTTTCTAATCATTTAATATATTGAAGTATGAAAAAATATCGATTATTATTTATCATAACGGCAGTTTTGATGGGCATGCTTTCTGTCACTTCTTGCAGTGATGATTTTTTAACGGCTTCTTCTACCGAAAAATTGGAGTCAGGAGGGCCTGCAACTGAAGGTTCCATTTTGTCAAATCTTGCCTCCGCCTATCAGATTCTTTTGTTTGATAGTTATGCAAACTACAATTACAATGCTGTTTTGTTGATGTCGGACCTTCGTTCGGATGATTTATACAAGGGAGGGGGGAGTGCCGGTGACCAGGAACAACTTTACAAGTTATCCCAATTTACTTCTACGGCAGCTTCTACTCTCGATGGACTATGGAGCATCTATTTTACAGGTTTGGCTCGTTGCAACAATGTGATTATTTCTTGCGATAATGCTGTAAATGTGAAAGAGGAGAAATTGGAACAATTTAAGGCAGAAGCTCATTTTTTGCGAGCATATTATGTTCACTTACTTTGGAAATTTTGGGGTAATATTCCTTATTTTGAAAAACCGCTTTCAGATCCTCCCTATATGGCAAAACAGTTACCGGCCGATTCTATTTACAATAAAATCATGAAGGATGTTGATTTTGCCTGCGTTGAAGGTCGTTTGCCGATGAAAACTACAGGCAACGATTTGGGGAGGGTATCACGTGCGGCTGCCTTAATGTTGAGGGCGAGAGTGGTTCTTTATCAAAAAGACCAATCCCGATACCCTCAAATCACAAACGATATGGCAACCATTATTAAAAGCGGAAAATATGAATTGTTTGAAGATTTTGATGCCATGTGGAAAGATGAGAACGAGTTCTGCAAGGAATCGATTTTTGAAAGTAACCAACTCCCTGAAGGAAAAGGATGGGGAAACGCTTGGTCAGGTTATGGAACCAATTTGCCTGCTTTTATTTCACCGGCAGATTTGAAAGATCCCAATGGCGTATTTAAAGGTGGCTGGGGATTCGGGCCGGTTCGTCAAACAGCTTATGATATGTATGAACAAGGCGATAAACGTCGTGATGGATCTATTAACAAGTGGGATGACGGACTTTACACGCCTCGTTTCCAAAATACCGGATTATTTCAACGCAAGTATGCTGCTCGTGTTGGATATAATCCTCCTCCCGGAGATGTCGATTTAAATTATTGCAACAATTTACGCATTTTCCGTTATGCTGAAACATTGTTGAATTATTCGGAATTAGTGAAAATACATGGTCAGGCAGAAGTGCAAGGTGTTAGCGCACAAGGGTGTCTCGATCAGATTCGTGCACGTGCCGGTGTTGGTTCTACTCCGGCAACCGAAGAGAGCATCAAATTGGAACGTCGACGGGAATTTCTAGGTGAAGGTATGCGTTTCTGGGATTTGGTGCGTTGGGGCGATGCTCCTTCAGTTTTAACGGAGAACGAACCGGAACATAATTCTGTGCGTACTTTTGAGGAGTGGATGAAATATTTGCCGATTCCGCAAGGTGAGATGGAAAAAACGAAAGGAACAGAGTTTGAATTAAAACAAAATGGAAATTGGAAGTGATCCATTTCTATTTTTAAAAGAATAAACAATTATGAGAAACATATTTAAACAAGGATTTTGGGTGCTGCTGTCAGCCATTATGTTTGCAGCATGCAGTCCTCAAGAAGATGATAAATATTCATTGGGTGAATTGGGTACAGTTACCCCCGATATTGTATCTTTTTCTCAAGCACCTTCCCCCGCTAGCAATAATGTGATTATTTTCACAAATACTTCGAAGGTAAATTCTCCGGTTACTGCTGTGTGGGATTTGGGAAACGGTTCTACGGCAAGGGGAAATAAAGCAACAGGTTCTTATCCGATGAAAGGAGATTATACGGTTACGCTTACCTTGTATGCAGCAGATGGTTCTTCCGCTTCGCATAGCGAAGTAATCCATATAACTGAGAATGATTTTGGATTGATAAGTACACCGGCTTATGTTAATTTGACCGGAGGAATCGATGATCCAGATGGGAAAACATGGGTTTTTGATCAATACAACAATTTCACGAAAGAAGTTGCACAAGCGACCGGGTTTGATATTAAAGGTCACATTGGGTTGGGAAAACACAATAGTTATTCGCAGGGCTTTTGGGGAGCAGGGCCTAATGAAAAAAGCATGTGGAAAATGTACGATTTCAAGTTTACCTTTATTCAGGATGGTGTTCGCTTGATAATTGAAACTGCAGGTGAAGGATATGGACGAAAGGCTTCAGCTGCTACCATAGGAGGATTTACTGTGACAGGCTCAAGTGGCGATGATGTTTTTTTCCCTTATGAAGGAGGCTCTTACACCTTTTCTATTGATGAAAGCGGACAATATCCTGTGTTGACTCTGTCGGGAAATGCCTTTATGGGTTATTATTGTGGGACGCAGAATTACGAAATAATTTATCAAACGGATAAGGTCATGGCTTTGCGGGCCGATAATCAGGTAGAAGGACAAGATTGGATTTTTGTCTATTGTCTGGAAGAGCTGAATGTTGCTGCACCACCAGTTGTAAAAGTACCCAAGACAGTCCCTTTGGCTGAAGATTTTGAATCGGGTAAGCTGACTGTTAATTTTGTAACTCAGGATATGGGGCCATTAAGCGGCATTGTCGACAATCCGGCTCCTGTTTCCATTAATACCTCAAATAAAGTGTATCGTTATCAAAAAACGGCTGCTTTCTATAGCAATTTATCTTTTACTGCACCCGATTATAAATTTGATTTGACCACGCAGAATAAAATTCGTGTGAAAGTGTATATTCCTTCTTATAACGATTATGAAACGGAAAATACCGTAGCGGGGGATTGGATTACCGAAAAGAGATTGCGTCCACAGTTAGCTGTTAAATTGCAAAACAGCGATATGGGGGATAATGCATGGAAAACGCAAACAGAGATCATAAAAAGAGACCTTACGATGGATAGGTGGTTGGAACTTGAATTTGATTTCAGCAGTGTAAGTGATCGACAGGATTATGATAAAATTGTGATTCAATTTGGCGGAGAAGGTCATGCCGGTCCCGGTATATTCTTCTTTGATGATTTTGATTTTTCAGAATAAAAAAAATGATTAATAAGGCTGCCGTGAATAGCGGCAGCCCTATTTTTACTAGTTTGAGATAATGAAGAAAATGGTCAATATATTTCTTATTGCTTTTTTTATGTTGGGTGCATGTTCAGACGGAGATGACCCAACGCCCGAACCACCCGAGCCGGGAAAACAGATAGAAATTACGCTTAATCCTGAACCCGGGGAATTTTCCGGTGCCGGAGAAACAAAAAGTGTAATTGTAACGTCAAATGCCGATTGGACGGTTACTTCCAGTCAGCCTTGGTGTATGCTTTCTGTAACGAAAGGGTATCCGGGACAGACGAGTTTACAGATTACCGTTTCAAAAAATCCTTTCGAAACTCCACGGTCTGCAGAACTTACTTTTATTGCCGGCGAAGCTTTTACTAAAAAGGTTACTATAACCCAACAAAAAGGACAAGAGGAGAATTATGTCCCTGAAGGGTATAATTTGGTGTGGAGCGATGAATTTAACGATTCGCGAGAAAAGGAGGGAAAGCCGGCGATGCCGAGTACCACCAACTGGTGGTTTGAAACCGGGGCTCACGGATGGGGGAATAACGAGCTTCAAAATTATATCGATCGTTTTATTGGTACGGATACTTGTGCCGTAGTTACTGACGGAACGTTGAAAATTATTGCCAAAAAAAGAGGAACGGAGGTAATTTCCATTCGCATGAATACCGTGAAAAGTTGGCAATACGGCTATTTTGAAGCCCGACTGCGAATGCCGACCGGAAGAGGTACATGGCCGGCTTTTTGGATGTTGGCGAAAGATTTCAAAAATTGGCCGCTCGACGGTGAAATCGATATTATGGAATATGTAGGATACGATCCGAATGTGGTACATGCATCTGTACACACTATGGCTTACAATCACTCCATCGAAACACAGAGGACGGCTTCCAAAAGAATTCAAAATGCGGAGACCGAGTTTCATGTTTACGCACTGGAATGGACTGCACAGAAAATCACGGCTTTTGTTGATGGGGAAAAGTATTTTACCTTTCTCAACGATGGTAAAGGCGATATTAATACATGGCCTTTCGACAAACCGTTCTATTTAAAACTTAATCTTGCATGGGGAGGCAACTGGGGTGGTGCACAAGGCGTAGACGAAACCGTTCTTCCGGCAACCTACGAGATTGATTATGTTCGGGTTTATCAGAAATAAAAATGAATAGTATATGAGGAGAACAAGAAAAATATTTCTTATCGTTTTGCTTTCAGGAACAGTCATCTTTTCCTTGTTTTCGCAAAACGGAAGTCGCCAAAAAAACGGTTTCATTTCTGTAAAAGGACAAAATTTAGTTACTCCCGAAGGGGAAGTATTTTTAATGAAGGGGATCAATCTTGGGAATTGGTTAAATCCTGAAGGATACATGTTTCTGTTTCAAGATGTAAATTCTTACCGACTTATCGATCAGGCTTTAAAAGAAATGGTAGGGCCGGATTTTGTCAACCAATTCTGGAGGAAGTTTCAGGAAAACTATATTACCCAAGACGATATTCGTTATATCCGTCAAACCGGCATGAATTCCATTCGTATCCCTTTTCATTACAAATTGTTTACCTATGAAGATTTTATGGGAAACAATAATCCCAATCGCGGATTCGAACTGCTCGATAACGTTATTCGATGGTGTAAAGAAGAAGGGTTGTATGTCGTGCTTGATATGCATGCTGCTCCTGGAGGTCAAACCGGAGACAATATCGATGACAGCTACGGTTACCCGTGGTTATTTGAAAGCCCCGAAAGGCAAGAGCTTTTTTGTTCTATCTGGAAACGAATTGCTGAACATTATGCCGGTGAGCCTACGGTTCTTGGTTATGATTTGCTGAATGAACCCATTGCTCATTTTTTTGATAACAAAGATGAGCTAAATAATTATCTTGAACCCCTTTACATGAAGGCTACCGAAGCGATTAGAGAAGTTGACAGAAATCATATTGTCATCTGGGGTGGTTCGCAATGGAATACCAATTTTTCGGTTTTCCACAATCCGAAATTTGATGATAAAATGATGTACGAATGTCATACGTATTGGACAGATACCACTCAAGCTTCAATTCAGCACTTTCTTGATTTCAGAGAAAAAACGAATTTGCCGATATATATGGGCGAAACGGGAGAAAATACGGATGAATGGATTGAAGGATTCCGGCGTTTGCTCGAAAGAAACCGGATGGGATGGCATTTCTGGCCGTATAAAAAGATGGCTAAAAGCAGTTGTATGGTTGCTCTTAAAGAGCCTGAAAATTGGAATGTGATTGTGGAGTATACCAAAAAGGATCGAAGTAGTTTTACCAAAATACGTGAGAATAGGCCTAATCAAGATACAGTGCGAAAGGCATTGGATGAATTAATTGAAAACAGTAAATTTGTTTGTTGTTCAAAAAACGAGGGATACATAAAAGCATTGGGTATGAAGCCGTAAAAAACTAATTATTAAAAATAAATAAGCTAATGAAACAGAAAAAAATTGTATTTTTCATCTTGCTTGCACTTACGATAGTAGGGTGTGAGCAGAAAAAAACTGCGGATCAGCAAGTTGAACAGAAAATCAACGAGTTGATCTCTAAAATGTCTATGGAAGAAAAAGTGGGACAAATGGCTCAGTTCACCGTTGATGTCTTGGGTAAAGGCGGAGGTGTTTACGCCAGCGATGAACCTTTTGAACTCGATCCGGCCATGTTGGATACGGTTTTCGGTAAATATAAGGTAGGGTCTATTTTAAATACGAGCAACAACAGGGCAAGAACTACCGAAGTTTGGGAAAATACTATCAAAATTATTCAGGAAAAAGCTCTACAAGAAACAGGAATTCCAGTGATTTACGGGATTGATGCCATTCATGGGGTCACCTATACAGCAGGGGCAACTTTTTTTCCTCAACAAATAGGAATGGCCGCTACGTTTAATCCGGAATTGATGGAGGAGGGTTCGCGTATAGCGGCTTACGAAACAAGAGCTAGCAATATTCCGTGGAATTTTTCGCCTATCCTCGATTTGGGACGAGATCCGCGTTGGCCACGTCAGTGGGAAACTTTTGGGGAGGATCCTTACCTTGCCAAGATAATGGGATTGGCTTCTGTTCGCGGATATCAAGGGGACAATAGCAATCATATCGATCCTAATCATGTGGCTGTTTCGTTGAAACATTATATGGGTTATGGGGTTCCTTATTCGGGAAAAGATCGGACACCTGCGGTGATTACCGAAAGCGATCTCCGCGAGAAACATTTTGAACCGTTCCGTGCCGCTGTAGAAGCCGGTGCTTTATCCATAATGGTTAATTCGGGAATTGTCAACAATGTGAACGGACATGCTAATTATAGGTTGCTTACCGAATGGTTAAAAGAGGATTTAAATTTCGATGGGGTAATCGTAACGGATTGGGCTGATGTGCAAAATCTGCTTTCACGTGATCATATTGCCAAGGATTATAGAGACGCTATTCGTATTGCCATTAATTCAGGAATCGATATGGTAATGGAACCTTATAATTTGCGATTTTGCGAAGAGTTGGTACAACTGGTTAAAGAGGGAGAGGTTTCACAGAAAAGAATTGACGATGCTGTACGCAGGGTATTGCGATTGAAGTTCCGTCTCGGATTGTTCGATCGTCCTTCATGGTCGCGATCGGAATACCCCGATTTTGGAAGTCCTCAACATGAAGCAGTGGCAAAAGCTGCGGCCGACGAATCAATTACGTTGCTGAAGAATGAGGACAATATCTTGCCGCTAAAAAAAGGAGCGCGTCTCCTGGTTACAGGACCCAATGCCAATTCGATGCGCACGCTGAATGGTGGATGGAGTTACTCGTGGCAGGGCGAAAAAGTGGAAGAATTTGCTCAGCAATACAATACTATTTTTGAAGCTTTGCAGAAAAAATTCGGGGAAACAAACGTGAAATATGAGCCGGGAGTGACGTATAAAATGGATGGACAGTATTTTGAAGAGAATGCGCCCGAAATACAGAAAGCAGTGGCTGCTGCTTCTGGAGTAGATTACATTGTGCTTTGTGTTGGGGAAAATTCGTATTGCGAAACACCAGGCAATCTGGATGAATTGTCACTCTCTGAAAATCAGATTCAACTAGCGTTGGCTTTACAGAAGACGGGGAAACCCATAGTTTTAGTGCTGAATGAAGGTCGCCCACGCATTATCCGTGAAATTGAACCGGGTTCGAAGGCCATTGTGCAGCTCTATTTGCCCGGTAATTATGGGGCAGATGCGTTGGCCGATATCCTTGCAGGTGATGTTAATCCGAGTGGCAAACTCCCATACACGTATCCGAAATTTGAACAAGGACTGATTACTTATGATCACAAACCCTGTCAGAATATCGGTCAAAAAATGGAAGGGGTGTATGATTACGGTGCAGAAACTGCAGTTCAATATCCCTTCGGATTTGGCTTGAGTTACACAACGTTTGAGTATGCAAACCTCACCATCGACAAGAAAAGTTTTGGTCCCGGAGATACCATTTCAGTTACGGTTGACGTGAAAAATATCGGTGAGATGGCCGGTAAAGAATCGGTGATGCTTTTCACAAGCGATTTGGTTTCATCGATTACTCCCGATGTGCGTCGTCTAAGAGCATTCCGAAAAATCAATCTTCAACCCGGAGAACAGAAAACGGTAACATTGAAAATAGCGGCTGATGATTTGGCTTTTGTAAATCCTAAAGGAAAATGGACATTGGAAGCAGGCGACTTTAAATTTCAGGTAGGAAACTTGGCCGATAAAGTAACCTGCACTCAAACAAAAATATGGGATACACCAAACCGGTGAGAAATTGTAGAAAGAAATTCCCGCTAAAGAGGCGGAGAATATGTTGTTCATAGCATTTTTCAGGAAAACATCGGCCACTTTATTAAAAGATGGCCGATGTTTATTTTGTTAACCCAAGATCGCTTACATACGTTCCGGCACATCGATTCCCAGCAGTGACATGCTTCTTTGTATGATGGCGGCAATGTTCTTAGAAAGCATAAGGCGAAAATCGCGAAGTGCAGGATTTTCTTCTCTCAGAATGGGGAAATCGTGGTAAAATTGGTTGTATTCTTTTGCCAGATCGTACACATAGTTTGCAATAAGCGAGATATTATATTCCTCTCCCGCTTGTTTCACAATATCGGCAAAATTAGCAAGTAATTGCACTAATCCTTCTTCCTTTTCGGAAAGCGCGGCCGATGGGTCCAATTTTTCGGGAAATTCAATACCTTGTTCCGATGCTTTCCGCAAAACCGATTTGATGCGTGCATGGGTATATTGGATAAAAGGTCCGGTATTGCCATCAAAGTCGATGGATTCTTTGGGATTGAAAGTCATGTTCTTTTTGGGGTCAACTTTCAGAATAAAATATTTCAGCGCTCCCATGCCGATCATGGTTACGATTTGTTCCGTTTCTTCCGGCGTGCATTCATCGAGTTTGCCGAGTTCTTGCGATATTTCGCGAGCGGTGTCGATCATTTCGTCAATCAGATCATCGGCATCTACCACTGTACCTTCACGCGATTTCATTTTCCCTTCGGGCAGTTCTACCATCCCATAGGAAAAATGCACCAATCCTTTACCGAATTTGAAACCGAGCATATCGAGCAGGATGGCAAGTACTTGAAAATGATAGTTCTGTTCGTTACCCACCACATAAATCATTTTATCGATGGGATAATCGTCGAAACGGAGTTTGGCTGTGCCAATATCTTGCGTCATGTATACCGATGTCCCGTCGGCACGGAGCAACAATTTGTGATCGAGCCCATATGAGGTGAGATCAACCCATACCGATCCGTCTTCTTTTTGGTAGAAAAGGCCTTCTTTTAAGCCACGCAATACCATTTCTTTACCTACCAGGTAGGTTTGCGATTCGTAGTAGATTTTGTCGAATGTGATGCCCAATCGTTGGTAGGTTTCGTCAAAACCGGCATATACCCATTCGTTCATCATTTTCCATAAGCTTATCACTTCGGGATCGCCGGCTTCCCACAGACGCAGCATTTCGCGTGCTTCCTGCATAAGGGGCGATTTTTTTTCGGCTTCTTCTTTCGACAAGCCTTGTTTCATGAGTTCTTCAACTTCGGCTTTGTAGTTTTTCTCGAAGAGTACGTAATAATCTCCCACCAGATGATCGCCTTTTTTGCCCGATGATTGGGGGGTTTCTCCGTTTCCCCATTTTTTCCATGCCACCATCGATTTACAGATATGGATACCCCGATCGTTTACCAGTGTAGTCTTGACTACCTTGATGCCATTGGCTTTCAATATTTCGCTCAGTGAATGTCCCAGAAGGTTGTTGCGTACATGACCCAAATGCAGAGGTTTATTGGTGTTGGGTGAAGAATATTCAACCATGTAAAGCGGAGACCTGTCCGTTACAGGCGTGAATCCGAAATCCGGGTTATTGTCGATTTCTTCAAGCTCTTCTATCCATATTTGAGAAGAAACGCACATGTTTAAGAACCCTTTGATGACATTAAATTCGCTGATAAAAGGCAATTTGTCGGATAAATAGCTGCCGATTTCTCGTGCAGTCTGTTCGGGATTTTTTTTCGATATTTTCAACAACGGGAAAGTTACCAGCGTATAATGCCCTTTAAACTCTTTCTTTGTTTTTTGAAGAGTGATCACAGAAGGGTCTACATCGGCTTTGTATAATTCTTTTATTGCTTCGATAATATGCTCTTGAAGTTTTTTTTCGATATTCATAACCTTTAAGCAGCTGTTTTGAAGTGCAAAAGTAGTAAAAATTTTTGTAGCGGTCTTCCTTTATGAAAGAGGTTCGGTAGATTTATCGACTAAATATACCAGTGATTTATAGGTAATGCCGCTATTGACAGATAACCCGATTTCGCATGTACGACTGTTGGAATAGCCTTCTTTTGCATCGCCAATGCGCTGTTTTAAGGGTGCTAATGCCGAATGGTTGAGTTCGGGATAAAAAAATCCGCGATCGCCCGCCCATCCACAACACGTAATGCCTTCGGGGATGATAACTTTTTCGGCACATAGCGATGCTACTTTCAACATTTTTTCTTCCAGTTGCATCTTTGTGGAGCTGCATGTAACATGCACGGCTATCGATAGCGGCAGTTTGTTGAATCGAAGTCTTTCCAATAGAAAATCATGAATGAATTCCACTTGATCATAAAGCTTTAGTCGGGAGTCGAGCGTTTCACGCATATGCAGCAGACACGGGCTCATGTCGCACACAATGGGTAATTGACCGTTGCGGCTGGCTTTAAGTAAAGCTTCGTTGAGTTCGTTTTCCTTTTTTTGAGCTTGTTTTTTGAACCCCTTGCTGCTAAAAGCCATGCCGCAACACAGACGGTCTTTCCCTTCGGGAATAATAACAGTGTAATTGGCTTTTTTCAGTAGCGAAACCATTTTTGAGGGCACATCTTGACGATCATCATAGCCATATGCGGGTCCCCCCATCGAACGTGTGATACACGACGGAAAGTAAACCACCATCGGCGATTCGGCAGAAGCGGCAGGGAAAATGTTCCTTTCGATCTTCTTACTTCCTGTCGGTACATAGCGTGTCCATAAAGGGAAAATGCCGTCGCCTACTTTGTAAAGTCCTCGGGTGAAACTTTCCATGGGGTTGTATCCGATGATTTTTGCAATGGCATGGGGCATTTTCATCAGGCTGCGCAAGAAAGAGGTGACACCATCCATGTGATTGGCAACCCACGCAGCTATGGCATTGGAAAACCTGCCATTGTGCTGCCAACGAAGCTCTTTTATGAGATTTCCCGTGTTGATACCTACAGGACATGTAAGGCTGCAAAGTCCGTCGGTTGCACAGGTTTCGTCTAAGGGATACGATATCTTTTTTGCCGGTTCGCCGACGGTTTTATTATTCGATTTTCTTGTCTGGACGGTTTCCGACAAATAGCGATAGGCTACGATGCGTTGCCGCGGAGTGAAGGTAAGGTTTTTCGAAGGGCATTGAATTTCACAGAATCCGCATTCAATGCATTTATCGATAAGGGGATTAGCTGTAGGAATATTTTTGAGATTTTTGATAAAAACTTCCTTATCATCATTTATAATGACACCGGGATTTAGGATGAGATTCGGGTCGAACGCTTTTTTAATGCGCTTCATCAATGCATAGATTTCTGTTCCCCATTCCTTTTCAACAAAAGGAGCCATGTTTCTTCCCGTCCCATGTTCGGCTTTGAGGCTTCCGTGATGTTTTGTAGCTACCAAATCGGTCAACTTGTGCATGAACTGTGCATATTTTTGTACGCCGTCTTGCGAGTTGATGTCGGGAAATACGGTAAAATGTACATTCCCATCCAGTAAATGTCCCCACATTACCGCATCGGCATAGCCCGATTGAACAAGCAAATTGCGCACATCGGTGAGTGCTTCGCCGAGGACTTCGGCTTCGAAAGCAATGTCTTCGATAATGGATGCCGTGTTTTTGGGGCGGCCGGCAGCGGCCGATGTAAACAGCCCGTTTCGGACGTTCCAATAGGTGTTGTACCTATGGGCATCGGTTGTAAATTTTATGGGTAATAGTGTTTTAATCTGAGACAGGGCAGTTCCGATTTCTTGCATTTGACGTTGAAGTGTTTCTTCATCGTCTGCCGAGGAATCGATAAGAAGTGCAGCGGCATCTGTCGGCAGAGATTTCAGTTCCGGCGGCATACCTTCCTGATCTTCCACCGCGCGAAGTGCATTTCTGTCCATTAATTCTGCCGCACTTACAGCACAGTTACGCAAAGGAATAATCGCTTCGCATACATCTCGGAGATTGGGAAAGTAGATCATGGCCGCAGCTTTGAGCGGTGCATCGTGAACGGTTGCGAATGTGGCTTGCGAAACAAATCCAAGCGTCCCTTCCGAACCAATCATCAGGTGCTCAATGATTTGGATAGGATCATCAAAATCGATTAATGAGTTCACTCCGTAACCACACGTATTTTTCAGTTGAAATTTCTGGGATATTTTGTCTCTTATTTTTTCGTTTTGAATGGCTTGACGGTGTATTTCTTCTATTTCGGAAATCAGTTCACGGTGAGAAGCGGTGAACTCTCGACAGCTTTCTTTGTCTCCTGTATCGAGAAGGGAACCATCGGCAAAAATAATCCGCATGGATTTTATCGTATGGTAACAATTGTATTTGATTCCGTAGCTCATTCCACTGGAGTTATTGCCGATAATTCCGCCTATTTTTGCCGAATCAATGGACGCGGGTTTAGGTCCCAATTTGCGTTTGTAACGCATCAACATCCGATTTGCTGCCGTACCGGTGAGTCCGCATCCTAAAGTGGCGGTAGAGCCTTTATCGGCAATGCTTGAGAACTCGAATCCTTGACCGATTTCCATGAGAATAGAATCTGAAATGGTTTGTCCGCTCAGACTCGTTCCGGCTGCTTTGAATGTTAGGGGTACTTTATTCGTATTGCATAATGTCAACAATTGGATCACTTCATCTTCCGAATCGACTTTTATTGCTATTCTTGGAATTAGTCTGTATAACCCGGCATCGGTGCCTTTCACCAGTCGCGAAGTTTCATCGGTGAAAATTCGACTTTTTGGCAAAAGTTTCGCTATAGATGAGTATAATTGTTTGTCTGTCATTTTTTCTTTTATTATTTAACGTAAAAATCGGATACTTTCCTATTTAGAAATTCGTAATACTTTTCGATTTCCGATGCTAAGGGCGGTTTTTTTCTCCATATGGCTAGTTTTTCGTCTGTCAGTTTAAAAAGCTCCTTTTCCAAGGGTTCAATCCGTTGGATGTATCCCGTTTTGTCGGGATTGACCAATTGTGTCATTTTCAGGTAATGATATCCTTCGGGAATGTCGAGGGGATAGCATGTTTTTTTCCATTCCAACGCATATTCGTTCAATAGGCTGTTTTTAATTTGTGCGTCATACCTGAGAATTTGTGGTATGTTTTCGTTTCCGTGAAGCCATAAAGGCATAGCTACGGTTGTTGCGGGGTATCCAATAAGTGTCCAAATGGTAGTCATATCGGGAAATTCTTCCGGTTTGACGCTCTGAATAACAAGTGCAGAAACCGAGCTGTTGCGCGTTATGAAATCGTCTGATACAACAAATTGGGTTTCGGGCCGACTTGTTTCGTATTTTTGCCGATAATCGATTTCAAAAACCGGGTGATAGAAGCATCGCGAAAACTCCTGTATAACTGTTCGATAGCTGAGTTTATTCTTTTTTGCAGCTTCGGCAAAAATTTTTTCTGCGGTTTGGCGACGGATCGAACCCCGTTTTTCTTCATTTATACCGGTTTCGGAATAGTTTGTGCGGATGATGTAACCCTGTGGGGCAAATTGAGGATTGGTTGCATCGAATTTTGTCCATTTCCAATGATCTACTTCGTAAAAAGCAATGCCGCCTTTGGCATCCATTACGCCGAAATTTGCTGCTATTCCACGCGGTTTGGGGTATGATTCAAGCAATTGTTCAAAATCTTCCAACGAAGCGCAGGTTTGTAAAGCAAGTTTCATAAAGATGCCTTCTTTGTCTTTCAATGGCGTGGTGTCTCCAATGTTTACGTTATAGGAAGCGCTGTTCATAATGGCAAATCCTGCGCTGTTGGCTCCTGCCCACACGTTTTCTCCTTTTATGTCGGCTGAATTTACCAATCCGATATAGGGGTATATTCCATCGGCAAAGTAGCGCATACTGTTTTTGGGTTCGTCCGAATCGCGCAGTTTCCAAATTATGCTTCTTCCATCGGCGGTATGTTTACCCGATATTACGGCAGTAGTACACGACAGGGCGTGAGTATGCAATATGCCGAAAAACAGGATGAAAATCGGGAAAAACTTTTTCATAAAACGGGATTAAATTTTCGGTAAAGATAATAAAATAAAAGAAAGCTGTCATTAATGGCAGCTTTTAAAAAATTTTCGGGTTAAATCACAATGTGATGCTAAAAAACCGATCTTTTTAAAAGGAGATAGGGAAATTTTTTATTGCCGGAAAGGTTTATTTAAGACTAACAAATAACTCTTTTCCGTTTTCTTCTTCTTCGAAGCGCAATTTGCCTTCTCTTGCCAGCCAACCTAAAGCGGCATACAAGTCTTTTTCTCTTAGTTTTGTCGCTTTTTTTAAGTCTTTTACGTTTTGGCGTCCGGCTATATCAAGTTGAGTCCATACTTTGCCGGCATTCATTCCAATTATTTCTTCCATATTTTCCATATAATTATAAGGGTTATTTCGAATAATACGAATGCAAAGTTACATCTTAAATCTAAAAATAAAAATAAATTTATATTATTTGCCTCTTCTCATTTGGCTAACAGTGACCGAGAATATAAGGGCTCGTAAAATAAACACAACCGGCAGAGAATTGATATTATACCACCCAAGAGTGATTAACAATCATAACATCGGCATGATTATTTCTCGTTTTGATTGAGTTGATTCAGCAAATGCGATACTTGTGGGATCAATGCATGTTTTTCATCGTTATAAATAACGAAATCTGCCCTTTTTATTTTTTCTTCATCGGGAATTTGATTTTTCTCACGTTCGTGGATTTTTTCTATCGGAACGTTATCTCGTTGCGAAGCACGAGCGATTCTGAGTTCAAGCGGAGCGAAAACCGTAATGGTTTTATCGACATAGTGATGAAAATTTCCTTCGAAAAGTATGGCAGCCTCCAAGGCAACTATCGGGTAATTGCTTTTCGATTTCACCCATGCTGCAAAGTCTTTTGCTACTTCAGGGTGGATGATCGAATTGGCCAAAGAGAGTTTTTCGGGGTTATTAAAAATGAGTTGGGCAAACTTGTTTTTATCGAGTTTATCTTCAATATAAATTTCTTTTCCGAAATGGTGGATGAGTTTTTCGCGAATTACCGGAGAAAAATCGTTTAATCTTTTAGCTTCTTTGTCGGCATTGTAAACCGGAATCCCATGAATTTTAAGCAATTCGCACACTACCGATTTGCCGCTGCCGATGTTTCCCGTAACTCCGATTTTTATCATGATTGCAAAGTGTTATTCTTTTTTTTCGAAAAGAAATTCCACTATCGGTGGAGATAAACGGGGGTTCAGAATCGAATCGGGGCTTTTTGTGAGTTTTACTTCGATTTTTCCCTCTTGATTAGATTTGAGCTCATTATAGTCAAGATTTATTTCAAAATCTTCAGGGGCAATTTTTTTGTATTCTTCTAATGTTACCGAGAAAATAACATTAACATGCGAAGGGAAGAATTTGATGTCGAGGTTTTTAGGCAGGTTGGAACAGGTAATGGGGATTTCGAAATTTTTCTCGGTATATTCCTTGATAAGGATTACAATATCGATTTCTTTAGGAACAAATTTAACTCCTTCGACTTCTTTAATTTTAACTTTAAATTGAGAAGTAGCTTTCAGATTTTCGAAAACTGTATATTCGGTTACAGCCTTATTTAATTGTGCCAATTGTTTTTTTGATGCATAGGCGGTTACGGTTTCAGGAATAAAAGTGATGCTGTCGATAACTAAGTTGCCGCCGGCAGTAGTAATTTCTCCATCGAAAACCACAGGTAATTTTTTGCTTTCGAGTTTTGATGCACCGAGTGAAATTATGGCCGGAGAATAACTCAATAGCTGCGTAGTAGGAGCTAATTCATTACGAATGAGCTGAATAAGTTGATTGCCTTGAATGGCATCTACATCGTTTTCTTTAAATTCGCTTACATTGATTTCTAAGGAATCTTTTTTCGACAGGTCGTATTTGAAGATTTGGTAGCCATTGTCGGCAACCCTGATTTCGATATATGCCGGTAACGGATTATTGAAAACAATGTCTTCCGGTATATGCGTATATTTAAGAGGAATACGATAGGTGCCCTCGACATGGCGCTGTGAAAAGAGCATCAGCCAAAAGATAAATGAAAGCACCAAAAAAAACAAAAATGTGAACAAATTTTTCCACGGGAATGTAGAAAAAAATGTTCGCATTTTTTGTTTCCAATTATCGATGGCTGTTTTAAAATCCATATCGGGTTAGGATAAAAACAATCAATTGGCATTCACATCCGAAGGGTTGGCGTATACCGATCCTTTTTCAACTTTTATTTTAACACCATCGGCAACCTCTATCAAAAAATAAGTATCACCTACTTCTTTAATGCGTCCGTGAATTCCTCCTGCAGTAACCACTTTATCTCCCGGTTTTAATGCTTCGCGTGTTTTTTGGAGATCTTTTTGTTTTTTCTGTTGCGGGCGAATCATGAAAAAATAAAAAACGGCGATGATGGCTATCATCATAATCAGGGTCATCCCCATCCCCCCTCCGCCGTTTGCAGCCGGAGCGGCTTGTAATAAACTATTCATACGAATAAAAATTTTAATGGTTTATATTAATGTTTGAAAATCAGGTTGTCTTTTTTTATTTCATTTACTATAGCATCCAAAATTCCGTTTACAAAACTTCCACTTTTGGGCGTACTGTATGCTTTTGCAATCTCAATATATTCGTTTAGTGTTACTCGGGTTGGGATAGACTCGAATGAGAATATCTCGGCAACAGCTACTTGCATGATGATCATATCCATGAAAGCAATGCGATCCAGATCCCATTTGTCGATGTGTTTTTCGATTAAACTTCGATATTTCTTTTCGTTCAAGATGGTTTCGTCCAGCAATTTTAAGGCATATTGTTTGTCTTCTTCATCTTTAAACATGGGTAATAGGGGTTGGTCCGGTCCATTATCTTCCGAAAATTGTTTAATGGTTTTTAATACGAAGGTTTGTACAATTTCCACATCATCGTTCCAATAAATGCTTTCATCTTCCAGAATTTCATCTAATTCTTCATTATTGTAAATGAATTGTTTGAACGTTTTCCGCCAAAAATCACGGTC
Organism: Bacteroidales bacterium UBA1410; assembly: GCA_002305015.1. GTDB lineage: Bacteria > Bacteroidota > Bacteroidia > Bacteroidales > Dysgonomonadaceae > Anaerorudis. The sequence continues at coordinate 95,863 of DBPW01000008.1, forward strand.
ATCCTCATACGTCGGATTTTCAAGCTCAGAATAAGTTTTATAAGTTTCCGATTCTAATATATTTTCGAGCAGGTTTTTGACAAAATTCTCATTTTCTTCCCACGACATTGGGCGATTGTTAAGATAATGGATAAATTGATGGTTGGTTTTGAGCTGACGAATAAATTTATTATCAATCAGATGAGTATTCGGATGTAAATCTTCTTCCGATGGCAAAAATTTATTTCTTTTGGTTTCGATTCGGCTTTCATACATATCGGTAAGTTTTACCATTAACAGAAGTAGGTAATAATAAAGATCGTATGACTTCTGAAAACCAAACAAGAGCTCTTTTTCTGCATTTTTCAGACTGTTATTCGAATTCTGATACCAGGCATATACAATCTGTACTATTCGGATGCGAATTAAATCTCGATTAATCATTGTTGAAATGAACTTTTTTCACGTTGCAAAAATACGTATTTTTTTGGTATTCTAAAGGGAAAAGATGAAAGTAATCTGTATTATTTCATAAAGAAGCTCAAAAAATTGCACAAAATATAATTTGCGGAATCAAAAGAGAATCACTACCTTTGCGCCACTTTTTATACAATCCCGTGTGATGGGGAATAAAGAGGAAAACAAACTTTATTTTGAGTAACACAAACATTAGAAATGAAAACATTTGATTTAAAAGGTGAAATCAGAGATGATTTCGGCAAAAAAGCTGCGCGGGCATATCGTCGCGAAGAACTTATTCCGTGTGTAGTTTACGGTGGGCACAATGAGGAGAATGTGAATTTTGTCGTAAAAAATAGCGATGTCCGCAATTTAATTTATACTTCTGAGATTTATTTGGTAAATCTCGATTTGGGGGAAAAGAAAATGCAGGCTATACTCAGGGAGATTCAGTTTCATCCGGTGAAAGATAGCATCCTTCATATCGATTTCTTGCATGTATTTGAAAATGTTCCTGTAGAAATTGAGATTCCTGTTCGTCTGGAGGGACTTGCAGAAGGGGTTAAAGCCGGAGGTAAGTTGTCTCTCGATATGCGAAAACTCAAAGTGAGAGCTCTACCCGACAAATTACCGGAAGAGCTGGTTGTTAATGTCGAGAATTTAGGATTGGGTAAAAGTATACAGGTCGGCGAACTCGACTTTGAAGGCATAGAACTTCTGAATGCGAAAAATGCCGTGGTTTGTCGTGTGCAACTGACACGTGCAGCAAAAGCTGCGACGAAAGCCGAATAGGCCTTTTTAAGGATGCAGTGCAATGAAATATTTGATAGTGGGATTAGGGAACATTGGTCCCGAATATGAAAACACCCGTCACAATATAGGATTTATGGTATTGGACGCTTTTGCAAAGGCGTCCAATACTTTTTTTCAGGATAAGCGATATGGATTTGTGGCCGAAACGCGTTTGAAAAATAAATCCCTTCTTCTTTTAAAGCCATCTACTTTTATGAATTTAAGCGGAAATGCTGTGCGTTATTGGCTGCAAAAGGAGAAAATTCCTATTGATAATTTGTTGATTATTGTTGATGATTTGGCGTTGCCGTTTGGTACCATTCGATTGAAATCCAAAGGAAGTGATGGAGGACATAACGGCTTAAAACACATACAGGAAGTGCTGGGTACGCAGCAATATGCCCGGCTTCGTTTTGGAATTGGCAATGGCTTTCCGCGGGGGGCTCAAATTGATTATGTGTTGAGCGATTTTACCGATGAAGAGAAGAAATTATTGCCCGAACGTATAGAAACGGCTTGCGAAGCGATTCGCACTTTTTGTCTTTCCGGAATAGATATTGCCATGAATCTGTATAATAATAAATAATGCCTATCTTTGTTTTCGATTTAACGATGGATGAGGTAAGAATCGATAAATGGTTATGGGCGGTTCGGATTTTTAAAACCCGTTCCATTGCATCGGAAGCATGCAAAAAAGGTCGTGTAATGGTTGGGAACGTTACGGTGAAACCTTCACGTACAATCCGGCGAGGCGATATTGTGCAGGTACGTAAACCACCTGTCACATTTTCGTTCAAGGTGCTTGATTTAACCGATAAGCGGATGGGAGCCAAACTCGTGCCGCAATATATGGAAAACATTACACCTCCCGATCAATACGAAATTTTGGAGCTTAACAAAATCAGCGGATTTATAGACAGACAACGAGGTACAGGGCGACCCACAAAAAAAGAGCGGCGCGATTTGGAGCAATTTACCGAATCGTTCGATTTTGATGATTCCGACTTTTGGGATGATTAATAAATCTTTAGTTTCTTCTCTACACGATCATAATAGGGAACAAGATTGGTGGTGTTTGGCTGTAAGCAGAAAAAAGCATCACCCTCGGCTTTGTTGTCGATGAGCCGTTGATAGTGTTCCGAATCTTTTATATAGTTCAACGGATCGTGTTTGGCAAATTGCCATAGTTGCCATGCTATTTTCACGGCATCCGAATCCCATTTTATGGGATGTTCGCCGGAAAGTTTTTCAGCGAAAGCTCCTCCGAAAAGGGTATCTTCGATATTCACCCGGTTGTTCCATCCGGCACATATTACCACTATCCGATTGCCGATTTCTCTGCATTTATTTGCCAGTGCATCGATGTTCGAGAAAGCACCGATAAGCAGCGTTTTGCATCCGCGTGCCAGTTTAATGGCGTGTGTTCCATTGGTTGTAGTAAAAACTATTTCTTTTCCCTCGACTTTTTCACGGGAATAATCGAAAGGTGAATTTCCGAAATCGGCAAAGTCGCACTTTCGGGTATTGCGCTCGGCTCCCACCGGATATCCTTGCGATTTGTATCGTTTGGCTTCTTCAATGTCGGCTACCGGAATGATGGCTGATGCTCCATTTGCAAAAGTTGCACACATGGTGGTGGATGCACGAAAAATGTCGACAACGATTACGGTATCGTTTTCTTTTTTATAAAAAGGATAAAGAGCAGGTGAAAGACAAATATCCAATATCATGATAAAAATCAATTATCTGATTGTGTCAAAAGTTTTAACTTTGTGTTATAATGAACAAGAAAAAACAACAGACTTTGGCGCAAAAGTACAAAAACAAAGCGTTTTTTCGTATCTTTCGTCCGAATTAAATAGAAACAAAAATGGATCTTTCGTATTTAAAATCCGATAATTTCTTTCTTTTGGCCGGCCCCTGCGTGATTGAAGGCGAAGAAATGGCAATGCAGATTGCCGAAAAAATAAAAACGATTGCCGATAAGCTGGCAATACCGTATGTGTTTAAGGGTTCATACAGGAAAGCCAATCGTTCCAGGGTGGATTCATTTACGGGGATCGGCGATGAGAAAGCGTTGAAAATTTTGCGTAACGTGCGCGAAACGTTTCATATTCCTGTTATTACCGATATTCACGAGTCACATGAGGCACAAATGGCTGCTGAATATGTGGATATCTTGCAGATTCCTGCCTTTTTGTGTCGACAGACCGAATTGCTGATTGCTGCAGCCAAGACGGGGAAAGTGGTCAATATCAAAAAAGGACAGTTTTTATCGCCAGAGGCTATGCAGTTTGCAGCACAGAAAGTGGTAGATAGTGGAAATAACCGTGTTATTCTCACGGAAAGAGGAACCATGTTTGGATATGGCGATTTGGTCGTTGATTTTAGGGGAATACCTATAATGAAGAATTTAGGCTTTCCTGTGGTAATGGATGCTACACACAGCTTGCAACAACCCAACCGCTCATCAGGGGTATCGGGTGGCCTGCCTCATCTCATTGAAACCATTGCAAAAGCGGCCATTGCGGTGGGTGTGGATGGGTTGTTCATTGAAACACATCCCGAACCTGAAAATGCTAAATCGGATGGAGCAAACATGTTGCCGCTGCATCAATTGGAAGATTTGTTGACAAAGTTGATAAGGATACGTAAGGCCATATGAAACTGACAAACTATCGTATTATTCTTGCTTCCAACTCGCCTCGTCGGAAGGAATTGCTTTCGGGTATCGATGTGGATTATGAAATCCATACGCTGCCCGATATCGATGAATCGTATCCCGGCGATCTTCCAAAGGAAGAAGTTGCCGAATTTCTTGCCCGAAAAAAAGCAGATGCTTACGTGGATTTTCTCGATGAAAATGCGTTGCTGATTACAGCCGATACTCTAGTGCTGTTGAATGATAAAATTTTGGGGAAGCCCCTAGATAAGGAGGATGCCAAGAACATGTTGCGAGAACTTTCGGGTCAAACGCATTTGGTGATTACCGGCGTTTGTTTAACATCGAAACAAAAGCAAATTAGTTTTTCGGATAAAACCCGGGTGACTTTCGGCAGCCTTACAGACGGTGAAATCGAATATTATGTTGAAAAATATAATCCTTTGGATAAAGCAGGAGCTTACGGTGTGCAAGAATGGATCGGATACGTTGGGGTGGAAACAATTGAGGGTTCGTATTTTAATGTGATGGGGTTACCCATTTTTAAATTATATCGTGAATTAAAAGAATTCTAAAAAATAAAAAAACTGTATCTTTGTGGTTTTTATGACGTTTAATTTGTAATGGATAATTAAGTTCTATGTTGACAGTGGAAAAAATAGGCGGAACATCCATGTCGCAATTTCAGGATGTGCTGCAAAATATAATAAAAGGGAATCGCAAAGGCGATGAGCTGTACAACCGTATTTTTGTAGTTTCGGCTTACAACAATGTTACCAATTGGTTGCTGGAACACAAAAAAACAGGCGAGCCGGGTATTTACAACAAGTTTCTCAATGGCGAAGACTACAGCAGTGCGTTGGATGCATTTTGTCAGCGGCTGTTATTGATAAATGACGGTTTCGCCGATATCGGGCTTGATTTGAAGGAGGCTCGCGATTTCATTCGTTTTCGGGTGGATCAGGCAAAAACCATTTTATTTAGTCTCAGCAAAGTACTGGCATCGGGATATGTAAACAGAACCGATATTTATTTGGCTGCACGCGAAATTTTAGCATCGATTGGGGAAGCTCATTCCGGTTGGAATACGGTAAATATTTTGAATAACAACGGCATAAACGCACGTTTTATTGATCTATGTGGTTTTAACGATAATGAACCGTTGACGATTGACGAACGCATTCATAAAGAGTTTTGCGGAATCGATTTTAGTAAAGTAATTTGTGTTGCTACCGGATATACCAAAGGTACGGAGGGCATTATGCGTGCTTTTGATCGTGGCTATTCCGAGGTCACCTTCAGTAAAATTGCCGTGGAAGTAAAAGCCGACGAAGCAGTTATTCACAAAGAATTTCACCTGTCGAGTGCCGACCCCCAAATTGTGGGAGTAGAGAATAGTGTTCCTGTAGGTCATACCAACTATATTATTGCGGATCAGTTGGCCGATATAGGAATGGAAGCCATTCATCCCAAAGCCGCAAAACCATTGGAACTGGCCGGAATAAATATTCGTATAAAAAATACCTTTGATCCTGAACATCCGGGAACATTGATTTCGCGCGATTATGTTTCGCCCGAACCACGGGTGGAAATTGTTTCCGGATCCCGAAAAGTAGTTGCCATTGAAGTTCACGACCCCATGATGGTGGGGGAAGTTGGTTTCGATGGTCGTATAATGGAATATTTCGTTAAATACAACGTGAGCTACATTATGAAATCTACCGATGCTAATTCAATTACAATGGTTGTTTGGGATAATGAGAAGTCACGTGAATTGGTTAGGGCGTTGAAGGATGCCTTTTATCAAGTAAGGGCGGTTCCTGTGGCAATTGTTTGCGCTATGGGCAGCAACATTGCTATTCCGGGTTTTTTACATAAAGCCGCAAAAGCATTGTACGAAAGAGGAATTAATATCGAAAGTTTTGCTCAGTCGCTCAGACAGGTTAATATGCAATTTATTATCGCTCGCGATAAATATGAAGAAGCTGTTATCGCGTTGAATGAGGAATTATGCAAAAAACCCAATCATACGATGGGATAGCCTTTTTACTCTTATTCTTGCAGATCAGGATAAAGAAAATCATTATAGGGAAATCGCGTAATGTGAATTTCCCTTACTTTTTTGTATAAAATCGATTTTAGTTCCTCTATGTTTTCTTTTTCTTTGGCAGAAATAAAAACACAATTTTCCTTTAATTTACCCATCCATGTTTGTTTTAATTCTTCGAGCGTATAATTTTCTCTTTTTTTGGGCATAAGGTCGTAAGAATTTTGTGGAACATGCGTAAAAGCATCGATTTTGTTGAAAACAATAATGGTGGGTTTTTCTGTGTTATCGATATCAAAAAGTGTTTTCTCTACTACTTCCATTTGTTCTTCAAAGGCGGGGTGTGAGATGTCTACCATATGTATGAGGATATCGGCTTCGCGAACTTCATCGAGGGTAGATTTAAACGATTCGATGAGGTCGGTAGGTAATTTTCGGATAAAACCAACGGTATCCGATAAAAGGAAAGGTAGGTTTTCGATGGTTACTTTTCGAACGGTTGTATCCAATGTGGCAAAAAGTTTATCTTCCGCAAAGACATCCGATTTGCTAAGCAGATTCATAAGGGTGGATTTGCCTACGTTGGTATAACCCACGAGTGCAACACGTACCAATTTCCCACGATTTTTGCGTTGTACCGATTTCTGCATATCGATGTTTTTCAATTCTTTCTTCAGGTGAGAAATTTTATCGAGAATGATGCGTCGGTCGGTTTCCAATTGTGTTTCGCCCGGACCACGCATAATGGTCCCTCCCCCACCATATTGACGTTCAAGGTGAGTCCACATACGTGTTAGTCGGGGTAATAAATATTGATATTGAGCTAGTTCAACTTGTGCTTTGGCATGAGCCGTTTTTGCCCGCATGGCAAAGATATCCAAGATAAGGCCGGTTCTATCCAGAATCTGAATCTTGAGCTCTTTTTCGATATTTCGTATTTGTCGTGGGGAAAGCTCATCATCGAAAATGATGGTATCGATGTGGTTATTCTCATTGGCAACATATTCTTTTATTTCTTGAAGCTTTCCTGCCCCTACGAATGTTACCGAATTAGGTATATCTAATCGTTGAATAAAACGTTTCCCCGGAACTATCCCTGCTGTTTCCGCAAGAAAAGCCAATTCGTCAAGATAATCGTGTACTTTTTCTTCATTTTGTTCGGGTGTGATAAGTCCCACCAAAACGGCTTTTTGTTTCTTTTCTTCGTTTATAATAAGATCTTTCATTCGGTTCATAAAATTCACATGGTAATTATAAGCAAAAATTAGACCAAAGCCAAATCGGTCCTTCAAATAATCATTCCACTTCCCAGGCACAGACGGCATTCTTTATCGTACACCACGCCAAACTGTCCCGCTGCAATTCCCTGCACGGGTTTTTCGGATTGAATGCGATAGATGTCTCCGATTTTTGAAATTTTTCCGGGGGTAAATTCAGGGGTATGGCGGATCTTGAACATAATTTCTTTTTCATTTTCAAAATCGCCCCATATATCTTTTGTAATAAATGAAAATCCTTGCAGATCGATCACATTGCCATATTGATATTGGGTGTTGTATCCTTTAGACACATAAATAATGTTGCGATTGATGTCTTTTTTGATTACAAACCACGGTCCTCCGCTTAAACCGAGCCCTTTTCGCTGTCCGATGGTGTGAAACCAATATCCCTGATGTTTGCCGAGGATGTTCCCGGTTTCGAGCTCCACAATCAATCCCTCTTTTTTCCCTAAATAGCGTTCGATAAATTCGTTATAATTGATCTTGCCGAGGAAACAAATGCCTTGACTGTCTTTTCGCTGTGCCGATGGCAATTTTTCTTGAGCGGCAATAGCACGTACTTCCGATTTCAGCAAGTTTCCTATTGGAAACATTAGCCGTGAAACCTGCAGGTAGTTGATTTGACCCAAAAAATAGGTCTGATCTTTTACGCGATCTTTTGCCGTTGAGAGCCAAGTGAGACCATCGATCTCTGTGGTGGTGGCGTAATGACCGGTTGCAATTTTATCGAAATGGTGCCCCCATTTTTCATCGAAGCAACCAAACTTGATCAGTTTATTGCACATCATGTCGGGATTTGGTGTCAAACCTCGCTTTACCGATTCAATCGTGTAGCGCACAACACTATTCCAATATTCGTCTTGTAGCGATACAATCTCGAACCGACAGCCGTACTTTTTTGCAATATAGGAAACAATTTCAATGTCTTCTTCCGACGGACAGTCAATATATCCATCTTTATCTTCCATCCCGATTTTTATATAAAAAAGAGTAGGATCGTAACCCATTTCTTTCAGGCGATAAACAACTACCGAGCTATCTACTCCTCCGGATACCAATGCTGCAATTTCCATTTTTTGCTTGATTTTCACTGCAAAGTTACGAATAAGAATCAAATCTTTTCACTTGCATTTTGTAATCTTGTTTGGTCTTTTTTTCGTATTTTTGCAACAAAGTATTTGTAAACTGAAATTCAGACCGGCAAATCTGTCTATTTTGAAAGAATCGTCATTAGAAAAGTATAGTATATATTATGAATTTGATGGAAAACATTATTGCGCGTGCAAAGGCTAACAAACAGCGCATTGTTTTGCCCGAAGGTACCGAAAGACGCACTATTCAAGCAGCCGATCGGGTGATAGGTGATGGAGTGGCTCATATTATTTTGCTTGGTGATCCCAAAGAAATTCACTCCTTAGCCTTGGAAATGAATCTTAAGCAGATTAAAAGCGCAACTATTATCGACCCTAAAAGCCACAATCAAAAAGAAGCTTATGCGGATCTTCTTTTTCAGCTTCGTCAAAAAAAAGGGATGACACCCGAAAAAGCTGCAAAATTGGTGGAAGATCCATTGTATTTGGCGTGTTTAATGATTAAAAACGGTGATGCCGACGGAGAACTAGCCGGTGCGCTGAATTTTACGGGCGATGTGTTACGTCCCGCATTGCAGATCATTAAAACTCAACCGGGGATGAGTGTAGTATCCGGCGCATTTCTTATGTTTACTCAAACGCATGAATACGGTGAAAATGGCGTTCTGCTTTTCGCTGATTGTGCTGTTATACCCAATCCTTCTTATGAAGAGTTGGCGACCATTGCCATCGCCTCGGCCCAAACTGTCCGCAGTATTTTGAGCGCGAAACCCCGTATTGCGATGTTGAGTTTTTCTACCAAGGGAAGTGCTCAGCATGAAATGATTGAAAAAGTGGTGAAGGCTACTCATTTGGCTAAAGAATTGGAGCCTTCACTGGCAATAGACGGCGAACTTCAAGTGGATGCAGCTTTGGTTCCTTCGGTTGCCGAGAGAAAAGCTCCGGGAAGCCCGGTTGCAGGTAAGGCCAATGTGTTGATTTTTCCCTCGCTGGAGGCGGGTAATATTGGTTATAAGCTGGTTCAACGCTTGGGCAATGCCGAAGCTATCGGGCCTATTTTGCAAGGAATGGCTGCACCGGTAAACGATTTGTCGCGCGGCTGTTCAGTAGACGACATTTATAAAATGGTTGCCATTACAGCTAACCAGGCTATTGCCTTGAAAAATTCTGCCTCGTAGGATACGATTCTTACAACTAATATACTCTCTTGATTATCATATAAAAAAATTTTAATATAACATGAGTGAACTGATTATTGATTCCATTGAAAAATATGGACTTCATATAACTACCCCACGTAAAAATAAACCGTTGTTTTCGAAAATTGGGGTAGTTGGTGCGGGAAAAGAAGGGCGAAACATTATTAATCTTACTGCTTCTGCAGGGATGGATGTTGTTTTTATGGAAGAATCTAACGAACGAATCGAATACGTAATGGGTCAGCTCAGCAAGAATATGGACACTCGTATCGAGAATTGGGGATTGACTCAATCGGAAAAAAGAGCGATCTTGAATCGAATTACTCCTACACTGGTATATGATGATTTCAAGGGCTGCGATTTAGTGATAGAATGCACGCGTTATTCAGAAACCGGACGTCGCAGCATTCCTTTGAGGAAAAATATTTTTAAAAAACTGGAAGAGGTACTCGAGCCTGATGCCATTATTGCAACAAATGGATTTACGGTGATCATTAGTGAATTGGCGGCCGAATTAATTCACAAGGAAAGATGCGTAAGTCTGTATTTTCCTGTTTCGCATCCTGATGCGCGCATTTTGGAGATTGTAACCGGCATGTATACCTCTGAAGAAGTATGCAAAAAAATGGAGATTTTTGCTAAATTAATTGGCTATATTCCTCATCGAGTGAATGAGAATAATGGGAATGTAAGTCTCCGACTGATGGTTCCGATGCTCAACGAAGCGTGCGAGATTTTGTTGGAACGGGTGTCATCAATGAAAAGCATCGAAGAAACCTTTACTATTATTTACGGACAGCGTTATGGGATTTTCCGCTTGTCGGATATTATCGGGATAGAACGATTGGTTGTTCTTATGGAAACCATGTTCAACGATTATGGAGATAAAAAATATAAACCCAATCCTATTTTGTGGAAACTTTATCGCTCTCATCAGCTAGGAGTTCGTACACGAAAAGGATTTTATATTTATGATGAAATGGAAAGGCCTATTGCCGAAAATATATTGTTTTAACAGCTAAGGTTTTTAGGGCTTTGATCATTTCTTGTTTTTTCGACAAAAAATCAATCAGCATAAAGAATTTGTTTAAAAAGTTCTTTTTCTTTCGAATAGATACATTTCTTTGAACGTTTATAACGATAAAAATAGCAAAATGAAAATATTGGTTTTAAACTGCGGAAGCTCATCCATTAAGTATAAACTCTTTGACATGGAAAATCATTCCGTTCTGGCGCAAGGTGGCATTGAAAAAATCGGGTTAAAAGGTTCTTTTCTTAAACTGACTTTGCCCAATGGACAAAAAGTCATGCTCGAAGGTGAGATTCTGGAACACAGGATAGGAATTGAATACATTTTGGGTGTGCTCTTAAGTGACAAATATGGCTGCATCCGATCGCTTGAAGAGATTGATGCCGTTGGACATCGGGTTGTTCATGGAGGAGAGAAATTCAACAAAAGTGTGCTCATCACCGATGAAGTGATTGAGATGGTAAAAGAATGCATCGATTTAGCTCCCTTACACAATCCACCCAATTTAAAAGGGATAAATGCTATTGCAGAGTTTATGCCGAAAACCCCGCAGGTGGCCGTTTTTGATACCGCTTTCCATCAAACGATGCCCGATTATGCATATATGTATGGATTGCCGTATTCTCTTTATGAAAAATATGGTATCCGTCGTTATGGATTTCATGGAACTAGCCATCGCTATGTTTCCAGACGAGCGTGCGACTTCCTGAATGTACCTTATGAGGAACAGCGCATCATTACCGCGCATATTGGGAACGGAGGGTCGGTGACGGCTATTAAAAATGGAAAATCCATTGATACAAGTATGGGAATGACTCCGGTTGAAGGGCTTATTATGGGTACACGATCAGGAGATGTAGATCCGGGTGCCATCACTTATATAATGGATAAAGAGCATCTTAGTTCGCAAGGTGTTTCCCGATTATTAAATAAGTTTTCGGGAGTGCTGGGTATTTCCGGTGTTTCTTCGGATATGCGCGAAATAGAAGCGGCCATTGAACAAGGAAATGAGCGTGCTAAACTGGCAATGCGGATGTATAACTATCGTATAAAAAAATATATTGGTTCTTATACTGCCATTTTAGGAGGACTGGATATATTGGTATTCACCGGTGGAGTAGGAGAAAACCAGACATCGACCCGCAGCGAGGTTTGCAAGAATATGGAATATTTAGGACTGGAACTCGATGAAGAAGTAAATGCTTCGGTTCGTGCTCAAGAGGCATTGATTAGTAAACCCACTTCAAAAGTGAAGGTTCTGGTAATTCCTACTAATGAAGAATTAACCATAGCTCATGATACGTTGGGAATCATCGGATGTAAAATAAAATAGGAGGAAAACTATTTCATTTTCCTCCTACTCGATTTTTTATGAATTATCGTTTCGCGGTTTTATGTATAAGTGAAAAGATTATTCCGAAATTACCTCAAAAGGAATTTCAACGGTAATCTCTTTATGGAGTTTCACTATTGCGGTGTAGTTACCAACTTCTTTTACCGGTCCTTTAATTACGATAATTTTCCGGTCAATTTCAAAACCTTTTTCTTTAAGAGCATCGGCAATTTGAATATTGGTAACCGAACCAAAAATTGTTCCGGTAGAACTGGTTTTTGCTCCAATCGTCAGAGATACATCGCGCATCTTATCGGCCATATCTTGAGCTTCTGCTTTAAGCTGCTCCAATTTGTGAGCACGCTGTTTTTTATTTTCTGCCAGCATTTTTTTTGCCGATTCAGTAGCAATATATGCTTTTCCTTGAGGAATAAGATAGTTGCGCGCATAGCCATCTTTCACATTCACAATATCGTCCTTATAGCCCAAATTGGGTATATCTTCTTTTAATATTACTTCCATAATTGATTTTCTCCTTTTTATTTCATTAAATCGGTTACGTACGGAAGCAAAGCAATGTGACGCGCTCTTTTTACTGCTTGTGCAACTCGACGCTGAAATTTGAGTGATGTGCCCGTAATTCTGCGTGGCAATATTTTGCCTTGTTCATTTAAGAATTTTTTCAAGAATTCGGGATCTTTGTAATCGATATATTTGATCCCGTTTTTTTTGAAACGGCAATATTTTTTCTTTTTTACATCCACAGCAAGTGGAGTTAAATATCTGATTTCCGATTGTTTAGCCATTTTTTAATTCTCCTCTTGTTCTTCGGTTTCAATTTCAATTTCTTCTTCGATTACAGGGGCTGCCTTTTTTGAAGCAGCTATGGTTTCCTGTTTCTTATGTAGTTTGTTGCTTCTCCTTTTCTCGGCATATTCCAAGGCAAATTTGTCTTGTTTAACCGTCAAGAAGCGAATCACACGTTCATCGCGACGGAAATTTACTTCTAGTTTTTCTATCGCAGACGGTTCGGCTTTAAACTCCAGAAAATGGTAAAATCCGGTTGTTTTCTTTTGTATGGGATATGCCAATTTGCGCAATCCCCAGTCTTCTTCATTAATAATTTCAGCTCCTAATTCCGTAAGGAGATTCTTGAATTTTTCAACCGCTTCCTTCATCTGCGCATCAGACAAAACGGGAGTTAAAATGAAAACGGTTTCGTAATTGTTCATGCTAACTGTTTTTTATTAGTTCAAAAAAATTTATTTCAAAATTTAGGTTGCAAAGGTATAACAATAATTCTTAAATTCAAAGGTTTGTGCAGATTAAATTGTTTTTGTGATTCCATTTATATCGGGTTTTCGTTGTATTTTTATTGTATACTCCATGTGAGAACATATGTCGGATAAACTTCATAGAAAATGTTGAATCGGTTTTTTTCGTTGGTCTTGGTCTCATATGCTGTTATAATACCTTTTTCAGCGGGAATGAATTTGTCTAAATGGAGATGTTGCTTAAAGTCGATTTCATTGACATCCATAAGTTTGAATAGAGTCTCTTTTGCCGACCAATGGAGTAGCCGGTGAATCGATTTTTGAGATTCATCAATAAATTCGTCTTCAGAAATAAATTTTGAAGCGACTTTATGCACCCTTTCCGATATTTCTTCAATATCGATGCCGATTTTTTTAAACCTGTGAAGGAGTATTGCCGCGTATTTATTCGTATGAGAGATGCTTATATTATACGAATTATCCATAAGATAGGGTTTCCCGTCACTTTTGTGATAGACCATTTTTTCTTCGTTCAGCAAAATAGAAAGCATGAGCCTTACCGATAGCCACTCGATGATTCGTTTTTCGGATTTCATTTTTGTAATATGTTTTGCTGCTTTCTGCTGAAGGTTTTTGGGATATAATGCCAATAGCTCTTCTTTTGATTCTGTTATTTCCCAAATACCCAGAATGCAATTCTCATCGATATGCTGATTTCTAATGAGCATCTTTACTTTCCTTTTTTGGGATTGGGATGAACCGTATTTTAAGAATTCGCCGTTTATTCATTTCTTCCACTTGAAATTTGTAATTCTTAAAAACAATCGTTTCTTTTCGTTTAGGAAAATCTCCTTTGATTTCCAAGAGAAGGCCGGCAAGGGTATCTGCTTCCTCTGTATAATTTATGAATTCAGCTGGGGATATGCCTGTGATTTTGAAGAAATCTTCTAAAGGCGTTTTCCCGTCAAAAATGTATGAACCATCGGGAGCTATGGTATAGAAAGGTTTATCTTCATCGTATTCATCACTGATATTTCCAACAATTTCTTCCAGTATATCTTCGAGTGTAACAATACCGCTGGTACCGCCGTATTCGTCTACTACAATCGCAATGTGGTTTTTATTGGTGCGAAACTCTTCCAACAAATCATCAATCTGCTTGGTTTCCGGTACAAAATAGGCGGGTCTGATAAGCGATTGCCAATGAAAATCTTCCGGTTTGTTAAGATGGGGCAACAGGTCTTTTACATATAAAATGCCTTTAATATAGTCGGGATTTCCTTCATAAACCGGAATTCGCGAAAATCCCGCTTCGATGATAAAATCGATAACTTTTTTGAAAGGTGTTGTTATGTCGATTGCTACCAAATCGGCACGCGAAACCAAAATATCGTTTACCGTTTTATCTTTGAATCGGATGATGCCTTTTAGCATGTCTTTTTCTTGTTTGTGTGTAGTTTCATCCGATGTGATTTCGAGCGCTTTGGAAAGTTCGTCCATCGAAATTTCGTGCTTTCGTTGAATTGTCGATTTATTGTAGATATTCGACTTGGCAAGTAAATGGGAAATAGGCCATAACGTGTCATTTACTGCTTGAATGAAAGATGCATACCGTTCAGAAAATTTTCTCGGGTTCGATGAAGCATAAAGTTTGGGCATGATCTCCACAAATAGGAGAATTATACCGGCGGCAATGGCCATTTCACCTACATAATTCCATAAAGCAGGGTTAGCAAAATAGGGCAGTTTATTCAACAGATAGAGGGTAAGAACTAAAATAATTATGTTCAGGGAATTATAAGTAATAAGTATGGANNGTGAGCAATTCTTCGGGTTTGTTCAATAACGAATTGATGCAATTGTTGGGGTGGGAAGGGCGTGGTATATTTTTGTTTTCGTCTTTTTTTAAGGAAAAAAAAGCCGCCTCGGAACCGGATATAATTGCATTCACAAAAATAAGCAGAAGGAGAAGAGCAAACAAAAAATAATCGCCTACTGATGGCTGTATGGCCAACATATTCGGAATAATAGATGATGAAGGTTCAGGCTCCAAGTGGAATGAATTAAATGAAACAAAAGAGAATGTTTTAAAGCCATTTAGCTGAAAAAAACAGCTCGAAAACATTCCCTACAAATTTACGATGATTTATTTAAAATGGCAAATCATCTACCTCTGAATTTTCTTCCAAATCAGCACTATGGTCGACATACGAAGTATCTGTTGGTGTGCTATTCACATTTTCTGCCGGCGAATTTCTCCGACTCAAAATTTCCAGATTATCAGCATAGATTTCCGTAATATATCGTTTAATACCGTTTTGGTCGTCATATGAACGGGAACGGATTTTTCCTTCGATATACACTTGTGTGCCTTTTCTTATAAATTTTTCCACAACTTGGGCTAACCCTCTCCAACAAACAATGTTATGCCATTCTGTTCTTTCGGGTACT
>DBPW01000023.1:0-1666 GCA_002305015.1 Bacteroidales bacterium UBA1410
TATCTTCAACCGATGATAATCCAGAAAAACGGCATACATTCCTTTATTCAGGATGGACGCATTTATCTTGTAATCAGCCTTCAGCGGAAGAGAAAAAAGAAATCGGAAAATCAAAAAGCCCGCTATACCTATGCCATCATGAAAATTCCGTACACGCGATTGCCTCGATTTGTAGAGCTTCCGCCTCACGAAGGGTTCTACTATATCATGTTTATCGAAGACATCATTAAAGCCAATCTGCAAAGCGTCTTCCCGGGATACGATATCATCGATTGCTACAGCATAAAAATATCGCGTGATGCCGATTTTTCGTTAGACGACGAAGATCAGAAAGACATTGCCGAGAAAATACTCAAAAAAGTGCGTAAACGAAAAATAGGAGCCGTAACCCGTTTTCAATACGACCGAAATATGCCTCCTTATTTTCTTAAATACTTGTGTGACACTTACGAAATTGAGGAAGAGGAACTTCTACCTTCGGGACGCTACCTGAATTTGGCGGAGCTGGCCGAACTTCCCAATCCGGTTGGCGACAAGCTCAAACGCCAACTACCTCCGCCGCTGCGCGTACCTATACTCGAAACCGATAATTCTATTCTGAGCGTTTTACGGCGGCAAGACATAATTCTACATTTCCCTTACCAATCTTTCGACTATGTATTGCGTTTTCTCATGCAGGCAGCTTTTGACCCGAAGGTGGTTGAAATAAAAGTGACGCAATATCGGGTGGCTGAAAATTCCGCGGTGGTCAACAGCTTGATCAGTGCGGCAAAAAACGGCAAAAAAGTAACCGTATTTGTGGAGATGAAAGCCCGTTTCGATGAGGAAAACAACTACGTTACGGCCGAACTGATGCAACAAGCGGGAATAAAAATTATTTACAGCCTTCCCGGCTTAAAAGTACATGCCAAACTGGCTTACGTGCGTCGAAAAAGCAACGATCCCGACCATCCGTTCAAAGGATACGCCTATTTAAGCACCGGCAATTTCAACGAAAAAACGGCACGTATCTATTCCGATAAAGGATTACTCACGTCCCACAGCGAATTCATTAACGATATCGACGAAATTTTTCGCATCCTCGAGGGAAAGCCACACCGCCATGAATTCAAGCAGCTGCTGGTAAGCCAATTCAACATGCTTCCGGCAATACATGAGATGATCGATCGCGAAATCAATCATGTGAAAAATGGAGGCATGGGACGAATCGTTCTAAAAATGAACAGCCTCGAAGATAAGGATATGATCGATGCTTTATACCGCGCAAGTGAAGCCGGCGTGAAAATCGATTTAATCATACGAGGCATCTGTTGCCTGGTTCCCAATCAGCCCTACAGTAAAAACATCTCCATTACCCGCATTGTGGATGCTTATCTGGAACATAGCCGCGTATGGTATTTCTATAACGATGGCAACGAAGATGTATACCTCACTTCGGCCGACTGGATGGAACGCAACCTCCACCGCCGCATAGAGACAGCATTCCCCATTTTATCGGATTCCTTGAAAAGGGAAGTGATCGACATCCTCAATATACAACTTGCCGATAACCAAAGCGCTGTGTGGATTGATGAAAACTTGCAAAACGTTTTTAAGCAGAATGACAATCCGCCTGTTCGTTCCCAACAAGCTACCTACGAATACTTGAAAGGAAAAATGAAAGAAT
>DBPW01000023.1:1847-8281 GCA_002305015.1 Bacteroidales bacterium UBA1410
ACCACTTCATCGCCATCAAAAGATCCTGTATTGGTTACCTTACAAGATAGTTGTACGTTATTGTCCTGTCGATCGATCGATAAATCGCTATATTCAAAACCGGTATAACTCAATCCGTAACCAAAAGCATACAAAGGCGAACTCGTCCCTTCAACGTAATCCGCCTGTTTACCCGAGGAATAATATACGGGAAGCTGACCAACCGAACGAGGAACCGAAACCGACAATCTCCCGGCAGGATTATAATCCCCGAAAAGCACATCGGCCACAGCCGTCCCTCCTTCCTCTCCGGGATACCAAGCCGTCAACAAAGCATCTGCTTTTTCAGAAGCATTATTCATATTCAGCGGCCTTCCGGCAATATACACGATGATCAACGGTTTCCCGGTTTCGGCCAACGCATTGATCAATTTTTCCTGATCCCCAAGTAAAGTTAATGTGCACCGGTCATACCCTTCTCCCGATTCCATATCCGGAATCGTTTCCTCTTTTTTATTGCTGACCGCTGCCGCACCGGTATCCAGATATTCCGTTTTAAAATCTCTTGCGCTCGAACCTCCCACTACCAGAACAACCGCATCCGACATTTTTGCCATATTAACGGCTTCATCAATATTACTTTGTGTTGTATCCCTTATGGCGCATCCTTTCGTGTATCTCACGATAGTAGTCGGAGAAACTGCACGCTTTATCCCTTTAAGAACAGTAATCACCTGATTAGTATCCTGTGGAGCGGTATAATCACCTAATTGATTATACACATTATCTGCATTAGGACCTATCACGGAAATACTTTTCAAATTTTTCGATAAAGGCAATATACCGTTGTTCTTCAACAAAACGATGCTCTGCTTAGCCGCTTCCTTGGCAAGGGTTTTATGCCGAATATTTCTCACCTGATTTTTTGCCAAATCGGGATTCACATAAGGATTTTCAAACAATCCCATTTTAAATTTCAGACGTAGGACTCGACAAACGGCACTATCGATATCCGCCATAGACACAGATCCTTCTTTAACCGCTTGTTCTAAATGCTTACCGTAGGCATTGCCTCCCAAATCCATGTCAACACCTGCTTGCAAAGCCAAAGCCGACGCATTTTTTATATCCGAAACAACCCGATGTGTGGTGGCTATTCCCTCTATACTCCCCAAATCGGAAAAAACAAAACCCGAAAAACGCCATTGATTTCGCAAAACATCTGTCAGTAAAAAACGGTTTGATGTACATGGAATGCCGTCAATCGAATTATAGGAAGTCATGATGGTTTGAGCGCCGGAATCGATTGCCATTTTAAAGGGCAACAAATATTCGGAAAACAATTCCCTTGTGCCAACCGATGCTTTTTGACCGTTGTGCCCGCCAACAGGGATTCCGTATGCTGCAAAATGTTTGAGGGTAGAATATACATGTTTCCCATCTCCATCATATCCTCTATTTTTATCACGGATCTCATTAATTTATGATAACATTAAAAAAACATGTTCCGGCGTCCATGCACCAATATACGCAATCCCATACAAAGAGGTGGACCGAAAAAGAAAGCGATAAGTTGCTCTCCAACCTATCGCCTGAAGAAGTTGCAAAACTTAACCGACTACCGGATAAGATCAGAATGAAGTAAGTCCTTTTTCGATCAAATACCGCTCGGCATCGATAGCTGCGCGGCAACCCGTACCTGCAGCCGTAACTGCCTGTCGGTAAATGGGGTCAGCAACATCTCCGGCTGCAAAAACTCCTTCCACATTGGTACGCGTGCCCGGATGTTGTGTTTTTATATATCCTGCCTCGTCCAATTCAAGGAAATCTTTGAAAATATCGCTGTTCGGCTTGTGTCCGATGGCAAGAAACAAACCATCGATGGCTATATCCAACTGTTCCTCATCGGGTTGCCCCATCCGTTTGACCAAATGAGCACCTTCAACTCCTTTTTCGCCAAACAAACCCACCACATTATGTTCGAAGAGAATTTCAATCTTCGGATGATTCATCACCCGTTCCTGCATGATTCGTGATGCACGCAAATACGGTTTGCGCACAATCATATATACTTTCTCTGCCAAGCCTGCCAAATAAAGTGCCTCTTCACATGCCGTATCTCCACCGCCAACTACCGCAACTTTCTTTTTGCGATAAAAGAAACCGTCGCATGTGGCACAAGCCGAAACACCCTTCCCGGCGTACTTTTTCTCATCGGGCAACCCCAAGTATTTGGCTGTTGCACCCGTAGCAACAATCACCGTGTCGGCCTCGACGGTATACTCGTTATCAATGGTTGCTTTGAACGGGCGAACCGAAAAATCCACTGCTGTTACTCTTCCGGAACGAATTTCGGTACCGAATCTTTCCGCCTGCTTTTTGAAATCCTCCATCATTTGTGGGCCACTCACCCCTTCGGGATATCCCGGAAAATTTTCTACTTCCATCGTGGTGGTCAGTTGTCCTCCCGGTTGCATTCCTTCATACAAAACCGGCTCCAAATTGGCACGCGAAGCATAAATGGCAGCCGTATAACCTGCCGGTCCTGCTCCTATAATCAGACATTTTACGCTATTTCTCATACTTCTTTTTTCTATATAGATTACCCTCTCCGGCAGGAGAAGGCCCATAGGATTATCTTTCGGCGACAAAGGTACAACACTTCCTCAATTTAAGGAAGCGATATAAGCATTATCTATTTAGCTTAAATAAAACAAATTAACGAAGATCTACCACCTCGACATCAGGATAATCGGCTTTGTTGAATACAAAAACCGAATCGGGAAAATTATGGTTATCGTTATAATTTTTAATATCGATAATATTTTCCTGATTATTTTTGAGCGTTGTTTTTATCTGTAAAACCGTATTCGTCTTTTTATCCACGGCAACCGATAGTTGCTTAAAATCGCTACGCGAACTAGCAGGTATCATATCGATAACATATGCACGTTGTCCGTTGACCGTTGTCGGTATCGGTTTTTTCAGTGTATAACCGCTCTTATATAAACGCAACAATGCCAGAGGGCTGGTGTAAGCCACCTCTTTGGCAGACGGGGTACTGATATTCACTTCGCCAATATCTTTCAGCAACACCCATTGGGTTTTGCCGTCGAACCATATAATCACCGTATTCATATCCAACTTAAACTTATCCCCTTTCATCATGGCTTCGCCTTGTTGGGGTCGATATCGCATGCCATTGGCATCGATGGTGGTAACCTCGAAGGAGAATTTTACGCCTTTGGATTGTTCGTAAGTTTCATAAGTCTT
Source organism: Bacteroidales bacterium UBA1410 (assembly GCA_002305015.1). GTDB lineage: Bacteria > Bacteroidota > Bacteroidia > Bacteroidales > Dysgonomonadaceae > Anaerorudis. The sequence continues at coordinate 5,100 of DBPW01000023.1, forward strand.
GTCCAATATTGCTCTCGCATCGTTATTAGTCTGCGCAAAAGAGAGCAAGCCGGCCATAAAGAAAATCAAAGTGAGAATATTTTTTTTCATTTTTGTAGAATCCTTTTTTTGATTGATCGAATGCACTGTTGAAGGTTTAAAAACTTAGCGCAACGAATCGAGCAGTTTTTCCAGCGAATATTCATCCGAAATATACACGTCGCGAGGCTTACTCCCTTGTGCAGGGCCCACAATTCCGGCAGCTTCCAGCTGATCCATCAGCCGCCCGGCACGATTATAACCAATGGAAAACTTGCGCTGGATAAGCGACGTCGAACCCTGCTGGTGAATCACGATAAGCCTCGCCGCTTCCTCAAACAACGTGTCCCGCTCGTTTAAATCGACTGTCCCGGGTTTATCCCCCTCGTCAGTCGAAACCTCAGGCAACGCATACGCCGTTTCGTATCCCCGCTGGCCGCCGATGTAGCGGGCAATTTCGTCGATCTCAGGCGTATCCACAAAAGCGCACTGAATGCGTATAAGATTGTTCCCCTGAGAAAAAAGCAAATCGCCTCGCCCGGTCAACTGATTTGCGCCGTTCATGTCGAGAATCGTGCGCGAATCGATCTGCGACGTCACCCGAAAAGCCATGCGGGCAGGGAAATTGGCCTTGATGGTTCCCGTAATGATGTTGGTTGTAGGACGTTGCGTTGCGATAACCATGTGGATACCCACGGCACGGGCTTTTTGCGCAATACGCGCAATGGGCATTTCGATCTCTTTGCCCGCTGTCATGATCAGATCGCCAAACTCGTCGATCACCACCACGATATAGGGCATGTAACGATGCCCGTTGTTCGGATTCAAGCGACGTTTGACGAACTTCTCGTTATATTCTTTAATGGTACGCACGTGTGCCCTCATCAACAACTCGTAACGATCGTCCATCTCTTTGGTGAGCGAATTCAGCGTCTGCGTCACTTTGGTCACATCGGTAATAATGGCTTTTTCTTCATCGGGAAGCTTCGCAAGATAATGCCTTTCGATAATGGAATAAATATTGAATTCCACCATTTTCGGGTCGATCAACACCAGCTTCATCTCAGCCGGATGTTTTTTGTAAAGCAATGAGGTAATGATGGCATTAAGTCCAACCGATTTCCCTTGTCCGGTTGCACCTGCAACCAGCAAGTGCGGCATTTTGGTCAGGTCGAAAATAAAAACCTCGTTTGTAATGGTTTTCCCCAGTGCAACAGGCAAATCGTACGTACATTCCTGAAATTTCTTCGAAGATATCACAGAGTGCATCGAAACGATTTGCGGCTCTTTGTTGGGCACTTCAATCCCGATGGTCCCTTTTCCAGGCATGGGAGCAATAATGCGGATTCCCAACGCCGACAGACTCAACGCGATATCGTCTTCGAGATTTCGAATGCGCGAAATCCGAACACCCGCCTGCGGCACAATTTCGTATAAGGTAACGGTTGGTCCCACCGTAGCTTTTATGGAAGTAATTTCTATGCCGTAGTTGCGAAGCGTATGGATAATTTTATCCTTATTATCGTTCTGCTCCTGCATATTGACCTCCCTGTTGCCCGTATGGTACGTTTTGAGCAAATCCGTCGTCGGGAAACGAAACGACGAAAGGTCTTTTCGCGGGTCGTAGTCTTCCAGGATTTCGATACGTGTATCATTTTCCGCTTCTGCAGTCAAATGAGTTATAGTCGGCATTTCAACCGTCGGAACAACAACCGGCTCTTCATCTTTGGGGACCACCACCTCAAAATCGTTTTTATCCGTTGACAAAGATTCCCTGTTTTGCATCGTTGCGTCGTCTGTAGCGTCGCCCTCCTGTTCCTTCTCCTCTTCTCCCCCCTCGTCTTCATCGCTCCTTCTCTTTCTCCATTTAAACAAACGCTTCAAAAAGGAAGGTTTTCGCTCCGTTTCCGGTTTCGTTTCCTCTTCTGCCTCATTTATCTCGGGTTCGTCGGAAGGATACGCATCCCCCTCGTCGGATTTCGGCCTATCGTTAACCAACGTTTGACGAATTTCCTGAACAGAATTTTTGCGAAGGAGAACACGGAAAACGATGAAGAACAAAAGGATTACCAAAATTACTCCCGGCCACCCGATGCTGCTTTCCAACACCTGCTCTATCCGAACGCCATGACTGCCGCCCCAATTGATATGGCTGTCGGGAAAAAGCTTACCAAGGACAAAAGCACACGCAATCGACCCGCCGATTAATCCCAACGCCGTGAAAAGAAGTGCTTTGAAAAACGAAAAATTCGAAACTTTCATCAAACGAAGACCCACATAGACGAAAAAAAATGCAATGAGAACCGAAAAAATTCCGAACCCTCCGTTAATAAGCCTTTCGGCAATAAAAGCACCTCCGACACCTGTCCAGTTCTCAATCTGCAAATCCTTATCGTTAACCAGTTCGATAAACGAACGGTTAAGCACCTTACTTTGATCGGCAGCTCCGGTAAAAAAAAACGAAACCATGGACAGAAAAATAAAAATCCCTGCAAAAGCAATGATTACCCCCAGAAGAAAATGCAACCGCTCGCTTTTAAAAAATTCGGCCCATTGGCTGCTCTTCTTCCGTGAAGCCGATCGTTTCCTTTTCATGTTTTTTTTCGCTTTTGCCATAGGTTATTCGTTTCGTTCCGAAAAAAAATTCGCGTATTACCTGCAAATTTACATGATAATTTTCAATTTACACAGCCCCTCGTTAAAATTCCGTATTCAGCAAAATCCGATCACAAATTGAGGTGGCTATACAATATACTTTTATTCGAATTCATACGAAAGAACACAATCGAGCAGAAAGGATGAATTTAAGCATTAATTTCGTTCGATCTCATTTTCATAAAAAAACAACACATTTTGTATCAAACAGCTAAATAATAACCGTTATTTTGTTATATAATGACACAATTTAAGGTAAAAGTTGTACACGAAACACTTCATTATTTTACATGCAATGCGTTTTTTCTTGTTTTTAGCATTATTTATACATAAATTCCGGCCTCTTTTATAGGAATTTTGTATTTTAAAATGTTATTATTAAAAGAGGAGAGGTAAAGAGGCACCGTTTTCTTAAAATGTGATGTTGTAAACCCATTAAAAAACAAAATTATGAAAAAGTTGATTTTTTTGTTAACTTGCTTTTTTATAATTGCTTTTGCAGCACACCA
>DBPW01000015.1 GCA_002305015.1 Bacteroidales bacterium UBA1410
CTATTTATAGGAGAAAGATACAATAAAATAAAAAGGTATCCGAAGATACCTTTATAAAAATCGTCTATAAAAATCGTCATAAAGGGGTTTACCATCCCGGAACGAAATTGATGCCGAACATGCCGTTGCTGAAGCCGCCGTTTTGGAAAGGAATGGCATAATAAGGCTCAATTACCAGATACCCAAACAAATTTATTCTGAACGAAGCGCCGGCACTGAATACCGGGATGCGTTCATTGAAATCGGAGGTTTGCCATTTCAACGCTATATTATCGCCTTTGTTCCAGGCCAGACCGCCATCGAAAAACAAGTTGAAGTCGGTTAAAAAAATGTTCGATTTGATGGGCGCCAACACTTTTGGCCCCGAAAACGGGAATCGTAATTCGGCATTTATCACGGCAATTCTCGAACCCGCAAGATTGGATACGTTAAACGAATTGTAGCCTGCTGAACCACTTGTACCCCCATATATCGAAATATCTTCATAACCTCTCACCAACCAAGGATATCCCAGATACATGGGAGATGCTTTCTCAATTTCAGACGTGCTTCCGTATAAGCCGTTATGATACAGGCGAAAAGCAAATCCTACCGGTTTAGAGAAATAATATCTCCGATAATCCAGCAAAATATTGAAAAGGTTGATATTCCCGAAATATCGTTCAATTTGATACCGCGATCGGTGACCTGCCAATGGCGCAGTCATGCCGAAATAGGAATTATCGGTCACATAAGCCAAATAAGCAGTCTGAAAATTGGTACCGGGCGGAGAAGGCAGCTTTTCTCTCTTTCCGCCAAAGGAATAGCCCAACGCATCGTAATAATTATGATACCTGTCGATGCGGTAGGAATACCACGAAGCCGAGACCCCACCCTCCACGCGTCGGGTTTGCGAGATCGGGTAATACATGAATGCCGAAACGTTGTCTTCGAACATACGGATATAATCCAGCACCAGATCATCGGCAATGAATTCTTCCTTATCGATTTGCAACGTATCTACAGTCCAAAACATGTTTCCGCTGCGATAGGGAATATGCGAAACCGAAGCCCCCCATTTCATTTTGTTGCTTTGATTTACATAGGCTACCTGCCCGCCGAAATCGTATATTTCCCCGTTGAGCGATAAAGAGGTATATAGCTGATGATCACCTATCATATCGCTGAAAAGCATGTACACGCTCCCGGCCATATCGGTTCTGTTGAAGCTGGGTCCTGTGGAGATGCCCACACCAACCGAATTGGAGATGTAATCGAGTTTCAGCTTGGGTCGATAAGGCAATTCTTCGAGAGAGTCAACCGGTAATGCAATTGCCGGAAACCGGTTGCATAACGCCGAATCCACGATATTGACGGAAAGATGTTTCAGTACGGGAAGCGTGCCTGCATCGAAATTTACCGCATATTTATCTACTTCTACAGGATTGAAATCCCTGTCGTTGGCGGTATATATTTCGTAGTTTTTATTGAAATAATGGGTATAGGCAATCAAGCCGTTTGCTCGGTCGGTGCTGATTGCCGGAGAAAACAACGTGATGCCGCTTATTCCGGTCAGGTATTCGGTAAGTCGGTAAACTTTATCGGTTTGTAAATCGTATTTATACAGATTTCTAAACCCGTCGGCATCCGACAAGAAATAGATGAAACGACTATCGGGAGAGAATCGGGGATTTAAATTGTCGGCTTTGGGAAATACATCGATGACCCTGCTTTCGCCGGTTTCAACATTTAAAAGGGTAAGATTGAAGCAGTATTTTTTGGACTGATCGGCACAAATGGCTTCGGTTGAATATACAATATACTTGCCGTCGGGCGACCACGAAGGGTGAATATTGGAAAACAGATCGTGGGTGAGTTTTCGGGTTTTTTTGGTTTCGAAATCGTAGAGATACAAATCGCCGACCCCTTCGTTTAAGCCGGTAAAAACCACATATTTGCCGTCAGGAGACCATTCGGGATTGGAAAAAGCCGGCACTTCTTTTATTTCTATCAGCTCTGTTTTTCTTTTATCGATATCCACTATCGTAAGTTTGTTTCGTCCTTCGCTATACACTACGAAAGCGAATTTTTTGCTGTCGGGCGACCAGGTTCCTCCCGATTCGATGAAGCTGAAATCGTCGATCTCGCTATTGCGGGTTACGCTGGAGAGTTTTTTGATGATTTTTCCCGTTCGTGCGTCAGCCAAAAACAAATCCAGTGCAAAAATGCTTTTGTCGGAAAAGAAGGCCAGGTATTTTCCGTCGGGACTCAGCGAGGGACAAACATTGGTGGAACTGCCGTTTTTTTCGGAGATGATTTTGTTTCCCGCCAAGGTGTAGGTAGAATCTTTCATGAATTGTTTGTAGTGATTTTCGGTAGCAACCAACCACATTCCCGACAAGGTTTTCGTATTGAAATGAAACACACTGTCGATGGCAGCATCCAGTCCCCATAGGGCGGTTTGCTCAAAAAGAGGCATAATGATGGTGTCTCCCCAGGTTTTTCCGATAAATGCCCATAACGCCTGCCCGTATCGATAAGGAAAATATTCCGAAGGATTGGCCAAATCGTCAATGGTGGGAAATTTTTTATTGAGAATGGCATCTCTCATCCACATGGAAGTGTTGGGATCGACACTGCCGATCGACAGGTATTCGGCCATTCCTTCCACCATCCATAAAGGCAGGTTGTTGATCGAATAATTAACGGAATCGGAATGCAATAATTTATTGTATTGAAAAGCATGCACCAATTCATGACCGAGCACATGGTCACTTTGATACAGCGTAGGTGCAAAAGGCAGGATGACGCGTTGTTTCAAACTTTCCGTAACGCCGCCTGTACCTTCACTTATGATGCTGCTGATGGCGTTGGTTTGCTGGAAATCGGCATGATGCGAATAAAGAATAATGGGGTTTTTTATCCGGAAAGTATCGTTGAATATTTGCTGATGCATGGTGTACCACTCTTCGGCCCAACCGGTAAAATAGTTGAGCATCGTATCGTTTTTCAGGTAATGATGAATTTCGAAATGGGGTGACCGGACTACCTCAAATTTAAATTTTTTGTAACTGGGTTTGTTTCGCCCAAAATACTGTGCATGCGTTGCAAACGTACTCATTTGCAGGATGGTTATGGCAGCAATTAACGCCGCCTTGGCATTTAAATTCTTCATAACTCTCCCTCCCCTTCGTATTTTTATGATATCATTGATTTAACGCTTGATAGCGTTACATGTTCACGGAAGAGCGGAAAATTTTGTACAGAGCCCTTATTTTTTAATCATTCCGTTTTCAATGCAAAAATAAGCATTACCTATGTTGTCGATAATATCCGATGCAACAAAACTGCGCGGATGGATGGTTTGTTGCGTTAGATTTGCCGTTAAACCGTGAAGATAAACACCTGTTTTGGCTGCATGAACGGGTTCGTAACCCTGTGCCAATAAAGAGGCGATCATTCCGGTGAGTACATCGCCGCTGCCTGCAGTAGCCAGAGCGGGGGTTCCCGAATCGTTGACGTACAAATTTTCGGAATCGATAATCAACGAATAAGCGCCTTTGATGATGACGATGAGTTGATGTTTTTGTGCGAATGCGGTTGCTTTATCTATTTTTTCATAGTCGTCGCACCATTCGCCTATCAATCTCGAAAGTTCTTTCGGATGCGGCGTTAAGATGGTTTTTGGGGGTAAAAGAGCGAACCATTCGGGATGTAGCGACAGCATATTCAAACCGTCGGCATCGATTACCATCGGTACAGGGTTTCTCTGCAAAAACCGGTAAAAAGCCTGTTGCGTTTCTTCCCGTTTTCCCATGCCGACGCCGATGCCGATGGCATGGGGATTAATGTCATAATCGATATCGGTAATGAAGGCATTATTGGTATCCTCGATCGCCATCGCTTCGGGGATATAGGTCTGAATGACCGGCGTGGCGCATTTGGGCAAATAAGCCGTAACCAAACCGCAGCCGGTTTTCAATGCCGCTTTAGAAGCCAAACATACGGCACCCGATTTTCCTAAGCTGCCGCCAATAATGAGGGCATGGCCCTGTGTGCCTTTGTGGGCAAATTTGGATAAGGGTTTTAAAAGTTCCCGGATATCTTTTTTTTCGATGAGGAAACGGTTGGTGGAAGCTTCTTCGATCGCTTTTTCGCTTAAACCGATATTTACAATCGTTACATTGCCTACAAAACGATAATTATCGGGCAAATACAACGCAAGTTTAGGAATTTGAAACGTAACGGTTTCGTCTGCTTCAACGGCAAATGTGGTTTTTTTATCGAGAAACAACCCGCTGGGAATGTCGATACTGACAATGGTTTTGCCGCTTTCGTTCATTTTTTTTATCACTTCGGCAGCTATACCCGTAATTTCTCGCGATAAGCCTGTTCCGAAAAGCGCATCGATCAGTATTTCGTATTCCGAAAAATTCGGAATCTCTTTCTCTTTCGTAATCCGTTTAAAAGGGACGTTTTCTGCTTTTACGCGGCGAACATTATGTGCGCAATCTTCGGTGTAATTCTCGCTATATTCAACAACACACGCCTGTACGCGATAACCGGCTTTGTGAAGCAGGCGGGCAACCATCAGCCCATCGCCGCCGTTGTTGCCAACCCCCGACAAAATGAGGATAGCGCTGTTTTTGTCGGTATATTTTTTGATAAACCAATCGTAAAAGGCACCGGCTGCACGTTTCATTAATTCAAGCGATGAAATTCCTTCATAATGAATGGTTTTTGCATCTATTTCTCTGATTTGTCGGGCAGAAAGAATCTTCATATACTATCCTTATCCTTTTTATGTGGATTAATTTGTTTTTTCTTGATTCAGATATTTCTTAATGGAAGGCACATATTTTGCATCCACTTCCGCAATATGTTTCAATAACCATTTTCGAAGAAAGTTCACCATATCGGTTTCGAGGGTCGAACCTCCAAATAGAATAGAAGTTTTAAAATCGTTAATTTTTTGCCTGAAGATCTGATGTTGGTAGATATGTTCTTCTATTTCATCGAAATTGGCCTTCTCCATCAATGTTTCTTCTGTATTGAAATGGTAACAACTGTATTCTTCCAATTCTTCAACTATTTGCTTGAAATCGGCAGACTCATTTTTGGCCGCTTTTTCGTTCAAGCAGTTAAAAATGCCAATCAGTCGTTGATGTTCGGCATCGATTTTTTCGATTCCGAACACAAAAGGACGATAATTAATATCTTCATTGTTTTTGCCGTTCTGATTCATAAATGTAGAAAATTAATGGGTTATCGTGTTTCTATTCCAATGTTATTGTAAAAAGCGGATTAAGAATCGACACATCCAAAAATATCCCTTTTAAGGGTTCGGACCGAACCCTTTTCGTTGCATATTCCCCCATGTATGTCTGTTCTTTTTTCTGAAAAAATAATCGATGTTACCTTGCAACGAAAAAAACGTATTCATCGGTTGATATATAAATACTTCCAATACCGAAAGAAAAAGCGTGGCAGTCAGGTACCCCAAATTATTATATTTATTGTAATAGATCGATTCGAGAAGAACAGCATAAAAAACATACATCACCGCAAAAGTGAGCACAAAAAGAGTCATGATTAGAAAGACGTAAAAATCTACAAGGCCCAAACACGTCAGCACAATAACGTAAGCTATCCCAACAACTTGAATGAGTGGCGCCAGCCATTCAAAAAAAATCCAATAAGGAAAGCTGATCATTCCTATTCTACCGAATTTGGGATTGAAAGCCATTTTCAGATGTTTACGTATGGTTTCTATGGCTCCTCTTGTCCACCGGTTTCGTTGACGCGAGAGCACTTTCAACGATTCGGGAACCTCAGTCCAACAAAGCGGATCGGGTATGAAAGCGATTTTGTATTTTTCTTTCGTTACCTCGTGCATATAGCGGCGCATTCTGACAACCAGCTCCAAGTCTTCCCCCACGGTTTGAATATCGTAGCCTCCTGCATCCAGCGCCGTTTTTCTGTCGAACATGCCAAAAGCACCCGATATAATCAACAGTCCGTTGATTCTGCTCCAAGCCATTCTGCCCAAGGTGAAGGCTCTGAAGTATTCGATGGTTTGGTATTTTGCCCAAATGTTTTTCGGAAAATTCACTTTCACAATGCGGCCGTTTGCTACTTCACACGAATTAGCTACTCGTATAACTCCTCCTGAAGCAATCACTTTAACTTTTGTCTCCTCCATAAAGGGTTTTACCATTCTCAACAAGGCGTCAGGTTCCAATATCGTGTCCACATCAACGGCAAGAAACAAATCGCTTGTGATGTAGTTCAAGCCGGCATTCAGTGCATCGGCTTTCCCTCCATTTTCTTTATCGATAATCGTAAGATGATTATAAGCAATATTTTGCGATTTGTAAATCCCTCTTATTTTTTTTGTCGCCAACGTTTGCTCATAGGTCGAATCGGTTTTGACCAGATTAAAATAGGAAATAATTTTCTGAAGTGTGCCGTCTCTGCTCCCGTCGTTAATTATGACAACTTCAAAATTAGGATATTTCAAACTTAGCAGGCAGTTGATATTCTCGATGATTGTGCTTTCTTCATTATAGGCAGGGGCTACAACCGATATCGAAGGCAGTTTGGGGAAACTCAATATTCGGATAAAATCGGGCAATCTGTTTCGCGTATGATATTTCTTGAGTTCTGAGGTGGACATCAGTGCTATAACTATATACGAGATAAACAGCATACAAGCGTACACGAAAATAAAAATGTTCAAAATTTTGATGACAAGCGGCAGTTCCATTTTTTCTACAGATAAAAGTCGGTTATATGTTTATAAGCATTTCGAATCGATTCGTTTTCGTGATTCATATAGTTGAAGGCAAAACTTAAGTCCATTTTGATTAAGTTTTCCATTGCTTTGATTTTAATATCCATGGGATAATTCAAAATCAGTTCATTAAAGAATGGATAAACAAAATCCTTTTCATTTTTTTGCGCCATTACGTCGATGAGCTTCGTTTGTACACTTTTTCCCATATCGTCGAAATGATGCATAAGCGCTATGAAATCTTCTTTTTCATCGGCAAACGCAATAATTGCCAAGTAGGCTTCCTCTCTCACCAGGGGGGTTTCATCGTCCATCATGGGTAGAACCAACGGTTTATATTCTTTTTTTTGCTGCATTACCGCCAATCTGATCCCTATTGCCCTCACCACAGCATTGGAAGACGAAAATAGCGAATCGAAACCAATGTTTCGGTAATGTTTGGCCGCATTCACAATCACGTTGAAATCCAATAAAGATAAGCTATGGGGGTAGGTAGCCAAAAAACCCAAATCGCTATCCGGATTGACTTTCACATAGGCTTGAACAGCTTCCGATCTGATCATCTCGTTTTTGCTATGGATATAGTTGGATATTAATGGACTGAGTTCCGATAATTGAAAATCTCCTGCTACTCTTAAGGCAAACATTTTGTCTCTGACGTAAGGCGACCGCAGGTCTTTTTTCACGAGAGCATCGAAATGTATTTCATGAAAAAGAACGATGCAATCGTTTCTTACTTTCCCTTTTGTGAGGACTGCGATGATTCTTAGTTGGTTGACAAATAATCTTTTTTCGGATTTCGATTTTAGGAGCGCCATGAACTTTTTTGCATCCCCTGTCGAACTTTCTTTCGTTAAATAATCCATAATCCGATTCAGCGAGGCTCGATTAAATTCTTGCTCTTTTTTGTCCGTGAACAACCTTCGGGCAGTTCCCACATATACCGAAAACAGTTCGAGAACAGTGATCGATATAAACACCAAAATCAGCGCCTGCACCACATAAAGCAACCCGTGGGTGTGACTTACTATCGGATAAACCGGATTATGAAAGATGAAGTACGGATTGGTGATGTCTTTGTGTCCAAGATAGAGGAACGTCAGCACAAACACCGCCCCTCCTATGGCTACCACCACCCAAGGGGAAAGGTATTTCCGGTAAATTCCTGCAAATCTCATATCAAAATCGATATTTATATCCTGCTTCCACCATATATCTGTTTCGATATTGCTTGGTAGAATTTTGATTGATCTGTTCGTACATGTATCCCATACGAATGTTGAAATCGGATATCCTGTTCAATTTGAAGTTCTTTTCTACTTTGATATGATACGACAAGAGTTCGTTGAACGAGCTTTGCGACGTAGTGAGAATATCGTCAGGCGAATTGCCTACACCGGCTTCTATTCCCCAGTAATTCATCGGATTTTTCCCGTAAAGCCGATATTTGATGACAACCGACAGCGACTGCAAATCGTTTTGCAAAACATAAAATGGCCGTACCGAAATCCAATGGTTGCCAACATATTTGCCAACACTTCCCGTAAATATAAAGACATCTTGGTTTGCTGCATTCGGATAATTCATATAGCGTACACCCAAGGATGTTTCCCATTTATCGGCCGGCGTAAAAAAATATTCTATCCCCATTCGATAACGCGGAAACAAATGGGCATTCGTTGCGTAACCGAAGCCGATCTGGAGGTAATTTTTTTTGTAGATTGTCCAATAATCGTTGAGTTCGATCATGAAATCGTTTTTCGAAAATCGATGGGCATAATAAATATCGGCAGCAAGCGTATTGCCTGTGGCTATTTTTTTCGAATAACCCATGGATACAAGATGATGAGGATCGGCATTATCGAACATATCCAGCGAATACGACAACGCAACCAAGTTAGTCCGCTTGTTGAGCAGTAAGGCGGTATAGAGCTGATCGATGGTGTCGTTTGCTAGATAATGCTTATATTTCTCCTGTTCGGCAAGTTTTATTCCTTTTTCATACGCACCGGTTTCACCGTAAGCGATGAGTTGTTTGACGAGCAAATCTTTCGTATCGGAATATCCGTTTTTTTCGGCTTCTTCTGCGGCTTTCACCAACGCCTGATAATCGTTCGATCGTAATAAAATGTTGAGATAACTACTGTAAAAATCATCATTTAAGTAATTCATCTCCTTGGCTTTTTCCATAAAGATAAGAGCCGAATCGTTTTTGTGTGACCAGGAATATACGTTGGCGACGAAAACATAGATATCTGCACGCGTGGAATCGGCTTTCAATGCCCGGCTTGCCTCCTGCAGTGCTTCATCATACTTTCCATGCCTTGCTTTTAGAATAGCGGCATTAAGCAGCGAATCCACATTGGTCTGTGCATCTGCAAGTTCTCCGCCCAGTATGCAAAAGAATATAAAAAGAGGTACGATTTTTTTATTCATCGGTTTGTTGATTTTTCTTTTATTCATAGGAGCTGTTATTGCTGTGCGAAGTTTTTTGTTTCAAGTAGTTGCAAATTTCAGCTGCCGTTTCGATGGGATCAAAAGGCCTTTCTATAATCCTGTTAGCTCCAACCTCAAGCGCTTTGAACAAAAATTCCGGCGTTTCAACAACAGAAAAAAACCAAATAGGAGTATAGATTTTCAGTTTGAACCGTAGGGAATACATCAAATCGATTGCCGCGTTTTGTGTGAAATTTCCATCCACGATGATCAGATCCGAAGGTTGTTTGTTGAGTGATTCATAAATCGATGAAAGTTGATCCCATACGCGGATTTGGATGCCTGTGTGTAAAACTTTCACAAATCTTTCTATCAACAGATAGAAGGTTGCACTGTCTGAAATTATCTCAATATGGGAATGGGAATTTTCTTCTTTATTTTCCATATTTATGAATATATTGCGGGGGAATTGCTTTCTTCATAGGGCAGGCAGATAATAGATAAAAAAAAGTGCGCAGGATGAGACTCGAACTCACATGCCGTTACCGGCACTACCCCCTCAAAGTAGCGTGTATACCTATTTCACCACCTGCGCAAAAAGGGTGCCCGGAACAGGACTTGAACCTGCACGTTGTTGCCAACACTAGTCCCTGAAACTAGCGCG
>DBPW01000035.1 GCA_002305015.1 Bacteroidales bacterium UBA1410
TGGCCGCTGCCCAAATACCGCGAATTATTGTTCACGAATTGATAGCACTGAAAAAGGGTGCATCATCATTTTCCGTTCGCAACAGGCCTTATCACTTCATTATTATTTAGGAAAAATAAACCGACTATAATTCCATTTTAAACAAACTCATCGCCAAAACGAAACTTTACTTCGGTAACAAAGTGTTTGATTCGCTGCTCTTCGCTTTTTTTACAAATAAGCAAAGCGTTATCCGATTCCGCCACAATATAGTCTTCCAACCCCTGAACTACCACCACTTTCCCGTCACTCATTGCAACAATGTTGTCATAACTTTCAAAATACAACGCTTTGCAATTCAACCCGGCATTGTTGTTTTTGTCTTTTTCTGCCATCTCGTGTAGCGACCCCCATGTTCCCAGATCACTCCATCCGAAATCGGAGGTTATGACATAGACATTTTCGGCTTTTTCCATTAAACCGTAATCGATAGAGATATTTGGACAAAACGGGAAACAAGCATCGATAAAATCTTTTTCCTTAGGTGTATTAAACAGTTCTTTCCCCTCATTAAACTTGTTGTAGACATCAGGTAAATGTGTTTTGAAAGCATCTAAAATAGTATTCACATTCCATAGAAAAATTCCGGAATTCCACACGAATTCTCCGCTCTCATAAAACTTTTGAGCCAGCTCACGATCCGGCTTTTCGGTAAACGTTTTGACTTTGTGAATACCGTCGATATTCTCTTTGCTCACTTGAATATATCCGTAACCCGTTTCAGGTCGGCTCGGCTTAATACCCAGTGTCAGCAACACCGGATTTTTCGCCACAAACTCCAAGCCTTTATTAATATCGGCAATAAACCGGTCCTCCTTAAGTATCAAATGATCGGAAGGGGCAACCACAATATTGGCATTCGGGTCGATCGCTCTAATCCGATAACACGCAAAGGCAATACAAGGTGCGGTATTCCGCCTCATTGGCTCTCTAAGGATCTGGTTATCGGATAATTCAGGCAACTGTTGCCGCGTTATTTCGGCATATGCATCATTCGTTACAATAAAAATATTTTCAATGGGAACAATTTTTTTAAAACGATCGAAAGTACTTTGCAATAACGATCTTCCTGTTCCGAAAAAGTCCAAAAACTGTTTGGGCTTTTGTTCTTTACTAAAAGGCCAGAAGCGGCTTCCAATGCCTCCGCCCATAATTACACAATAATTGTTGTTTCTCATCATCAATGTTGAAAAGATTAATACGCTATACTGAATACGTTTGTTTCAAAAAAAATTTCTTGCGAATTTATTATGTTAACACTTTTGCAACCCTTTTTGTTTTCATATTCATTCATGGTTTAAAGGTAAAGAATAAAAATAGATTTACAAAGCCGTCCGGATCAAAAAAAATACAGAAAAGAGTTTTTATTTATCGAAAATATATGTACTTTTGCATCCGATCTTTTCAAGAGATGCCCAGATGGCGGAATTGGTAGACGCGCTGGTCTCAAACACCAGTGGATTCACTTCCATGCCGGTTCGATCCCGGCTCTGGGCACAAATACGGAGCATCATAAGATGCAGGTTCTTCACCAAAAATAAGTTTATCCTTCAAACTTAATTACGATTTCATTCCCATTCCCTTTAAGAAAAAGACGATAGCGGTTGGTACCTAACGCCTCTATTTTCCCCTGTGAAGATTGCGGCCTGCTTTTGCTTGAAAAAACCAAGTATCCTTTCCCGCCGGGTGATACAACCTTTATTGTTTTTTTATCCATAAACACCTGAATATTACCATATGGTGTAGGAACAGAACCTTTTATCCATTCCAAACCGCCCAAGGAAGGTTCGACGGAAAATTCTTCGTACCCCGGTTTGACGGGAGATACACCTAAATAATATTTACCCAGCAGGTAAAGCGGACTTGCGCCCCAGGCATGACACAAACTTTTGCCAAAAGGTCGGCCATACATGGCGTAATGCTCACTCCCTTTCTCCTCAGGATTGTATTTTTCCCAAAATGAAGTGGCTCCCAATTTCAGCATTCCACCCCAATAGGCTTTGATTTCTTTGGTAACATAAGGCTGTTCTCCAAGAGCACAAAGCGAGGCCAGCTCATAAAACCGCATATAGGGTGTAGTGATTTTCATGATGGAATCGTTCAACAGGACATTTTTTTTGATGCCCTGTTTCTTCTCATTATCAACATAATCGAACAATATGGCAAAAATATTGGCATAACGGGTAACCTGTTCACTTTTAATACCTTCTTTTCGGTTATGAACAAAAGCCTGTTTTCTGTCATCCCAAAAATAGGTTTCCAATTTCGAAAAAAGCCTGTCGCCCAATGTTGTATATTTTTCCTTATCAGTCTGATTCCCTGCGATACTTGCACAAAGCGCCATCGTTTGCAGACTTTTGCAGAAAAGCAGTTGTTCGAAGCTGAGTTCGCCTCGTTTATCCATAAATCCATCAGCCCAATCCACAAAAACCCAATCGCCGGACAATCCTTCCACCATGCCTTCGGCATTTGTCCTCCCGAGTACAAAATCCATTAACCCAACCATCTTTGGATATATTTGCCGGATAAAATGAAGATCGCCGGTATAGAGATAATAGTCGTAAATGCTCATAAACCAGTAGAAAGTGTAATCCATAATGGTATTGATATGCGAAGTTACGGGATCTTTCCCGCGCAGCAGGTTGATCGTGCGTGTTACTGTATTTGGATCGAAAAAAAGATAGTAATTCATCAGGTAACTTTGAATAGCATCGCCCGACCATGCCCACCTGTCGCGTTTGATACCGTCGAGAAAAACTTCGCGGGTTGTCAGATGCAACGTATAAGCAGCAACATCCCAAATGCGGTTTATCTCCTCGTCGCTACATCGAAAAGACCCTCTGTAATCGAGAGGTGCGTATTCATACCTCATCGAGATACTTTCGAAACGCACACCATCATCGTTTTCGATATACACATAGCGATAAGCCTTTGAATCGGTGAGCGTCAAATCCTCGGGATTATCGTTATTCACCTGTATCTTGTCCAGTGTTTCGCAACTATCGACAGAAAGTGCTTCTTCACGCGATTCGCCGTAATAAATGCAAACCTCTCCTTTCCCACACAGTTGATGAAACGTCACATAGCCGAAAGTCTCTTTACCGAAATCTACTAATGTTCCTTTTCCTGTTTTGGTTATGCTTAGAGGACTCATGGGGACTTGGTCTAACCTGAATAACGACGGTCGCTGCTCGGGACTATTAAAATTCAATGCGGCTGCATTCATGTAAACGGTAGCCGATTTATCGGAAGCTTTCCCCGACTCGTCGATCCATTCCTTGTCTTCGAATGTAACTTTCCACGAAGAATCGGTAAAAACAGTCTTTCCCTCTACATAAATTGCCGGCACACAAGCCTGATTGTGCACCTTTATATTCAGTACATGTTTCCCTGCCGGCAACATCATTTTTAAGGGTGCACCGTTTTGAAGTTTACCATCGAGTTTCACATTATAACGTCCTTCAACATATATGTGAATTTCTTCGGGCGATTTCAAATCGAATTCTTTAGAAAATTCCACCAAAACATAATGGCTGTCCATTTTCCAGAATGGCGGAAAGAATGCGCCTCTTTCAGTCCTCCGGTTGTTGACATTGTTTCCCAGCCAAATATCGTAATCACCCGGATAACCTATCCAGGTTGCCTGCCCGAAGCAAAACGTGTTTATCGACAAAAGGAACAGGCTAAAAAGAACGATTCGTTTTAAAAGCATAGGTTTTTAAATTATCTACATCGTAAATATCGATATTCCGGTTTTAATCCGGCATTTATCTTCACCGAATCAGGTACCATAGGACCATTATTTTCCCAAACAACACCGGGCCCATTGGCATTCTGTAAGAATTTTTCTGCATCGCACCAATTGTTTTTCACTTCAATATACGAAGATCCCTCGTCGGTGTAGAGATAAAACCAATGATCAGGATCATGAGCATAAGGCGAAAGCACAATGTCATGAATATAATTTTCGGCTATTACGCTATGGGGTTGTGAAGAAAGCGTGTAAATTCCCGCAACATCGTGCATGTGTTTGGCAAAATGATGCACATTATTGGCAATAATCCGATTGTTCCTCATGCAGTTGTTGCTTCTTGTCCACCCCCACCCCATGCTGATGCCTGTATATGGCAAATCGCATAATTCATTGTGACAGATAAGAATGTCTCTCACATAACCGGCGCAAATTCCCACACATCCCCAGTCTTCGTTGCCGATATCGGTAAGGTAGTTGTTTTCGATAACCTGACCGGTGCAAATCTCCCGCTCGTCCTGTGGACGATAGGGCAAATGGGTTTCGACGGAAGGCTCGGAAAACATGCCAATCTGCAGGCCGTTTCCGGCTATATCGCGAAACAGACAACCAACAACCTTTGTATCGTGTGTTGTTTTCTTGAAATCTAAACCACAAGAACCCAGATGCTCAAATGTGCAGTTCTCGAAAACAATGTGCTGTGCACCTTCTACTTCCACTGCAGCCGGGGGACGACCAATCCATGCCTGATTATCCAGCGGATGATCTCCTTCGTCTCTTTCTTGTTTAGGCACCAACCGATAAGCATCAAGCAAGTACATCCCTGCCTGTAAAGGTACATGTCCTTTCTTGGACGGACGCATCCAGGTAGTATAATTAAAATGGATATTCTCAAAACGAATATGGGCTACCGGCCTATCAGCCGTTCCCTTAACTTCCACAAGTGTTTCCATAAAGGGCATGACGACAGAAACGCTGTCCATTTTTTCTCCCGACAAGGGATAATAATAAAGGCGGGAAGCAGTTTTATCGAAATACCATTCGCCCGGTCGATCAAGCAACTCGATGGCATTGGTGATATAAAACGGCGAGTTGACCCCTTTACCAATCATTGGTCGCGGCCAGGGATGTTCAAACTGAATTCGGCTCTCGGGCAAATGAAACTTTATTCCCGCCGAATCGCCGTTAATCACTATCGATTGGATTCTCAATACAGCAATCTCCCACATCTGATGCAATACGAGTTCCGCATGAGGAGAATTCGCTATCCTCGCCACCGAATTTGTCGGTACCCAAAGCATTTCGTTTTGGATATCATCAGAAATGATTCTATCCATCTGACTGAAATCGGCAATATTCCGAGCCCTCACGGCTTTTCTTCCGTTGATCCACAGTTGCCTGAATTCGATCACGTTACCATTAACTAAGGGAACATCAACCATCCAAATCTTATTCTGCACATCGACAGACAAGCCCTCAATGCTGCCGGCACGTTTCCAACCGGATAACTTCACACCGCCGCTGATAACCACATGATCGCCATCAACCCCCTTGATAAGTGTAGGCGAACTCGGCGTTCCCGAGTCTTCCGGCCGTATCAAGAGAGGTTCCGATTGGCAATATATTCCTTTCTCCAACCGAATGTTTATTCCGGTTTTTACCGATGGGTCGTTCATCCGCCTCATCTCTCTTGCCTGACGCAAAGCGGCATGCAGCGTTTGCATGGGATGTTCTCGCGACAATCCGTTATTTCTGTCATCGCCATAGGGAGAGACCCAGATATCCGCACAAAAAAGTTTAACTGCTGTCATGAAAACCACAAGCAGCGTTATTATTCTTCTTTTCTTCATTTTATTCATGCATTCACCGCGATACCGGCATCCAAACCGTCATTTCTCCTTTTCCTCTGTTACCCCAGGCATAATACGGAATCAACCGTATCGATATCGTTTGTTTCTCCTTTTTCATGGGCCGATAAAGGGTGTTCCCCCATGAAGTGTTATCCGATATAACTTCGGCCTTGCCTTCGAGACAAACAATAGGACTATTTTCGATTTCCATTTTTCGTGGAGTCAGTTTAATGTCTGCCGGCAACAAAATAGCATCGATAGCATGTCCGCTTTTCACATCGACCGATTCCAAACAATATACCAACGGACCTCTCCTGACAGCCACCTGATTGCGGGTTTCTTCAACCAAAGGATTAGATTCGATCAACTGAGTTTCCATGTCCAAATTCAACAAGATAATATCCCCTTTTGCCCACTTTCTATTTATTTCGGCATACGAACCTGATTTTAAGGGAATGTTCACAGGTTGGCCGTTAACGGTCAACTGTACACCGGAACACCATGTCGGAATACGAAAATAGAGAGAAAAAACCTTCTCTTCGGAAACCTCATCCAGTTTGACCGCAATTTTTCCATCCCATGGGTAATCGGACGCTTGAGTAAGCCGTATGTTCATTCCGTTAGGTAATGTTGTACTTAATTGATTGCCTCCGTAAAGATGAAACCAAATTCCCGAATCGGAAACGGAATAGCAATAATTATGCACTTCACAGAGTGTTCTCACCGTATTTGGCGGGCAACAAAAACAGCTGATATACGATGTCCTTTCTTTAGGCCAACGCAACACGTAGGGAAAATCCTTCGAGATGCGCAACGGATTGGTGTAAAAAAACTTTTTTCCGTCGAGACTTACTCCTGAAAGGATGCTGTTATAGAGGGTGGTTTCCACTACATCGGCATATTTTTCGTCACCCGTCAGTTGCAGCATCCGCCAATTGAACAGCAAATTGCCAATGTTTGCGCAAGTTTCGTTGTGAGCAGTGATGTTGGGCAGTTGGTAAGCACGACCGTAAGCCTGATGGATTTTCTGAATGGAATCGGGTTCATAACAAGTACCGTCAGGAGAAACTCCATCGTATAAAGCCCCGCAACCTCCGGTTATATACATTTTTCGGTTGACGATATCCTGTTGAATCAACTCCAAATTTTCTTTCAATTTCT
>DBPW01000014.1 GCA_002305015.1 Bacteroidales bacterium UBA1410
TTGACCGCCTTTTTTTGAAAAAAAATGCAATTAAATAAAATTACACTGAAAATCAGAATGTTATAAAAGGGCATATTTTTGATTTTGTTTCTCAATCTTACTAAAAAGCCACGATTTTTATAGGAATCGTCAATTGTCAATAAGCAAGAATGGTCGAATGCGTAATTATTTCCGGCGCTACGCTAAAAATAAAATTCTTGCCGTTCCGATCTATTTCAATGGTAAGTATGTCGGGGGTTTCCCAGTCGACATATTGATTAAAAATAAATAGATATGAAAATGCCGTTTTGTATCTTTTATTTTCAAAAGCCTTTGCTATTTCATTATAACGACTGATATTCCAAAACATACACTTATCAAAGCCATTGGTATCAGTGTAGCGTGTACTTTCGTCTCGATACTTCATTGTTTCGGCTATAAAAAGGCGATACGACTCGGTGAGCGATTTGATATCGTGATTAAAAGGATGGTTCTGTATTCTTTTTACCACATCTCCTGCTTGAATTCCGACCTTATCTGCCGGCGAATCCGTATCAACAGAAACAATGGTTTTCAGATCATCCATATTATAATTAATTCCCGTATAATTATATTTCAAATGGTTTACCTGATAGGTACCTAACGAGAGATTCCCCGGATAAGGAAATTTCAAAAGGATAAGGGGTAAATTCATTTCAAGATAATTTTCTAATCCATAGTTAGCCGACAAACGTTCTTTTACCTCGCTTTCCCAAATTAATACCATCTGTCCCGGTTCCATAAATTTACGGTCATAAAACCGATATCCAAATTCTAAATTATACATAATATCATTGATTTTCACTGCTTCTGATGGAGAATACACAGGTATTTTTACCATTCGCTTGTTTCGCATATCGAAGCGCCACGTCGGTCGATAAGTATTCAACGTAGGTGAATTGGGATTAAATGCAGCATTGTTTTCATAACTGTAATAGGTTTGAATAATGAAATCGGGATCATTAGGATCTCTTGACATACCGCGTTCGGTAAGTACTCTTTCGAAAATGGCATTGATACGAGCATCAATTGCAGCCGTTTCCTTCTGAGCCGGGGCAAAATCAAATGTTTGATAATCGCTAAACTGTGCATTGGGATTGGAAGTGGTTTTTATGGGAATAAGAAAACGTCGATCCTGAACATCTTCCAAACTATAAAATGCAAATACTGAAGCCAATTGAGCCTCACTGATTGCGTTTTTCAACCGACAATTTTTTTTGATCGTTACACGACGAAAAGGTTGCCCAAGGTTACGAACGGCAATTTCCATTTCTTTTTCATTTTCGTCAAACCATGACATAACTGTGGAGCGAGGTTTTAGATACGTCCCTTTGCCATTCACTTCCATAATAATATCGTTCAACTTTAATCCTGCCCTTGCAGCCGGCGATCCGGGAATAATGCTCCTTATGATCGGTTCATGTTCGCCCCAGTTCGGATTGCTGCTTATATCGAAAGAAAAACCCAAATTGCACGTTTCGATACCTGTTTGAGCATTAATAGCAATAATCGCCATAAAACTCAAAAAAGAAAAAATAATTTTTTTCATTCGTTTCTCATTTTCAAATGTAACATATCTATTTTCAACTCTTCAACAAAGATATGAATTTTCAACGGAGATTTATTCATGGGATTTGAATTTATATCCCTTGTATCAACATTATTGTCTAGCCTCTCTGCCTTTATTATTTAATTTCCTCTCAGATTCTCTTGCTTAAGCTCAATCGCCTGTCTTTCAGAAATTTTCAAAAGAGATGTTCACCCTTTTATCCTCCCCTTCAAATTTACCGTCGAAGATAAATTCCTCCGTCAGATTTTCCGGCATCCCGGCCTAATATTTATTGAATATTCTTTAAAAATCAGTAACTAAGGTTCTGTTCTTCTCGTCATGGAGATAAATTCAGCTTTTGGTTTTTTGATTTCCTATTTTAAAAAAACACAAATGAGAAAATTAAAACAAATAAGGCAAAAGAAAAGTAAACTATAGAGAAGAGCACGCAAATCTTTGGATGATGATGACGCTCTTACAAAGTTTTTTTGCATCTTTGTGTTACAATGTTGCATTAGATAATTGAATTCACCATCAAATAAACGTTGTGGGTAAATTGAAAATTATCTTGTAAATTTGTAAAATCGAATGTCTTATTTTTAAAACATATATATCATGGTAGTCGATAATTTATCCAATGCAACGATTTATTTTTCTCTGCATCCTTTATTCAAAAAAGCTTTTGATTTTATTAAAACACTGGACATAGAAAAAATTGAACCGGGATCAATCCAACTTGAGAAAGATTCATTAAAAGTTTACGTATCCGAAACAAAAATGAAAACAAAATCAGAGTCAACACTGGAGAAACATCAGAAATACATTGATATTCAAATCCCTATTAAGCAAAAAGAAACTTTCGGATGGAGCTCATCAACTCATTTGAAAAACTCTGTAAAAGGATATGATGCAATAAACGATATCGAATTTTTCAATGATGTTCCTTCGACTTATTTCACCATTTTACCCGGCGAATTTGCGATTTTTTTCCCCGAAGACGGGCATGCTCCTCTTATCGGCGAAGGAGAAACAAAAAAAATCATCATAAAGGTAGCTGTCATATAATCTTTTGAAATCAACTCTTATGCTAGAAATAATTAAAAATGACCCATGGCTCAAGCCTTATGCACACGCAATAGAAAGTCGATACAACTATATTATAAACAAAGAAAATCAGTTGACTCAGAACGGCGAAATCAGCTTATCCGATTTTGCTACCGGATACCTTTATTTCGGACTGCAAAAAACAAATGAGGGGTGGTATTTAAGAGAATGGGCTCCTCATGCAACAGAAATCTTTCTGATTGGGTCATTCAACGACTGGCAATGCAAAGAATCGTATCGATTGAAACGGCTTGATCACGGCATCTGGGAAATAAAAATTCCACTCGAACATATTCATCATCTCGACTATTACAAACTGTTTGTCTGCTGGGAAGGTGGATGCGGCGAGCGTATCCCTGCATGGTGCAAATGGGTAATCCAAGACAAAAATACCCACATTTTTAGCGCTCAGGTGTGGGATCCCCCATCTCCCTATCAATTCAAACACCACCATTTTATACCCGACAAATCGCCCTTATTGATTTACGAATGTCATATAGGCATGGCTACAGAAAAAGAAAAAGTGGGAACCTACGAGGAATTTCGAGTTGATGTTTTACCCCGTATTAAAGAAAACGGATACAACGCTATTCAGGTAATGGCCATACAAGAACATCCCTACTATGGATCCTTCGGCTATCACGTTTCCAATTTCTTTGCACCTTCTTCCCGGTTTGGAACTCCGGAGGAGCTGCGTAAATTAATCGATACAGCCCACGACATGGGAATTGCCGTTATTATGGATTTAGTACATTCGCATGCGGTCAAAAATGAGCTCGAAGGAATTGCCCGTATGGATGGTTCTTACGATTTGTATTTTCACAGCGATCCCACTCGCAGATACCATAAAGCATGGGACTCTCTTTGTTTCGATTACGGTAAGAACGAAGTTCTGCATTTTCTTCTCTCCAATTGCAAATATTGGCTTGAAGAATATAAATTCGATGGCTTCCGTTTCGACGGAGTAACTTCCATGTTGTATTACGACCATGGATTGGGCACCGCTTTCACCAATTACGGCGATTACTACAACGGCAACCAAGATATCGATGCCATTTGTTACCTTACCCTTGCCAATAAACTCATTCATCAGGTGAATACCGACGCCGTCACTATTGCCGAAGAGGTAAGCGGAATGCCTGGTTTGGGAGTCAAACCCGAAGCAGGGGGTTACGGTTTCGATTACCGAATGGCTATGAATATCCCCGATTTCTGGATTAAAATCATCACCGAAAAGAAAGACGAAGATTGGCATCCATCTGCCATTTGGTGGGAAATGACTAACCGACGCGCCGATGAAAAAACAATTTCATATGCAGAATGTCACGACCAAGCATTAGTAGGCGATAAAACAATTATTTTCAGACTGATTGATGCCGACATGTATTGGCACATGTCGAAACTTGTGCCCAGCACCGAAAAAGTCGATCGTGGTATAGCTCTCCACAAGATGATCCGACTGGTTACAGCTACTACCATAAATGGTGGGTATCTTAATTTCATGGGTAATGAATTTGGTCACCCGGAGTGGATTGATTTTCCACGCGAAGGTAACGGATGGTCATTTAAATATGCCCGAAGACAATGGCATTTAGTTGACGATCACAACCTGAAATATCACTATTTAGCCGATTTCGACAAAGCAATGATAAAACTCATCAAATCAATTCCCAATTTTCAAGATACACCACTTATAAAATTGTGGGATAAAGATGGCGATAATGTGTTGGCATACTTGCGTGAAGACCTAATCTTCGTATATAATTTTCATCCTGTAAATTCGTACCAAGATTACGGTATACCTGCTCCTGAAGGCGAATATGCAATCATCTTAAATAGCGATGATATTAATTTTGGAGGTTTTGGTCTTAATGACGACAGTATTCATCATTTCACACAATATGATCCTTCCTATGCCCCTCACAACAAGGGATGGCTTATGCTGTATCTACCGGCGCGTACGGCAATGGTATTAAAAAAGGTTAAAATACAAACAGGGAACAATATACAAAATAGTTGAAAATCATAAGGTTAACTAGAATATGAATTTATATCCTCTAAAATTTAATCCTATTCTTAAACCGGTTATCTGGGGTGGTTCGGATATTTGTAAATTCAAACATATAACACCTCTCATTGATGGTATCGGTGAAAGTTGGGAAATATCCGGAGTAAAAGGTCACATCTCCATTATTTCAAATGGCGAGCTTGCAGGGACATCACTAGAAGAACTACTATTGAAAGAAAAAAGTCGATTGGTTGGCGAAAAAATATATGAAAAGTATGGAAATACATTTCCGTTGCTGATTAAGTTTATCGATGCTCGCGACAATCTATCTATTCAGGTTCATCCGGACGATGAACTCGCTAAGAAAAGGCATAATTCTTTCGGAAAAACCGAAATGTGGTATGTAATTAATGCTTCGACCGATGCATTTTTATATTCAGGTTTCGAAAAAAGCATTACACCTGATGAATACGTCGAAAGAATAAAGAACGATACCTTTATCGAAACATTAAAAAAACATTACGTAAAACCGGGAGATGTGTTTTTCATACCCGCCGGTCGGGTACATGCCATCGGCGCCGGATGTTTTATCGCCGAAATCCAGCAAACCTCAGACATTACCTACCGTATTTATGATTATAACCGAAAAGATGCGGATGGCAATCCTCGCGAATTACATACAGAATTAGCAAAAGATGCCATCGATTATACCGTGTATCCCTCATATAAAACAGAGTACACGCCACATCTCAATCAAGCAGTAAGACTAGTGAATTGTCCCTATTTTACTACTAATTTGTTAGAGATAGATCAACCGATAACACGCTCCTACCATCAACTCGACTCGTTCATCATTTATATCTGCATAAAGGGTGAAAGTATGATTAAAGACAACAAAGGAAATTTCATTCCACTGCGACAAGGTGAATCACTTCTTATCCCTGCAGATACCAATTCAGTGGAATTGATTCCATCTTTAAAAACGAAAATATTGGAAACTTATATTGAATAAAAGACGAAAGCTATGCGAGGTATTGTATTGGTAAATGTGGGGACACCTTCGAGCTATAAAAAAGCCGATGTTCAAAAATTTATCGGCGACATGCTGTCCGATCCCTTAGTTACAGGAAAATCTGAATGGTGGTCCGATTTTTTGGCACGCAACATTATTGCCCCTCTCTCTGCTTCTAAATCAGCAGAGAAATATAAGAAAATTTGGCGCAAAGAAGATCCCCAAATATCCCCTCTTCTTTACTTCATGCAAAAACTCGCCGACGAGCTGGAAGCAAAAAAAAATATTCCGGTAGAAATTGCTATGCGGTATGGAGAACCCACTTTTTCGGAAGCAATCAATAAATTGGAAGCGAAATGTCCTCTGATACACGAACTTGTTGTTTTTCCTCTTTATCCTCAATATGCCCAAGCTACTACTCAGACAGCCATCGACGAAATAGGACGTATATTCTATAAACGGCCACATTCTTTCCGCCTTAAAATCGTAAAACCCTATTTCAATCATCCGGCTTATATTCACGCCCTTGCAACTCATGCAAAGCCCTATCTCGAAAATGAATTCGACAAGCTGGTATTGAGTTATCATAGTTTACCTCTTAATCAAGTAGAAAAAGCATGGGAAAAAGGGAAAGAATTCGATTATGTATATCAGCTGAAAGAAACCAACCGACTTCTTTTAGATCAATTACATATCCCCCCCAAAAATGTTGTTCTTTTATATGCATCTCAACGCGGTAGCGGATGGCTAAAACCCTATTTATCTACCGATATTAGAGGGATAGCCAAACAGGGATGGAAAAAAATCGTTGTAATGTCTCCCGGATTCCCTATCGACAACATTGAAACGCTATATGATATCGATATCGAAGCCCGAAAATTATTCATGGAAGGAGGAGGAGAAAAATTCACCTTTATCCCTTCTCTTAACAATGATCCATCTTTTGTAGAAGCCATCTGGAAAATTATTTCGGGAGTATAAAAACAATTCCATTATTAGAAATTCTTTATTTCGTGGAGAGTTGAAAATCATCTTCCTCTCCAAAATAATTAATCGATAATTACATTTAGAACCACTTACGTTTTTTAAAGTACCCCAACATAACCAAAGCGATAACCACCATTATACCCCATACCATAAAATAGCCATATCGCCAATGTAATTCCGGCATATAATCGAAATTCATTCCATATACCCCGACGATAAAAGTAAGAGGAATAAAAATAACTGAAAATATAGTCAAAACGGTCATAATATCGTTTAAGCGGGTACTCATGGAAGAGTGATAAATATTCAACATATCATAAAGACTTTCATGAAAATAATCGAGTATCTCAACTGTTTGGTTAATATTATCCCTCAGCTCCTTATAGTGTACTCGGTTTCCTTCCCTAATAAAATCAGTATCTAACTTCATGAGTGTAATAATTACCTCCCTCGCCGGTTTTATCTCACGACTTAAGTTGTTGATTTGACGTTTTAAATTATTGATAACTGCAAGAATCTCCTTGTCGGCGTTCAAAATTAATCGATCTTCCACATTTTCAATTTTTTCGTCGAATCTTCCTAAAATATACATATAGTTATCTATAATAACATCCAATAATGCAAACATCAGATAATCTGTGCCCGATGTTCGTATTTTCGTTTTATGCTTACGGATTCGTTCTTTAACAGGATTAAATGCATCTCCCCTCTTTTCCTGAAACGTAATCAATAGATGTTCCATCATTACAAAGCTGACATTTTCAACCCATATTTTGCCTTTCTTTTCATGGAATTCCAGCATTTTGATCGAGACAAATAGGCCGTTATCAAATTCCTCGACCTGAGGGCGTAGAGAAGGATTCATTACATCCGACAAAATATAAGTGGGAATAGAGAACAATGCAGCGATATCAGACATCAATGCTTCATTATGTAATCCATCGATATTTAACCAGGTGATAACCTCGGGATCGTTGTAAAAACGTAATTCTTCGGTTGACACAATATCTGCCTCTTTCACATTTTCCGCATCAAAAGTGATGACATTCATAAAGACCCTATCGGTTTTTTTCTCACCACGAAATTTCAATTCGTATGGCGACAAACCAATGTCTTCTTTTCGCTTTACAGGTATGTGGGTCATAAAAAGTCAGGTTTTATGGTGATAGAATACAAACATAAACACCGTAAAGATAAATCTCTTTCATGAAAGAAAAAAACCGTCTTCGTTCAAATTTCGAAGGCGGTTTTTAGCATTATGGAATTGTTATCTTTTAATTTTCATCCAACAAAAGATGCATAATATCACATGCCGACTTTGAAACCGGCGTTCCGGGACCAAAAATAGCCGCAACACCTGCTTTATACAGAAAATCGTAATCCTGAGGAGGAATGACTCCACCTGCAACTACAATAATATCGGGTCGGCCAAGTTTTTTCAATTCTTCTATTACCTGAGGAATTAACGTTTTATGTCCTCCGGCTAACGATGAAACGCCCAAGACGTGAACATCGTTTTCCACTGCCTGCCGTGCAGCCTCTTCCGGAGTTTGAAACAACGGTCCCATATCAACATCAAATCCACAATCGGCATAGCCGGTTGCTACCACCTTAGCACCACGATCATGGCCGTCCTGCCCCATTTTTGCTATCATGATTCTTGGCCTGCGACCTTCTTTTTTCGCAAACTTATCGGTGAGCGCACGTGCCCTCTCAAGCCATGCATCTCCTTTTGCTTCTGATGAGTACACTCCGGAAATTGTTCTTATTACTGCGTTATAACGACCTACAACTTTTTCACAAGCATACGATATTTCGCCCAATGTAGCGCGAACACGTGCTGCTTCAATCGATAATTCCAATAAATTACCTTCTTTGGTTTCCACACATTTGGTGATGGCATCCAATGCTTTCTTTACTGCTTCATTATCACGCGTAGCTCTCAGATGATTCAATCTTTCGATCTGCTGCTTACGCACTTCGGTATTATCCACCTCCAAAATGTCGATAGGTTCTTCCTGTTCGAGACAATATACATTGACACCAATAATTTTTTGAATACCCGAATCGATCCGCGCCTGCATCCGTGCAGCCGCTTCCTCTATGCGCATTTTGGGAATACCCGTTTCGATAGCTTTAGCCATACCTCCAAGCTTTTCGATCTCTTGAATAAGATCCCATGCTCTATGCGCCAATTCATCGGTAAGTACTTCCACATAATAAGACCCTGCCCATGGATCAATTTCTTTTGTAATATAGGTTTCGTCCTGAAGATATATTTGCGTATTACGTGCAATACGAGCCGAAAAATCTGTCGGCAATGCAATTGCTTCATCCAATGCATTAGTATGAAGCGACTGGGTATGACCTAATGCGGCAGCCATTGCCTCGATGCAGGTGCGTCCTACATTATTGTATGGATCTTGCGCCGTAAGCGACCAACCGGATGTCTGACAGTGGGTTCTCAATGCCATAGATTTAGGATTCTTTGCTCCAAAACTTTTTACAATCTTAGCCCACAGCATACGTGCGGCACGCATTTTGGCGATTTCCATAAAATGATTCATCCCTATTCCCCAAAAAAAGGAAAGGCGTGGTGCAAATGCATCGATATCGATTCCTGCATTGATACCCGTACGCAAATATTCCATGCCGTCAGCCAGCGTATAAGCCAACTCGATATCGGCTGTTGCTCCTGCCTCCTGCATGTGATAACCCGATATCGATATGGAATTGAATTTCGGCATATTTTTGGAAGTATATGCAAAAATATCGGCAATAATCCGCATCGAAAAATCGGGGGGATAAATATACGTGTTGCGCACCATAAATTCTTTCAAAATATCGTTCTGAATGGTTCCGCTCAACTCCTCAAGTTTAGCACCCTGTTCTTGTGCTGCAACAATATAAAAAGCAAGTATCGGAAGGACAGCACCATTCATTGTCATTGAAACAGACATTTTGTTTAAAGGGATGCCCTCAAACAATATCTTCATATCCTCTACCGAGCAAATGGACACACCTGCTTTGCCTACATCTCCTACTACACGTTCGTTATCGGCATCGTAACCACGATGGGTAGGCAAATCAAAGGCTACCGACAGTCCTTTTTGACCGGCTGCCAAATTGCGACGATAAAAAGCATTCGACTCCTCTGCCGTAGAAAAGCCTGCATATTGACGAATTGTCCATGGACGCATCACATACATCGTAGAATACGGACCACGAAGAAAGGGAGGGATCCCAGCAGCATAATTTAAATGCTCCATTTCCTCAAGATCTTCTTTTGTGTATACAGGTTTTACCGGAATTTGTTCCGGGGTGAGCCAATCGGCTTTAATCGCATTTTCCTCGGTCCACTTAGCTACATCAATAGTTGTGAACCCTGTCGACTTAATGTCGATGTTTTTAAAATTCGGTTTCATAAATTTTTATCCTATCTTCCTCTTAAAAAAGAGTCTTCTGTTTATTATTCAATTATTTTATAATTTATTTTACTCCATTCGGTAACTCCTATTTGTTGAAGTTCCAAACATTTCAAACAATCGGAAACAAAACGAACACCGATACATCCCAAAGTGCATGAGAAATAATCAGCGTTACCAAATTTTTATTATACTTATAAAGCAATCCCCAAAATGCGCCACAAACCAGAGCAGACATAATGAGCATAAAATTAAATGACCAAATATGCACTAGAGCATAAACCAATGCAGTAACAATCAAAGCTGTCCATCCTCCGTATTTCGGTTCCAGCATACGTTGTACATAGCCACGCCAGAAGATCTCTTCGGCCGGTCCGATCAAAAAAATGAGCAAAAGGCCAAGATACCATTCGTTTTCCCCTTCTTTCATCAGATAGATTCTCGACACTTGATCTTGTGCAAAATCGAAAAGCAGCTTAGCAAAAATGTCACCGAGATAAAATACTCCGTACAATATCGCTGCCGAACCCATACCAATAAGAACATCTTTTCTTGTGAAGGAAAAATGTTTTTTTAAATCCTTCCCGAAAAAAGCACTCATCAAAATCAGCGTAACTCCTGCAACACCCATGGTTATCCAAAAGTTTACATACCCTTTCGTCCACGGAGAAAACATTACAAACCAAAAGGTAGCAGCAATGATAATAGCAAAAATTACTTTTTTCATAATCAGGCAGCCAAAAAATTCGCTACTGCAAACAGTAAACTAAAAATTAAAACTAATTGAGCCGAATCAGCATCCAAATTTTTGATCAACTCAGGATTCTCAACCTCGGCTTTTTTCATTTGTTTTAAATTTTTCAATTCAATAGGCAAAGAAAGAAAAACGATCAACGTTAAAGGACTTATCATACCAAAAACAACCATTAATATTACACTAACGTAAGCCCCTACGGCCAGGATAAGATATTGGACTTTTGCCTTCTCCATTCCTAGTACCATTGCTTGTGTTCTGATATGAGCTCTACTATCGTCACGAATATCACGCATATTATTGGCATGCAGAATGTTGACCACCAAAAATGCGATCGGAATATTCAGCAAAACCACATTCCACATCAACTGATTTGTCATGACAAAAGCGGTACCTAAACCAATCAGCGGTCCGTAAATAATAAAAATCACTAAATCGCCAAAGGCTGCAAACTTCAATTTATAATAAAAAAAAGTAGCAAGCACGCCAATGCCACCTATCCAAAGCAAATCGGGTCCGGTATGAATAAAAAGAAACCATCCCAATAAAATGCCAATTGCGAGCATAACGACACCATAATTCAAGATGGTTTTGGGGAAGAAAATCCCGTCTACCAACATTCGACTTGATCCGAAAGACTCTTTTCGATCAACACCATATTTAAAATCGAAATAATCGCCAATCAGATTCCCACTCGCCTGAAAAATGCCGGCACCTATGAACGCTAACACTCCATAAAACCAATTAATATCACTTGCTATTTCATTTTTCAAAAAATACACATAAGAAATAGTTACCAATGCCGGCATAGTTGAAGCCGGAAATGACCATGGTCGGGTAGCGATAATCCAAGCAGTTATTTTTCTTTCTTTGCTCATGCTCTATGCAATTCCCAATAACGAATTGAATGTCTTTAATGTTTCCAATACGTTACTGCGGATATGGATAAAATGCTCGATACCTTTCGCTTTCAAGTCTTCCATACATTCGGGAGCACCTGCAACCACAAAAATTTCTTTCCCACTTTTTATTTGATCAAAAGCCAACGGTGCAAGTGTCGCATATTCATCGTCACTAGAACAAAGAACAATAACATCGGCATCCTTTTCGCGAGCGGCCTTAATTCCTTCTTCAACCGTATCGAAACCAAGATTATCGATAATTTCATAACCCGCACAGGCAAAGAAATTACCTGAAAATTGCGAACGAGCAAGACGCATAGCCAAATTGCCGATTGTCAACATAAATACTTTCGGCCGTTTCCCGCTCTTTTCAGTTGCCAAACGCAATTCATTGAACGGTTCAGCAAGACGACTTTTATTTAGTTTTTTAAGAGGAGCCATTTCAACTTTGGTGTCGATGCTTTCATCTAAAAGGTTCACTTGAAGTTTATCAAGCATCGTCTCATTGAAATTAGGATACTGATTGGTACCTACCAATATCTCCTTTCTGTTAGAGAGCGCCTTGAAGCGAGCTTCAGCCGATGTATTCACCGCATCTTGAATAGTACCCGCCTTCAACGCTTCATAAAAACCTTTTTCATCCGTTTCAAGGAAAAGTTTCCAAGCTTGCTCAGCCAAAGCACCTGTAAGATTTTCGATGTAGTATGAACCGGCTGAAGGATCGGTTATTTTGTCAAAATGCGATTCTTCTTTCAACAGCAATTGCTGATTTACAGCGATGCGGTTGCCAAATTCAGTGGGAGCTTCAAATGTTTCATCAAATGGACGAACGGTAAGTGAGTCCACCGTACCTATAATCGCGGACATAGCCTCGGTCTGCGTACGCAGCATGTTTACATAAGGATCATACAACGTTTGATTAAACTTCGAAGTAATAGCATGAATATACATCTTCGCAGCACACCGACAGGTACCATCTTCTGCTTTATTGGAACAATCATGCGTACACGATGGACGGTATGCAGTTACTATTTCTGCCCATAACCATCTGGCAGTACGAAATTTGGCAATTTCCATGAAATAATTGGATCCCACACCAAAATCGAACTTAATTTTTTTTGCAGCCACATCGGGTTTAATGCCCCTTTCGATGAGCTTGTTCAAGATCTCGTTTCCTTGAGAAAGGCTGAAACCAAGTTCCTGATATAGGTAAGCGCCGGCATCAGTAAATAGATTACCACCAACTGAAATAGCTCGATATCGCGGTAATGAAGCCGTAATCTTCACCATCTCTACGATCTTGTCTTCCCAATCGGGATTATCGCTCCCCTCTTGAAGAATGACAGAAAAAGGATTATATTCAATTGAACCCAAACAGGCCATCGGGTCTAAATTCAAACCCTGTATATAATCTGCAACAATCTGCGCCAATTCAACTGCATTGCCTTTATCCGTTGCAAAGTTCAACTCTACCTTGTCAGGCGCAATACCTTTTAACAGATCAACAATATTGTTCGGCGTTATATTTTCCCTGTGTATGTGAAATCCTAAAGAATTCACCCCTCTATTCAGCAAAGACATTGCTTCCTCGTTGGCAGCACGAAAATCATCCACCTCTATTTCTCGCCGAACATACCATACATTTTCCTTTTTTGTGCCTCGCACATACGGAAACTGTCCGGGCAGATTATCCGTCCATTTCAAATCTTCGATGTCTTCAGCACGATAAAAAGGATTTACATTAAAACCTTCATTTGTTCTCCATACCATTTTTTTCTGAAAATCAGCGCCTTTCAGATCGGCGATGATTTTCTCCATCCATTCTTCGGTGGAAACGGGTGGAAAATCAGTAAAAAGTTTCTCTCTTTGTTTACTCATAATAATTTATCATTATTTATTATTTTGGAATTCCGAAATCAATCAGTTCACGTTCAAAAAAGGAAAGAAAAAATTCATTACCTCCTCAAATTCAGTCTAAAATGACTTGACAAAATTACGATAAATTGTTTAGTTAAAAAAACGTTTCTCTTCCAAGAAAACTGCGTCTGAGGTCGTATCCCATAAGTCGGGCATTTTTTCTCTTCTTTAAATGCATTTATATTGGTGAAAAATTTTATTCTTAACTGTCCTATAAACCTATTTCAAACTAGTCATACGGCTGAAAATCTTTCAGTTCGATGAACAAATCGGCAATGCGCGAGACCACTTCCTCAGCATATTTTTTCCCCTTCTCTGCCGTAGACTTTTTGGGATTTCCAATCCCGGTATCTTCCGTAACTTCCGACCAATTTCGAGGCATCCAGCCTGTTTTCTTATTTAATGATTCAATTTTCATGGGCTTTGTATTCCCATTTCCCGCTTCTTCCATTTTTACCAGATGAGGAAAATAATGAAGCATAACCGATGTTTCCTGTTCTCCGGCATGTTCATCGGGGATTTCTTCAAAAAAATCATCTTTCGGAACAATATCATACCAATCCACAAGCACAATGACAAAATCAGGATAAATACGTGCCATATCGCGAATCAACGCTTTAAACGAATTTCCTCCGTGTCCGTTTATAATAACCAACTTACGAAAGTTTTGCAAATGCAATGCATCTACAATATCCAACAAAATTGCTTTTTGGGTTTCGTAACGAGCATGAACACAAAAGGGCAAATTCCATTGTCCGGGATTCTGAGAACCCAAATATATCGGTGGCAAAACCATACAATTAACGGCCGCCTTTTCAAAAGCTGCATTTGCACTATCGAGAGCTATTTGGTGAGAAAGGTAGCAGTCGGTAAGATAGGGTAAATGATAATTGTGTGGCTCAATGGACCCCCAAGGTAAAACAACCACATCATAGTCGTGTTTTCTCACTTCACTCCACGTAATTTGTGAAGCATCTAAAAAACCATTACTCAATTTTCCGTTCATTATGCTTATTTTAAATTATTGTTTCTTATTTTGACCGCTCAAAAAATCCGAGGAAAGTAAACCGTTTGAAATACAATAAAAAGTTAAACCTGAAACTGTTCTGATTCCTGTTTTGGATATAATATTTTTTCGGTGTGTAAGTACCGTATTTAAACTAATGTTCAATTTATCGGCGATTTCTTTATTGATATAACCCCGCACAATGAGTTTCAGTATTTCGATTTCCCGTCTAGTGAGTATAGATGTATTTCTTTTTTCTTGTTTTTTTTCATGGGTAATCACTTGTTGCAAATCATAAATACCTAGACGATCCATTTTTTTGATCTTTGGCTTTAATATCTTATTTTTTAATCTATTGTGAATAACAAGATCATTTTCGAGCGTATCGATCCAAAAGATAACGGCATAACATAAATTCTGATTGCACCAGTCGGAAATATGTCTGATGAGAATATTTTTCAAATCATTCAACAATTCATGTGGATAGTCTTCCAAATAGGTAAGTCCCTTTTCTACATGTTCCTTAAATTGGGATTTAAACTGAAAAAACAGGCTGCGAATCATATTCAACTCCTCGGTTTCCGATCCGCTAAGAGCCATAAAAGCATTTAAATGTTTTTCTAGATTTGGTATGGCATTCTGTAGGTAATAGTTTATGGTTTGTATAAAATAATTGACGACAGGCTCAATTTCAAACGACATCAATTTGTTTTTCGGCAAATAAGTTTCGTCTATATACACATTAAAAACAGTGACTATCAAATCGGAACTCAGCCCATTTTGCAAACAAATTTCGTCAATGGTTCTGTTCCCAACTCCCAAAAAAATGCCAAACCGATTTGCAATAGGGATCAATTCGCAATGTTGCTCAAGAACATCAGCCAACACCGAATCTCTTGCGATAGCCGTCATAAAATAAATTTTAGAAAAGGGTTGGGAGAATTTATGCCTTACATATATTCATCCCAACGTTTTATTTCGATATCATCAAGATCTAGTTTGCAAAAAGCATGGATAAAAGCACTCGCCAAACGGGTATTGGTAATGAGAGGAACATTAAAATCTATAGCAGCACGACGAATATAATAGCCGTTTCTTAATTCTCCGGGTGTCAGGTTTTTTGGAATATTAACGATCAAATCGATCTGTCTGTTTTGAATAAGTTCCACAGCACTCGGACTTTTATTATCACTTGGCCAATAGACCAATGTTGCCGGGATGCCATTTTCCTCCAAAAACTTTTGAGAACCGGCAGTGGCATACAAATTGTAGCCCTTTTCATAAAGCAATCTTGCCGACTCGAGCAAATCGGCTTTTGATTTGGCAGGACCGGTAGAAAACAATACATTTTTTTTGGGAATCGTGTATCCAACAGACAACATTGCCGTAAGCAACGCTGAATAAAAATCGTCTCCAAGACACCCCACTTCACCTGTAGAGGCCATATCCACCCCTAAAACAGGATCAGCTTTTTGAAGGCGCGAAAAAGAAAACTGCGAAGCTTTAATTCCGACATAATCCAAATCGAAAGCACTTTTGTTTGGTTTTTCCACATTCAATCCCAACATTATTCTTGTTGCAAGTTCGATAAAATTGATTTTCAGAACTTTCGAAACGAAAGGGAATGAGCGTGAAGCACGAAGATTACACTCAATGACCATGATATGGTTATCTTTCGCCAAATATTGAATATTGAACGGACCCGATATATTCAACGCTTTAGCAATTTGACGCGAAATCTTCTTGATTCTTCTTGCCGTTTCTACATACAATCGCTGAGGAGGAAACTGAATAGTAGCATCGCCGGAGTGCACGCCGGCATATTCCACGTGTTCAGAAATGGCATAAGTGATGATTTCCCCTTTATCGGCAACTGCATCAAATTCAATTTCTTTTGCATTCTGAATAAAAGAACTCACCACTACAGGATACTGTTTGGATACATCGGCTGCCAGCTGAAGAAAGTTTTCCAATTCTTCGTCATTTGAACATACATTCATAGCAGCTCCCGATAGCACATAGGATGGGCGAACCAATACAGGATAGCCAACTTCTTTCACAAACTGATGAATATCTTCCAACGAGGTCAATTCGCGCCAACGAGGCTGATCAATTTTAAGTTCGTCCAACATACTGGAAAACTTATGGCGATCTTCGGCATTATCGATGCTTTTTGCCGGCGTACCTAAAATGTTCACACCTGCTTTATCCAGCCTGACAGCCAAATTATTGGGTATTTGTCCGCCCACAGAAATGATTACTCCATACGGATTTTCAAGTTCAACAATATCCATAACCCGTTCAAACGTGAGCTCGTCAAAATAAAGACGGTCGCACATATCATAATCGGTGGATACTGTTTCAGGATTATAATTAATCATTACCGATCGATAACCTTCCTTACGAACCGTATTCAACGCATTCACCGAACACCAATCGAATTCTACCGAAGAACCAATGCGATAAGCACCCGATCCCAATACAATTACGGAACGCCGATCACCCGAATATTGGATATCGTTCTCCATTCCATTGTAGGTCAAATACAGGTAATTGGTCTGCGCAGGATATTCGGCAGCCAACGTATCGATTTGCTTCACAACCGGTACGATACCTCGTTTTTTACGATACCAACGAATAATTTCCTGACTCTCTTCATCCATCTTTTCTTTCCAGATGGCACGAGCAACCTGAAAATCGGAAAAACCCCGTTGTTTTGCCAATTTTAATAATTCATCGAAAGAAGGATTACTATCTTTTTGGAAATCGATGGTGTCCGGAGATAATTTTTCTAATGCTTCAGCAATCTCGATGATGTGATACAATTTATAAAGGAACCATTTGTCGATTTTTGTCAAATCGTGAATCTGATCGATGGTATACCCTTTACGGAAAGCTTTGCTGATAACGAAAATACGCTGATCGGTAGGTTCGCGAAGGGCTTTATCGATATCGTCGATTTTTAGTTCTTTATTTTCAACAAACCCATGCATACCGAGTCCAATCATACGCAATCCTTTTTGAATAGCTTCCTCAAAGGTACGGCCGATAGCCATAATTTCACCCACCGACTTCATGCTCGATCCAATCTCTTTTGAAACCCCATTGAATTTTCCCAAATCCCAACGAGGAATTTTTACAACGATGTAATCTAAGGCCGGTTCGAAAAAAGCACTCGTGGATTTGGTAACCGAATTTTTCAAATCAAAAAGTCCGTATCCCAAACCCAATTTTGCTGCCACAAAAGCCAGCGGATATCCGGTTGCTTTAGAAGCTAAAGCCGATGACCGACTAAGACGTGCATTGACTTCTATTACCCGATAATCTTCCGATTCAGGATCAAGAGCAAATTGAACGTTACATTCGCCAATAATACCGATATGCCGGATAATGCGAATAGATAACTCACGCAATTTTTGAAATTCGGAATTAGTAAGCGTTTGAGAAGGTGCTACGACAATACTTTCACCGGTATGAATACCAAGGGGATCGAAATTCTCCATATTGCAAACCGTGATGCAATTATCGTATTTATCGCGTACAACTTCATATTCAATCTCTTTCCACCCCTTCAACGATTTTTCGATGAGCAATTGATTTGAATATGCAAATGTTTTCTCTGCAAGCGCTTTCAATTCATCGTCGTTGTTGCAAAAGCCGGAACCTAACCCTCCCAATGCATAAGCCGCACGAACAATAATGGGATAGCCAAGCGAATGTGCAGCCTTCAAAGCATCATCGACAGTATTTACAGCCATACTTTTGATAGTCTTTACCCCGATTTGATCCAGCTTTTTCACAAAAAGGTCTCGGTCTTCCGTTTCCATAATAGCCTGAACAGGTGTTCCCAAAACCTTAACATTATACTTATCGAGTATCCCTTTTTCATACAAGGCAACCCCACAATTTAATGCCGTCTGGCCACCGAAGGAAAGTAAAATACCATCCGGCCGTTCGCGAGCTATCACCTTTTCGACAAAATAAGGTATAATGGGTAAGAAATAGATTTTATCTGCAGAACCTTCCGATGTTTGCACTGTGGCTATATTGGGATTGATCAATATGGTTTCTATTCCTTCTTCGCGCAATGCTTTTAAGGCTTGAGAACCCGAATAATCAAATTCTCCTGCTTCACCGATCTTCAACGCACCGGAACCTAAAATAAGAACGCTTTGAATACTTAAATCCCTTTTGGGAGGATTTGCAGACTCTAAAGGAGAAGCCTCATTAATCGAGGATTTGGTTATATCTGTCATAGTATATATTGTTTCTTTTCTTTGAATACGTTTATTTAAAATCTTTCTTTTTACCTTGTATAATTACAGCATTTTTACAAAATCATGAAAAAAGAATTTTGTATCCGTTGGTCCTGCCGCTGCCTCAGGGTGGAACTGTACAGAACTAAACGGTTTTGTTTTATGCCGAATCCCCTCATTCGTACCATCGTTCATGTTAATAAAGTAGGGTTCCCAGTCCTCACCCAAAAAATCCTGATCAACCACATAACCATGATTTTGAGAAGTTATATAACAAATGTTCGTACCTACTTTACGCACAGGCTGATTAAGGCTTCGATGTCCATATTTCATTTTGTATATTTTGGCTCCTGCTGCTTTCGAGAGAAGATGATTTCCTAAACAAATGCCAAAAATCGGTTTATCCAGTTTCATTGCTTCACGAATACGGTCGACGGTAATTTCGCAATAATCGGGATTCCCCGGACCATTGGAAATAAGCAAGCCATCGTATTGTATTTGATTAAAATCATAATCCCATGGCACACGAATAAGGTCGACTTTCAGTTTAATAAGCTCTCTTATGATGCTTAATTTGACTCCACAATCAACCAATACCACTTTCTTCGCTCCATGGTTATATTCGATAACTTCTTTACAGCTTACCTTCGCTACGAGGTTTTCTCCGGCCGGGTCATAATATTCTACCTCCTCCTCATCATCATAAACAATTTTCCCTAACATCGATCCTTTTTCGCGAAGTATTTTCGTCAACATGCGCGTGTCAATACCATAAATTCCGGGAATGTTTTCTTCTTTCATCCAATCTCCCAAACTTTTTACCGCATTCCAATGAGAATATTCGTAGGAATAATCCTGTACAATAAGTCCCCTGACATAAATACGGTCAGATTCAAAAAAATCGGAAATTCCGTTGGTCTTACTGTTTGCAGGGACGCCGTAATTTCCGATTATTGGATAGGTGAGGGTAAGAATTTGTCCTTCGTATGATGGGTCTGTTAGACTTTCGGGATAACCGACCATCGCGGTATTAAAAACTACTTCTCCCGATGTTGCTTTTTCTGCACCAAAAGATTTTCCCTGAAAGACCATTCCGTTTTCAAGGATCAATCGCACAGGTTTTCCTCGATACATAGTGCGTATTTTATTTTTAAATTGATTATTGTCTGATATTAGGATGCAAAGGTAGAAAAAAATTTTCAAAAAAAGCAATTTCGCAATTATAAAGAAAATCGCTTGCCTTCTCTTAAAAAAGCCTCATATTTTTTTTTGTTGAAGACATAATAATACGCTCCCCGTTTGGAAGAAGACTTGTCTTTTTCTTCTTGCTTATCGAGGATATTCATAGAAACAATTTTTTTAC
Source organism: Bacteroidales bacterium UBA1410 (assembly GCA_002305015.1). Classification (GTDB taxonomy): domain Bacteria; phylum Bacteroidota; class Bacteroidia; order Bacteroidales; family Dysgonomonadaceae; genus Anaerorudis. The sequence goes on from DBPW01000014.1 coordinate 20,302, forward strand.
GAAAATTCCGTTTATCTATAGGCATCTGATAAATAGCTTCATAAAGATCTTGTAAAGCAGGTAATGTAAATTTTTTATCAAAAAAATGGAAAATAATCGGCTGCATGGAAACTTTGTATCGAAGCAGTGTCAATGCATCATTTACCATTTGATTATGATCAAAAACAAGGCGTGGAAGTTCACGAATATTTACCCACCGCGCATCATATTTTGCAGCCAAGCTTGTATCGAACTCTTCTAATCGAACCAATGCATAGAAAGCCACCGAAATCACGCGACCACCGATATCGCGATTTATTTCCCCATACGCTTTCACCTGTTCCATATAAATCCCTTTTTGCTGAGTATACCGAAAAAGAACTTTTTCCGCTGCTTGATTCAGACTTTCATTATCTTCCAGAAATCCCCCCATCAAAGACCATTCTCCTTTAAGAGGTTCCAGCGGCCGTCGGGTGAGTAAAATATGGAGCTCTTTATCTTTAAATCCAAAAATAATGCAGTCTACTGCAACCAAAAAAGTTGGATTTTCCAAATAATAATCTGCATTCATCATAGGTATAGGTATCAGAATTGAAAAAAGGAGGAGTCAAAAAATACTTCCCAAACTTTCAACTCCTCCGGTAAGTTGTTTACTAATTATAATTTTCGTGCTCCATCGCTAATAACAACATCATACACTTTCGGCTCATAACCAAATTTATTTTTGAATTGAGCGAGGGCCTCTTCAATAAATTGATCATGCAATTCATCTTTTACCAAATTAAGGGTACATCCCCCAAAACCACCTCCCATTACACGTGAACCTGTTACTCCGCTTTTTTTGGCAATATCGTTAAGAAAATCGAGCTCTTCACAACTAACTTCATATAATTTACTCATTCCTTCGTGAGTTTCATACATCTTTTTGCCAACAGTTTCATAATCGCCTTTTTTCAAGGCATCCGATACCTCCAGCACACGTTGTGTTTCTTCGATGACATATTTTGCTCGCTTATAATCTTCCTCTGAGATCACATCTTTGACTTCATTGAGCATATTCATATCGGCATCACGAAGAAATTGCACTTCAGGATGATTCTTACGAATAGCCGCAGCAGCACGTTCGCACGATTCACGGCGTTTATTGTATGCCGACGAAGCCAATTCATGTTTCACTTGCGTATCCAACAATACCAACTTATATCCTTGTGGATCAAACGGGAAATACTCATATTCCATGGTTTTGCAATCCAGCCGTACCAAATGGCCCTTTTTCCCAAAAAGCGAAATGAATTGATCCATGATGCCACATTTCACTCCTACATAATGATGTTCGGTAGCCTGTCCAATTTTAGCCAATTCAAATTTATCGATACCCAGATTCAACATGTCGTTCAACGCATAAGCATAGGTGCTTTCCAAAGCAGCCGATGAAGACATTCCGGCCCCAAGGGGAACATTACCCGAAAAAACGGTATCAAATCCTTGCACTTTCCCGCCTCGTTTAATAATTTCCCGGCAAATACCAAAAATATATTTTGCCCACCCTTCAGTTGGTATATCCTCCTCATTCAACCCAAATTCCGAATATTCGGAAAGATCGAGCGCATAAGCTCTAACTTTGTCTGTTCCGTTTAAACGGATGGCTGCTGTAATTCCTTTATCCACCGCACCCGGAAAAACAAAACTGCCGTTATAATCGGTATGTTCTCCGATAAGGTTTATACGGCCGGGGGCCGTATAAACCTCGGGGGTTTCTTTCCCGAATTTATTCTGAAATAAAATAACGATCTCTTCTTTTGTCATTTTTCAACTTTCGTATTTATTGTTCGTATTTATTTTACGTATTCATCAGCGGCCATATTACCTGATGTTAATCGAGCAGAGAGCTTTTAGTCTTCTGTTTGAATAGCCGTATTTACATTTTTCGATCCGATTAATGCATAATATAATAAATAAGCCAAGCCGATAAAAATTACCCAATAACTCGGAATATAACCAGCTATATCGGCTACTCTTCCCTGAAGAACAGGCAGGATACCTCCACCGCATACTAACGCCATAAAAATACCCGAGGCAGCAGCAGTATATTTACCCAATCCCTCAACGGCAAGATTAAAAATGCTTCCCCACATAATAGAAGTGCAAAGGCCGACCAATACAATAAACATAGCATTAATAGGCACTTCAGCTAACCCGAAAGAGAGAGCTCCTGTACTCGATCGCAAAAGAACCGGCAATGAAACCACTGAAGTTTGCGGAGAAAAAATAGCTAAAGCGATCAAAATCAATCCAACAAAGGAAGCAAAGCCCAGCATTTTCCTACTGGATATTTTACTCCCAAAGGAAGCACCCAATAACCGGCCGATCAACATAAGAAACCAATAGGTACCTGCAACAAAACCGGCAGTTGTCTTCCCAACAGGAGTATCAGACAACCAAAGTATCAAAAGTCCGGGAGTACCCACTTCAACTCCGACATAAATAAAAATAGCTACAGCTCCCAATATAAAATGCCGAAATTGTAAGGCACCGGCCATCAATTGCTTGAGAGATTCAGATGATTTTTGTGCATGCGGCTCAGGAATATCTACAAACAGAAGAACAAAAAATATAACGGCAAAAACGCCCATTGCAATATACATAACCGGGAAAACATCGGAGATGCTTGCTTTTGCTGCATCACCAATTAAGACGCCCACAAATGCCGGAGTAAAGGTAGCCATAACCGAGTTAAATGAACCTCCGATTTGGATCAGCTGATTCCCTTTATTTCCACCACCACCAAGCGTATTCAACATGGGGTTCACCACAATATTCAATAAACACATTGAAAAACCGGCAACAAAAGCGCCAAGAAGATAAACACCAAAAGCCGATGTTTGAGGAGCATGACCAGAAAGAAATTGAATAAATACACCTACAAAACCAACAGCGATAGCTATTAAAGCTGTCTTTTTGTATCCTAATTTCTGCAAAAGAATTCCTCCGGGTATCCCCATAACAGCATAAGCAATAAAGTTAGCTGCATTTCCCAACAATCCCTGGAAATTGGAAGCGCCAAATTGTTCTTTGAGTACCTGCCCCATCGGTGCCGCTAAATTGGTGACAAACGATATCATTCCAAACAGAATGATCATCATGATTATCGGCACAAGATTACTTTTTCTCTCATTAGTTGTAGTATTCATACTTTTTACTTATTATTTAAATTGTTTACTATAAAAAATAAATTCATTTTGCGAGTTTTATACTACGAATTTGTATGTCGTTCTCGATCTGAAAATTTCCCCGGGACGCAAGACAACAGAGGGGTATTCCGGATGATGAATGCTGTCGGGGTAATGTTGCGTTTCAAAACAAACCGCTGAACGTTTGGGATAACGTTGACCGTTTTTCCCTACGAAATTTCCCGTCATCCAATTTCCGGTATATAACTGAATTCCCGGCTGAGAAGTGAAGATTTCCATTTTTATACCGGTTTTTGGCGATTCGCATACACCGGCAAAAACGTACTCATCTTCATTCTCTTTATTAATTATATAATTATGATCATACCCATTTCCGAAAATCAATTGCTGAAAATCATCATCAATTCTCTCACCTATGGCATGAGGCACCGTAAAATCCATAGGCGTTCCAAAAACCGGTTCGGGCTTTCCGTATGGAATAGCTGTTTCGTCTGTGGGAAGATACTCATCGGCAATTAATTTTAGAATATGATCCCCGATATAGGGATCTCCTGCTCCCGAAAGATTAAAGTATGAATGATTGGTAAGATTTAAAATCGTCGGTTTATCCGTTTCCGCTTCATAATAAATATCCAATGCATTATCATCCGTTAAAACATACGTTACGGTCACACTTAAATTTCCCGGATATCCTTCTTCACCATCTATTGACAAATAAAAAAGTTCGATCGCGTTATCGGTAATCTCTTTGACGTCCCACACAACCGCATTGAAACCTTTTATACCTCCATGCAAGTGATTGGGACCGTTGTTAATGGCTAACGTATATTCTTTCCCATCGAGTGTAAATTTACCTTTGGCAATCCGATTAGCCACTCTACCACAAACCGCTCCAAAATAAGGCTCTTCCGAAGTCAAATAATCATCAATGGTTTGATGACCGGTTACCACATCGGTTAATGTACCGTTTTTATCGGGTACCATCAACGAAACAATCTTTGCGCCGTAATTTGTTACGGCTACTTCGCATCCATTCTTGTTGGTAAGAATGTATAATCCGGTTTGCTTTCCGTCTACCTTTTTTTCAAAAGCATCCAAAAGCAAACCGGATTTACTCCTTGTTTTCTCTACATTCATATTTTTCCGGTGTATAAATAAAAGATGATGAAGATTGGATTTTTTTATAAAATTCGTGTAAAAATAACACATACTTTTCTCCCCGCCTAATAAAAAGATGTGTTATAAAACATATTTTCATAAATACGTAAAAATATCTTTCACACAGTCCCATTCCTCTTTCATTCATCCTTTACATGTTTTGTTTAATTAATTGATAGTTCATTTATTAAAAGTTTTCGCTTAGTGGCCACGCCATCCCATATACCCAACCCGTGCGCTTCTTTAATTTGCCCTGAATTGTCAGTCTCTACAAAAAAAATTCATAGTGGGTAAATATTAAAAAACTCGTCATCCCTTATCTTTTATTTTTTTGGTTATCAGCACTTTATTTATTTTATTACCATCCACTTCCGTAATTTCGAACTCCGTATCGTTATAGACAAATTTATCGCCCACTTGAGGTATCTTGTTTATATTGGCCAAAACAAAACCCGCAACGGTTGAATAATCGATCGATTCGAAATCGATAACAAAATCATCAATAAATAAGGTAAGCAATTCAAGGGGCGCCTCACCATTGACTAAAGCAGAATTTTCGCTTTGCATATAGATGTCGGGTTCTTCGTTTTCATCCTCGTCGGCAATAGGTCCTACCAACGTTTCCATTATGTCGTGTAAGGTGATAATGCCATCTACACTTCCATATTCATCGACAACAACACCGATAGACTTATGACTACTCCTAAACATTTCGAGTACTTTTTGAGCACGCAAGGTTGACGGAAAAATTAAAGGCTCTTGAATCAACTCATGAATGGAAAAATCGATATTCTTGTGCAATGCGTATAAGAACTCCTTAATGGAAATAATGCCGACAAAATCGTCCAATTTTTTGTTACAAGCCAATACCCGACTATGTTTACAATTTAAAAGATCCTGAACAACTTCATCTTTGGATTTTGATATATCTACCCATTCGATATCGGTACGATGGGTCATTAAGTGTTTGGCTCGTTTATCGGAAAAATAAAAAACCTGTTCGTGAATAATATTTTCTTCTTTTTCGATAACCCCTTCTTTTGATGCTGTTTTTAACATAGCCCTGAGTTCCATTTCCGACACAGTATCTTTTTTGGGTTTCAAACCGATAACTTTATTAAAAAATCCGGTCGAAGCAGCCAAAAATTCCACAAAAGGATAAAAAATAATGCTTATGACGTAAATGGGTCTCGAAACCATGATGGACACCTTTTCAGGATTATTCAGAGCGATGGTTTTCGGCACTAATTCCCCAATAACAATAGACACATACGTAATCAAAAACACGACAACTCCAACAGATATGGTTTCGGCGTAGGGAGCACTCCATGCAAATTTTTGAAAAAAAGGCACAACATCGGCCGCCAGTGTGGTTCCACCATATGCTCCGTTCACAATACCGATAAGCGTGATCCCCACTTGTACAGCCGAAAGAAAATTGTCGGGATTTGCTCGGAGTTTGAGCGCCATTTCAGCACCTTTGCTCCCTTTTTTTCTTTCTGCTTCGAGTTTTGTTTTTTTGCTTGATACTACCGCTATCTCCGACAAAGCAAAAAAACCATTTAAAAAAATGAGAAGCAGAATAATAAATACCTCAACCATTACCTTTTCAGTTGAATTGGATTATATTTGCGCTCTACACCCTACCTATACTCTACCAAAGCGGTGAAGGATAAACTCCTTCATCTACCAGTTTCTGAAGTTTGGCAACCACGTCGGGGCGATCTTCGGGATACGTTACTCCAAACCATTTTGAAGGAGTATCCAATACTTTTACAGTTGCCATTTTATTAGTAACCAAATGATTAATAAGTAAAGGTATAAAGTATTCAGCCGTAATATTTTCGGCATTCTTTTTAAGAAAATCCACAAAATAATCTTCGGAATAAGCAAAATAATCGGGCGTGAATCCCCACATATTCATAGAAACAGGAGTATTGTCATCAATAGCCACCCAATTATTGTTTTCGTCCTTATATTTAACGACACCGTCGATACGCATCACCTGAGTACGTTCTACAATTCCAAGAAGATTATGATTTTCATCCACTTCACAAATGCCGCGGGCTACTGCTCCACTTTCCGAAAGGGTGTTCCCTACTCTGTATCCTACCATACAGTACAGGTTTTTGCTGTTGGAAAGTTGAGACAAAAAATTCCCCAAAACCCGATAACTTTCCCTTCCATAGAAATCGTCCGCATTGATAACGGCAAAGGGTTCATTAATCACCTCTTTTCCCATCATTACGGCATGATTGGTTCCCCATGGTTTTACACGATTTGCCGGCACGGTAAAACCTTCGGGTAATTTATCCAATTCTTGAAAAACCAATTCCACAGGGATTTTTTGTTCATATTTTTTTACGATCTTTTCCCTGAAATCATTTTCAAACGATTTACGAATAACAAAAACAAGCTTGCCAAATCCTGCGTTTATAGCATCATAAATGGAATAATCCATAATGGTTTCTCCCGAAGGGCCAACCCCATCCAATTGCTTAAGACCTCCGTAACGACTGCCCATCCCTGCAGCTAATACAAACAATGTTGGTTTCATATTTCTTTATTTAGATAAAATTTTTACTATATCCGCAAATTTACTGATATACTTTTTATATTGCATGGTTTTGGCGTTATTTCTTTTAACTTTTTGTGAAAAATCTAAATTTCGAATGCTTTCCACAAAGGATCATCGGGCACCGGAGCCGTTATGTTGATGATCTGTTTAGAAACCGGGTGAACAAAAGATATATTTCTTGCATGCAAAGAAATACTGCCGTCGGGATTAGAACGCTGAGCACCATATTTTAAATCGCCTTTGATCGGCAAACCGATTTTTGCCAGCTGACATCGAATCTGATGATGGCGTCCGGTTTCAATTTTTACTTCAAGAAGATAATATTTTTGGGATCGTCCAATAAGCTTATAGTGAAGTACTGCTTTTTGAGTGTGCGGCTTTTCCGTATCATATGCAGTAGATTTATTATTTTTTTCGTTCTTAATCAAATAATGAACTAACACCCCTTCATTCTGAGGTGGAACATCTTTTACAATAGCCCAATAGGTTTTATCGACCTCTCCCTTTTTAAACATTTCGTTCAGTCGGGTAAGCGCTTTACTTGTTTTAGCAAATACGACTACTCCGCTAGTAGGTCTGTCGAGCCGATGAACAACTCCGCAAAAAACATTCCCCGGCTTATTATATTTTTCCTTTAAATAATCTTTTACCATATCCGACAATGGCTTATCGCCTGTCTTATCACCTTGTACAATCTCTTTCGGAGATTTATTTACAATGATGATATGGTTGTCTTCGTATAATACTTCCATCTTAAAAAACAATAAATGAAGAGACACAAAAAATCGTGCCTCTTATGAAAAATCGAAATAGGAAATAATTGCAAATCATGTATTCATGCCACCACAAACATTGATCACCTGCCCACTTACATAGGAAGACAGTTCCGAAGCAAGGAAAAGAGCAACATTGGCGACATCATCGGGTGTACCGCCTCGTCGCAAGGGAATTCGCTCTGCCCATTGTTTGCGTACTTCTTCCGAAAGGGCTCCCGTCATATCGGTGATAATAAATCCCGGAGCGATAGCATTAACCCGAATGTTTCGTGAACCGATTTCTTTAGCCATCGATTTGGTCAGGCCTATCAGCCCGGCTTTAGAAGCTGAATAGTTGGACTGACCGGCATTACCCGACACACCTACAACGGAACTCATATTGATAATACTACCCGATTTCTGACGCATCATTTGAGGTGTAACGGCATGAATAAAGTTGAATGCCGACTTCAGATTTACCTTAATCACGATATCCCATTGTTGTTCTGTCATACGAACCATCAATCCATCGCGCGTAATCCCGGCATTATTCACCAAAATATCTATTCGCCCGAAATCCTTGATGATTTCATCCACTACTTTATGCGCCTCCTCAAAATTGGATGCGTCCGACGCATATCCTTTTACTTTCGTACCTAAAGCAGCAATTTCGTTTTCGGTTGCTTTAGCATTCTCATCGATGATCAAATCCGTAAACGCAATATTTGCTCCTTCAGAAGCATACTTAAGCGCAATAGCCTTACCTATTCCTCGTGCTGCGCCGGTAATTAAAGCTGTTTTACCTTCTAATAATTTCATTTTTTATTGGTTTAAATTGAACGCCTTTATTTTTACTTATTATATAAGCCCTTAAATATCAGATTAATAATCGTATTTCTATCCGATTTATTATTAATATTTAGGCCTAATACCCCCCGAATTACGGGCACTTCGAGCCCTTTTAATGCATAATGGAGAATTTGTGCTGTTTTGGGGATATCTGAAATTTCGAAAATTTTTGTTCGGACCCCTTCTTCCAAAATATGTTGTAAATAAGCTATTTCTTTACGGTCAAACTCCTTTCGCACATACTCCACACGCCAAATATCTCTAAAAAAATCTGCGCGTAAAGTACCATTACGTCTCACCACCTCTTTAATGGCTTCCAAACGGGTGAAAAAGAAAAGCATGAGTTTATCGTCAGCCTTCAAATTTCTTCTAATCACATCCTCCAATTGAAGATAAATACTTTCAAGTTCCGATTGAATTACCGCATTATAAATATCCTGCTTACTCTTAAAATAGGTATATAATGTTCTACGACCCTTATTTGAAGCTTCGGCTATATCGTTCATCGTCGTATTTTCAATCCCCTTTTGGGCAAAAAGCCGACGTGCCACCTCAATCAATGTTTGCCTTGTTTTCGACATTGCTATCATTTCAAATGCACACATTCGAAATATGTGAGCAAAAGTAAGATAAAGTTTCAAAAATTAAAAGCAATTCCCTGCAAAAAACAACTACAATGGAAACGTCAACCGGTGACCTTCGATTTAGCTTGTTCTTCGCTCTTCCTTCGCTCCTCCTTCGCTCTTCCTTCGCTTCAAGGCAGGGACAACGACATCATATTCCGCGAAACCGGTGTAAAATAAACCTACGCCTTTGCCGCCTGTAGTGCGGGGTACAAAGGTGGGACCAATGCAAAATTAATGCAAAAATGATGGGAGGGTGATGCAAGCTTGATGCAAGGATGGTGCAGCCTTGGTACGGACTTGGTGCAGAGAAGGGGTGTCTTGTCCTGAAATACGCTTACCGTAAATGTAAACGAAAATCAGGACGAAATAACCTCGCCATTTTTTCTTTTCGTTTGTTTTTTTAGGAATTATACTTTAATTTTGCATCACATAATCGCAAAAGCAGGACAAATAGTTAGAAATTTTATGAAGAGAACAAAAAAATTCATGTTGCCGGAAACAGCAATACCTACACAATGGTATAATATTGTTGCTGAAATGCAAAACAAACCTTTGCCGATGATAAATCCGCAAACCAATGAACCGCTCAAAGCCGAAGATCTCTTTCCGCTATTTGCAGAAGAATTGGCAAGGCAAGAACTGAATGACAACGATGTATGGATCGATATTCCCGACGAAGTTCGCGAAAAATATAAAATCTACCGACCCACGCCACTCGTAAGGGCATATGAACTGGAAAAAGCCCTTGATACACCGGCTCATATTTATTTCAAAAACGAAAGTGTAAGTCCTGTCGGCTCTCATAAACTCAATTCGGCGCTAGCACAAGCCTATTACAACAAAAAAGAAGGGGTAACCAATTTAACTACAGAAACCGGTGCCGGTCAATGGGGAACAGCACTGGCTTTTGCATCAAAAACTTTTGGCCTTGAACTTGCCGTTTACATGGTGAAGATCAGTTACGAACAAAAACCTTACCGCCGTTCTCTCATGCAAACATGGGGAGCTCAAGTCATCGCTTCGCCCAGCATGTCCACAAAAGCCGGAAGAAAAATCATAACTGAAAATCCCAATTATCAAGGAAGTTTAGGTACAGCCATTTCCGAAGCGATAGAACTCGCCATGCAAACGCCCAACTGTAAATATGCATTGGGAAGCGTGTTGAATCATGTAGCTTTACATCAGACCGTAATCGGCCTTGAAGCCGAAAAACAAATGGAAATGGCAGATGAATATCCCGATATTGTAATCGGCTGTTTTGGCGGAGGATCAAATTTTTCCGGAATATCGTTTCCTTTCCTACGCCACAATCTGAAAGGCGAAACCCACACCCGTTTTATCGCAGCCGAACCATCCTCTTGCCCAAAACTCACCCGAGGCCGTTTTCAATATGACTATGGCGATGAGATCGGATATACCCCACTAATTCCCATGTATACACTGCATCATAATTTTGCTCCTGCCAATATTCATGCCGGTGGGCTGCGTTATCATGGTGCAGGAAGCATCGTAAGTCAACTGCACAAAGATAATCTGGTGGAAGCCGTCGATGTAAATCAACTCGATACCTTCAAAGCCGGAATTCTGTTTGCCCGCACAGAAGGCATCATTCCTGCACCGGAATCGAATCACGCCATTGCAGTAGCCATTGATGAAGCACTGAAAGCCAAGGAAGAAGGAGTAAAAAAGACTATCCTTTTCAATTTATCGGGTCACGGTTTACTCGATATGAGTGCTTATGATCAATATCTTGCAGGAGATCTCAGTAATCATGAATTGAAGGATGAAGAACTTAATAAATATTTCGAAAGTAAATCTTAATAAGTTTAAAATAAGATGTTTTTAAACATAAATCGGACATATTTCCCTAAAAAAGTTAGAAATTTATTTGGTAATTAAAAGCAGATTTACTATCTTTGAAATGCAAAACAAGAGAGTTATTGCCGCATTGGTCGATTGGGAAACTCATCAATAACATTTTAGAAACCGAGATCGTTTTTGTTGTCAATGGCGGGCCGCATCCTTCGGGACAAGCCTTCGGGCTCGGCGGATTACAAAGACAACAAGACCCTCAAATCCTGTCATAAGGAGTTTCGTCTTAATTCCACCGATGCGGCTTCTTATAAAAAGCAGATCGGCAAAAGTTCATCTTTTTGCGATCTGCTTTTCTTTTTATTATAAAACTTATACTAAAATGAAACGGTATCTGGAACTGTTTCTCGTTTTTTTTAAAATCGGAGCATTCACTTTCGGGGGTGGTTATGCAATGATACCCCTTATCCGTAACGAAGTAGTAAAAAAGAGAAATTGGCTGGAAGACGATGAATTTATGGATATGCTGGCCATAGCCCAATCCATGCCGGGACCCATGGCATTAAACACCGCTTTATTTGTAGGCAACAAACGCTTTGGATTCAAGGGAAGTTTGTTTTCCGCTTTAGGCATCATTCTTCCCTCGTTTATCATCATTCTTTTCATTGCCATAATTTTCACGCAATTCAAAAATAATCCGATTGTCGAACGTATCTTCAAAGGTATCCGTCCGGCTGTAGTAGCCTTGATTGCTGCTCCATTAACAGGATTAAGCAAATCAGCCGGAATCTCCCGAAAAAATGCATGGATACCTCTTGTTGTGGTCCTAGCCGTATGGCTGTTGAAAATATCACCGGCATACATCATTGCCGCCGCCATACTTTCAGGTGTTTTCTATCCGATTTACCTCAAAAAAAGAATAAAGCGATAACCATGAAACTAATCGAACTATACGTTGCATTGTTTCTATCCTTTCTCAAAATCGGATTATTTGGTTTTGGAGGCGGATACGCCATGCTTCCCCTTATCCGGCACGAAGTTGTAGATGCTCACCCTTGGATTTCGATCTACGATTTTACCGATATCGTAGCCATATCTCAAACCACTCCGGGACCCATAGCATTCAATTCTGCCACCTACGTGGGATATGCTGCCGTTTCGAACATGGGTTTTTCGACTTTTCAAGGCATATTGGGCTCCGCCATTTGCACACTGGCAGTAAGCCTTCCTTCATTTGTCATTATGACTCTCATCTGTGCCTTTTTCTTTAAAGTAAAAAACAATCCGCTGGTGCGTTCCACCCTTTCGGTACTCAAACCTACCATCATCGGTTTAATTGCTTCTGCTGCACTCATGCTGATTAACAAAGCCAATTTCATCGATTATAAAAGTTGGATTATTTTCGGAAGTGTATTCCTTGCATCGATAAAAAGGGTAGATCCTATTTTGTTGATTGCTCTTTCGGGGGTGACAGGTATGCTCCTGTATCACTAGCAGCTATTTTTACCCGAATAGATCATTTGATGTTAAGAATATGTATTTTTCCATAAAACGACAGTTTCTCAAAAAAATGAAGGCCTGAATCCATAAAATAATTATGAATTAAAATGGAAAAATGGTACTTTTGTGACAATTTTTAAATGAAATTACAGATATTATTTTACTCTATTACATAAAATCCGATTTATGACTAAAATAAGCAAAGAGGATGCTCTTCTTTATCATTCAGAAGGGAAACCGGGAAAAATTGAAGTTGTTCCTACCAAACCTTATAGTTCGCAACGCGATCTATCGTTGGCATATTCGCCGGGAGTTGCCGAACCCTGTTTAGAAATTAAAAAGAATGATGATGCCGTTTACAACTATACCAATAAAGGGAATTTGGTAGCCGTTATTTCAAACGGGACAGCAGTTTTAGGCTTGGGCGACATAGGACCCTTGGCAGGGAAACCCGTAATGGAAGGAAAAGCGTTGCTATTTAAAATTTTTGCAGGGATTGATGTTTTCGATATTGAAATCAATGAAAAAGATCCAAAAAAATTCATCGACACCGTAAAAGCCATTTCTCCCACCTTTGGAGGGATTAATTTAGAAGATATTAAAGCTCCTGAATGTTTTGAGATTGAAGAAAGATTGAAAAACGAATTGGATATTCCTGTCATGCATGACGACCAGCACGGCACAGCCATTATTTCTGCAGCAGGATTATTAAATGCACTGGAAATTGTCGGGAAAAAGATAGAAAATGTAAAAATTGTTGTCAATGGTGCAGGTGCAGCAGCCATTTCCTGCACAAAATTATATATACGTTTAGGAGCAAAACCCGAAAATATAATTATGCTCGATTCGAAAGGAGTTATCAATACCCGGCGTACCGACCTAAACAAAATTAAAAAACCTTTTGCCACCAACACTCATATCGAAACATTAGAAGAAGCCATCAGAGGAGCTGATGTATTTTTGGGATTATCCGTAAGTGGAATACTAACCCCGGAAATGGTTTTATCGATGAATGAAAATCCTATTATTTTTGCCTTGGCCAATCCCGATCCCGAAATCTCGTATGAAGATGCCATGAATACCCGAGAAGATATTATTTTTGCGACAGGACGCTCCGATTATCCCAATCAAATCAATAATGTATTGGGATTTCCCTATATTTTCAGAGGAGCATTGGATGTTCGGGCAACATGCATCAACGAAGAAATGAAAATGGCTGCCGTTTATGCATTGGCCGAATTGGCAAAAAAGCCGGTTCCCGATGTAGTCAATGCTGCCTATAATTTAAAACGTTTACGTTTTGGCAAAGACTACATCATTCCCAAGCCTCTAGACCCCCGTTTATTAACGGTTGTTGCACCTGCGGTTGCCCGTGCTGCCATGGAATCGGGAGTAGCCCGTCAGAAAATTACCGACTGGGAAGCCTACACCATTAAACTGCGTGAAATGATGGGAGGTTACGGAGATAAAATATTGCGTCGTTTTTATGATACAGCCCGTCAAAATCCAAAGAAAGTCGTATTTTCAGAAGCCAACCATATTAATATGCTGAAGGCAGCAGAAATGGCATACAACGAGGGCATCTGTTACCCGATCTTATTGGGTAACGAAGAAAAAATCGGCAAAATCGCCCAAGAATATAATATCGATTTAAGTGGGATGAAAATTATCAATCTACGCCATGACAGGGAAGAACAACGAAGAATTTCCTATGCTAAACGTCTTTCCGACAAACTTCAGCGAAACGGGATGACTTTTGACGAAGCCTATGAAAAAATGCACGAGCGCAACTATTTCGGGATGATGATGGTGGAAACCGGCGAAGCCGACGCCTTAATTACCGGTGTTTATACCAAATATGCCGATTCCATTCAGGCAGCACAAGATGTGATTGGCATTCGCGAAGGTTCAAAACACATTGCAGCTCTTCACATCATGAACACGAGAAAAGGTATTTTCTTTTTGGCCGACACGCTTTTCAATCGGCATCCTTCTACAGAAACCCTGCTCGATATTGCCAAATTAACCTATAAAACGGTAAAACTTTTTGCCCATGAACCTGTAATGGCCATGTTATCTTATTCCAATTTCGGATCAGATAAACAAGGTAGTCCCGCAAGCGTACACGAAGTGGTTGCTACCCTACACAAAGAATATCCCGAAATGATTGTTGACGGCGAAATGCAGGTTAATTTTGCATTAAACAAAGAGTTACGCGATAAGAAATATCCCTTTTCGAAACTAGCCGGGAAAGATGTCAATACGTTGATATTTCCAAACTTAAGTTCTGCAAACAGTGCATACAAATTGTTGCTCGAAATGGGGTTGGCAGAATCGATAGGACCTATCCAAATGGGCTTGAATAAACCGGTGCATATATTGGATGTAGAAAGTTCGGTACGCGATATCGTAAACATGACGACCATTGCAGTGATCGATGCCATATTGGAAGAGCAAAAACAGGGATAAATTTTTACCCGATATGAAAAAAACAGCCATCTTCATACTTATTCTGGTGCATGTCGGATTTTTTTCTTCCCTTTCCGGACAAGACAAATTCGAAAAAAATAGAAAAGAGATGATAAAAAAACAAATTCAAGCTCGCGGCATCACCGACAAAAACACATTAAAGGCCATGGAAGCGGTTCCTCGACATCTATTTGTTCCTGAGGAATATCAAGAAAGGGCTTATGACGACGGTCCCCTTCCCATCGGTTATGGACAAACCATATCACAACCCTATATTGTAGCCTATATGACCGAATTGCTCCATGTTGGGCCCGACGATGTAGTACTGGAAATAGGAACGGGTTCGGGTTACCAGGCAGCCGTTTTATCCCGAATCGTAAAAAAAGTGTATACCGTTGAAATTATCGAAGAACTGGGTCTTGCAGCAAAAGAACGATTAGCCGCTCTAAATTACGACAATGTTGAAGTAAAGATAGGCGACGGCTACTACGGTTGGGAAGAACACGCACCTTATGATGGCATCATCGTTACCGCGGCATCAGAATATATTCCTCCGCCATTAATCCGACAACTGAAAGACAAAGGCCGTATGATTATTCCTGTGGGCTCACCCTTTAGCGTTCAAAACCTGATGCTTGTAGAAAAAACGGGAGACAAAATCAGGACAAAAAGTCTGATTCCCGTAAGGTTTGTTCCTTTAACCCGAAACATCAAACCATAACAACCGTTTCCGATCGAGATACACCACGAAAAACAGGCAAATAAGCGATGGAACACGTCAACCCAACATCATCAATTCGCAACCATGTGGCAATCGGCTTAATTTCGGCATGCATTATCGCTTTTCAATTAATATTGATGCAAATTTTGTCGTATGTACAATGGTATCACTTTGCCTATATGATTATATCCATCGCCCTGCTCGGATTTGGCGCCGCAGGAACTTTCCTGACAATTTTCCAAAAAAAACTTGAACAAAACTACGTTACCCTTTTCCCTTTTTTATTACTCATTACAGCAATTCTCATTCCTGTGGTGGTTGGAGTTGCCAATTCCAAGGCTGTTCGTTTCGATTCATTGCTTATTTTTCAGGATTCACGCCACATCGGCAAGTTAATTCTCACTTATTTGATTTTTTTTCTGCCTTTCTTTTCCGGGGCTTTATCCATCGGAATGAGTTTTTCGAAGTTTGCCGATCAAATCGGGAAAATTTATTTTTCCAATCTCATCGGATCAGGCATAGGAGGAATTGTAGCCTTACTCTTCATGCAATGGATAATTCCGGAACAACAACCCTTTGCCGTTGCCATACTTGCCTTTTTAGGAGGAATTATTTCACTGCCCCGAAATAAAAAAACACTTCTCCGAATCACCCTCCCACTTTCGACTCTTATTTTAGTCGTCTTTTATTTCTATCCACCGCAATTAACCCCATCCGAATACAAAGATATCACCAGAACCATGCTGTTGCCCGAAGCGAAAATCGAGTATGCAAAAAGTACTCCGAATGGTTTTGTGCAAATTGTTTCATCACCTGTCATCCGTTATGCTCCCGGCGTAAGCCTTGCTTACCAAGACCCTTACCCAATCCGAAAAGTTGTTTTTAATAATGGAAACTGGATGGGATGTCTTCTTCCACAACCCATAAAGCAGAACGAAACGAGTATTCTTGACTACACGCCTCAAGCCTTACCCTATCATATCGAAGAAATAGAAAATGCCCTGATTATCGATGCAGGAACAGGAGAAAACGTTCTGCTGGCCTTGTCGCATCAGGTACCCCACATTATTGCCAATGAACCGCATCCTGAAATTTTCAACATACTTAGCCGATCTTTCGACGGTTTTCCACAGGTTCAGCCTCATCAAACCCTCTCACGAACATTGCTCACTCTCCATACACAGCAACTTGATTTGATAGAACTTCCCGTTATCGGTTCGTTCTTTGGCAATTCGGGGTTAAATGCCGTTGAACCACGATATGAATTAACCATAGAAGCACTGCAAGAAATGTGGAACAAGCTTTCGGAAAAAGGAATGATCTCGTTGAGCTGTTGGATGGATTATCCCGTACGAAATGCGTACCGACTTTTAGCCACTATCGGCTTTCTTCTCGATAAAAACAACATAACACATCCTCTGGAACACGTTGTTGCCATACGAAGTTGGGGTGCAGTTACCTTTCTGGTAAAAAAATCACCCTTCGCCCTTGATGAAATCGAAAAGGTTTATCAGTTTTGTGAAAACCAAATGTTCGATCCGCTTGTTCTTCCCGAAGAGCAGAAAATTGACCGAGACAAGTTTAATATGCTTCAGGACACTACTTTTTTTATTCATGTAGACCAACTCTTATCTTCCGACAAAAAAGCATTGATACAAGCCTATCCTTATCGGATACACCCTACTACCGACAACCGGCCTTTTTTCTTCCAATTTATCCGCATTAAGCAAATTCCGCAATTGATATCTTCCATTCGTGAGAAAAACTTTCCTTTTTTAGATATCGGTTATGTGCTCATCATCCTCACATTCATTCAAATTATTTTTATTGCGGCGATTTTTATTCTTTTGCCTTTATCTTTCAAACCATGGAAAAGTAAACACAAGAAATGGGTAATTGTGTATTTCAGCGGATTGGGGTTGGCTTATATGTTTTTGGAAATGGTATTCATTCAACAATTTACCTTTTATTTTGGAGAACCCACCTACGCTACCTCCGCCACCCTCAGTATTTTACTTTTTACTTCAGGATTGGGAAGTTATTATTCATCTGCCTGTCGAAAGAATAAAATCCGTTTGGCATTACCGCTTATTATTGCCGCTATCCTCCTATTGTACGCTTTCGTTCTCTCCCCAATTCTTTCAGCTACAATAGGCGTCGCTTTACCTTTCAAAATATTGATTGCTATCGTTTTATTAGGAACACCGGGGTTCTTTTTAGGAATGCCGTTCCCTATCGGAATCGACTATCTTGCTGAAAAAAAGAGCGACGACATCCCATGGGCATGGGCTTTGAACGGATATTTTTCGGTAATCAGCACCGTTTTGGCAATCATTATATCCGTAGAAGCCGGCTATTTTGTGCTATTGCTCATGGCTGCATTAACTTATGCTTTGGTAAGCATATCCAATGGTTGGATAAAGGCATGATTCGATACTCATTTCTTTGTAGAAGATCTTCTCCCCTTTTTTTCGCTTTTGCTTTTGTTTTTATCGGCTTCGGCGATAATTTTTCGGCAATCTTCAAGTGATAGTTCTGCAGGGTCCAATCCTTTAGGAATTTTGTAGTTCTCCTTTTCAAAAGCAATATAGGGTCCGTAACGTCCCTTCAACACTTGAAGGCCGGGTTCTTCTAAAAATGTTTTTATTATCTTTTCTTTCTCTTCTTTTTCTTTGGCTTCGATAAGGGTAACAGCTTCTTCAGCCGTGATTTCCAGCGGATCGGCATCTTTGGGTAACGAAACAAATTTGTTGTCGTAACGAACATAAGGACCAAAACGACCTACTCCTACCACCATTTCTTTTCCGCGAAATTCGCCCAAACTGCGTGGTAATTCAAACAATTTCAATGCTTCTTCAAGGGTAATGGTTTCGATGGATTGTGACTTTTGCAACGGAGCAAACAAGGGTTTCTCCTCCTCATCGGCTGTGCCGATTTGTGCCAACGCACCATAGCGTCCGATTTTAACCGATACCCGACGGCCGGTTTTGGGGTCAACCCCCAATATTCTTTCGCCCGTTTTGTGTTCGCTCCGCATGTTTACCGTCTTCTCCACTGTAGGATGAAAGGTTTTGTAAAAATTGGCTATCGACTTATTCCACGGCATTTTGCCTTCGGCAATTTTATCGAAGTCTTTTTCCACCTCGGCAGTGAAGTTATAATCCACAATATCGGGAAAATATTCCACAAGAAAATCGTTCACCACCATGCCGATATCGGTAGGAACAAGCTTATTCTTGTCGGCTCCGGCCATTTCTTTTTTCGATGTATCTTTTATTTTCCCGTTTTTCAGCGTAATGACTGCATAAGTACGTTCTTCGCCCTCCACATTTCGTTTCTCCACATAACCCCGTTGCTGAATGGTAGATATAGTAGGAGCATAGGTAGAAGGGCGGCCGATGCCCAATTCTTCCATTTTTCGCACCAGGGAAGCTTCTGTATATCGTGGAGGACGTTGGGTATAACGCTCTGTAGCGGTTGTTTCCGTCATAAGAAGCCTCTCACCTTGTTTCACAGGCGGAAGAATAGCACTATCATTTTCTGCCTCCTCATCATCGGTCCCTTCGCGATACACGCGCAAAAAACCATCGAATTTAATCACTTCTCCGGTAGCCACAAACTTGCCTTCAACATTGGAAACACCAATTGTGGCAGTCGTTTTTTCCAGCTCGGCATCGGTCATTTGCGATGCAATGGTACGCTTCCAGATTAAGTCGTACAACCGCTTTTCCTGTGACGTTCCACTGATTTCGCGTTCATTAAGATAAGTGGGGCGAATAGCTTCGTGCGCTTCCTGAGCGCCTTTTGATTTTGTGGAATATTGTCGGGGTTTCGAATATTCATCACCATAAAGGTCTACAATCTCGTTTTTCGCTGCTTGTATAGCCAATGACGACAAATTTACCGAATCGGTACGCATATAGGTGATTTTTCCCGATTCATACAAGCGTTGTGCTATCATCATGGTTTGCGCAACCGAATAGCCCAACTTACGCGATGCTTCCTGCTGTAAAGTAGAAGTAGTGAACGGAGGAGCCGGTGATTTCTTAACCGGCTTAACCGTAATATCCTCCACGGTGAACTCAGCAGATTTAAGCTTATCCAGCAAGGACAATGCCTCTTCTTTGGTTTTGAGGCGTTTATTGTATTCTGCTTTTATCTCGTATACTTTACCATTCTCTTCCTTCGAAAAAAGTGCTACAATACGATACGATGCTTCCGGCTTGAATTGTTGAATCTCTCGCTCACGTTCAACAATAAGCCTCACGGCTACCGACTGAACTCTTCCGGCAGAAAGCGCCGGTTTGATTTTTCTCCATAAGACCGGTGAAAGCTCAAAACCCACAATGCGATCCAATACGCGTCGGGCCTGCTGTGCATCTACCAAATTCTTATCGATGCCACGTGGATTTTTAATTGCCTCCTGAATAGCCGGTTTTGTGATTTCGTGAAAAACAATGCGCTTCGTATCCTTCTTTTCCAATCCCAACACATCATACAGATGCCATGCAATGGCCTCTCCCTCGCGGTCTTCATCAGATGCCAGCCAAACTGTATCGGCCTCTTTTGCTGCAGCTTTAAGTTCGGATACCACTTTCTTCTTATCGGATGGTATTTCGTATATAGGTTTAAAATCGTTTTCGATATCGATACTGAAATCTTTTTTTTTCAGATCGCGGATATGTCCGTAACTTGACAACACCCGATACTCTTTTCCGAGAAATTTTTCAATAGTTTTTGCTTTTGCCGGCGACTCTACAATAACCAAATTCTTCCCCATTCCGTACTTTTTCTCCTTTATATTTCGTATTTTAAATTATCTTTCGCATGCAAAAGTAGTAATTTTGTATCATCAACAAATAATTTTTTAAAAATTAGTTGCTTTCTGACACAGTAAAGGCATGCTTTACTCAACAAAAGATTTTATAGTTCAACATAGGTAAGTTCGGCATACAAGAGCTCATAGTCTCGCTCTGCCTCCAATACTTTTGTGATCCTGCCATAATAAAGCCCTTTTTCCGAAATATAATCCATCATCGAAATATGGCCCAAATCCAAGGCTTTTTCCAGGAGTTCGGGATCATCATATAATCTCATGGAAGCATGATAATCAAGAATCAACTGTTGCAAATCTTGTGCCTGCTGATATAACGCACGAAAAGCATCATAAAACTCTTGTCGCATATTCGCTGCATGCATTTCGGAAGCCTCAGCCTGCATTTTTGCCTGTTGCAATCGCTGCGAATTTCTCCACAGCGGAACCGATATTCCCAACGTCACACCTTGATACCGCTCTCCCACCACATTTTCCATCAGATAACCCACCGAGAAGCGGGGTAAATTCGCCTTTTTAGCCACCTTTATCCGATACGTGTTCAATTCCGATTCCTTATAAGCATACAAAAGCATCGCATTTTTCTGCTCCATCTGTTCAAACCATTGCTCAAAATCGGCGGGAAGAGGATGAAGATCGTATTGAGTACCGGTCAGTTCAACGGCAATTCCGCCATTCAGTCGTTTCAACTCCGAAAGAATTCGCTTCTGCTCGATATCCATGCGCGAAACTTCATGTTTTATTTCGGCAAAGTAAAGTTGCACATTGTTGTACTCCAGCATGCCGATATTGCCTTTTTCATACTGTTTCCGGTATGTATCGGCCACATGCTCCGCCCTTTGCAGTTGCTTATTCCGTTGCTCTCGAAGAGCATTATAGTAAATCAGCTCTATACATAATTTTTTTGCCTCCAACAATACCTGTGTTCGTTCCGACTGATGATTCAGTTCCACCAGTTCGTTTTCGCGTGAAACCACTTTTTTTTTCATTCCCGTTACCAAGGGGATATCAAAACCTTGTGAAACACTCACGTCCTGCCTATTACCTATTTCATGCGGACTTCCCCACAAATAGGCAAATTCCGCTTCCGGATCGTCGGGCATCATCTCCTCACGGTTGCCTGCGATCCGGGCATCGGCATCTTTGCGCAACGCTTTCAAGGTGCCATTGTTTTGCTCAATGGAAGCCAGAATCCGATTGATTTGGTCATTATTGGCACAAATCGTCATATTCAAGATCATCATGCACAAAAACAGTATCTTTCTCATTGCTCATCGTTTAATTTTTCTTGTTTCTTTTTGTCTTTACCGGCAATAAAACCATACATCACCGGGATAATAAATCCGTTAAGTGCTGTAGAAGTAATTAACCCGCCCAATATGACTTTAGCCATAGGACTTTGAATTTCGTTTCCGGGGAGATGTCCACTTAAAGCCATGGGCACCAATGCTAAAGCCGAAGACAATGCCGTCATCAGAATCGGGTTTAATCGATCGAGCGAACCTTGAATAATGGTATCGTGAACCGACAGTCCCGCTGCGTGTAAATCGTTATACCGATTAAGAAGCAACACGCCGTTTCGGGTAGCAATGCCGAATAACGATATAAACCCGATAATAGACGGAATGTTCATTACGCCTCCGGTAAAAAAAACAATAAACACTCCTCCGATAAGCGACAAAGGTAGGTTTACCATTGCAATCGCAGCTTGCGGCCAACTTTTGAATTCTGCAAAAAGCAATAGAAAAATCGTGAGGACAGACAACACCGAAGCCAAGGTCAGGGTACGTGATGCCGACCGGGCACTTTCGAACTGCCCGCCATACTCCACATGATAGCCCTCCGGAAGCCGGATTTCGTTCTCGATGGTGTTGCGAATATCATCCACGGCTCCTTGCAAATCACGCCCGGTAATATTTGCAGAAACAACCATTTTACGCGAAACATTCTCCCGATTAATCGTATGAGGTCCCGCCGATGAAACAATATCGGCCACTTGACACAAAGGCACTTTTTGCCCATCGGCATCTATTGCCAGATTACCGATAGCTTCTACGCTCTCCCTGTCCTTGTCCTTAACCCTCAGTATAAGATCAAACGAGCGATCTCCTTCATAGACCTGAGAAACCGGTTTTCCTTCCAACAGCACACCAATCGCTTCGTTGAATTCGGGAAGCGAGATACCATATTTGGCAAGTATTTCCCGCTTGGGAACAATCTTCAATTGCGGACGTTCCACTTGTTGCTCAACATTAAGATCCACTACTCCATCGATATTTGAAATAGCCGTTTTTATTTGATTGCCAATGCGATACATTTTGTTGAGATCGGGACCAAACAGCTTCACTGCAATATTGGCCTGTGTTCCTGAAAGCATGGCGTCAATTCGATGCGAAACCGGCGACCCAATTTCGATATTCACACCGGGAATGACCTTCATTTTTTCCCGTATTTCGGCAATGACTTCCTCTTTCGTCCGTCCTTTCAACTCATAAGGAGCTTCTATTTCGGAAACGTTGACTCCCAGCGCGTGTTCATCCAACTCTGCGCGCCCTGTTTTTCGACCAACGACCTGAATTTCGGGGATGCTCAACAGAATATCCTCAGCCATTTTCCCTATTTTATCCGACTCGTCCAATGATACCCCCGGCAATGTACTCACGTTGATCGTAAACGAGCCTTCATTAAATGGCGGCAAAAAACTCTTCCCGAAAGACAACAGCATGAAAACAGAAACCACCAATGCCGCACCCACACCAATAAGTAATCCTTTTCTGTGAAACAATGCGCTTTCCAACAGATTGCGGTAGATCGTTTTTAAGATACGCACCAAAAACGGATCCTTTTTCAGTGGATCACTTCGCTCGCTACCCAGTAAATAACTACATAAGACAGGCGTCAGTGTAAGTGAAACCGCCGTAGAAGCAAACAACGCCATAACGAACGTCAGCCCAAGCGGAATCAGCATACGCCCTTCCATTCCCTGCAAAAAGAAGAGCGGAATGAAACTGACCACCACAATCAGTGTCGAATTCCAAATCGGCCTTCGCACTTCACGTGAAGCATTAAAAACAACTTGAAGCACACTTTTTTGCTCATTTTGCGGTTTCATTCGGTTCTCACGCAATCGTTTAAACACATTCTCCACGTCGACAATCGAATCATCGACCAACGACCCAACGGCAATGGCGAGACCGCCCAAGCTCATTGTATTGATGGTTAATCCCATTAATTTCACCACCACAAAGGTAGTCAATACAGAAATCGGTATAGTAACCAGCGATATCAGCGTAGTGCGGGCATTCATCAGAAAAACAATCAGCACGATCACCACAAAAAGTCCACCCATCAGCAGCGCATCCACCACATTGTGGATGGCATTGTCGATAAAACGCGACTGGCGATAAATATCGGTTGAAATATGTACATCGGGAGGCAAATTGATGCGGATATCGTTTAACGAAGCATCGATTTTTTCCGTCAGTTTTTTTGTATCGACGTTGGGTTGCTTGGTGATGGTCAACATAACAGCCGGTTTGCCGTTAAGCGATGCCGCGCCCATGCGGGGCAGTTTTGCACCGGTACCTATTTCCGCAATATCTTCCAACACAACAGGAACGCCGTCTATTTTTTTAACTAACGCCTTTCCCATCTCGCCGATTCGATTCGTGGAAAGCATCCCACGAATGATATATTCGTTGCCGTATTCATAAAGAACACCGCCGGAAGAATTCCGATTCATTCCATCCACAGCAGCCACCACCTCATCGAGTCCCACACCGTAGTGTTTCATCTTGTTCGGATCGAGAGCAATCCGGTATTCCTTCACATCTCCGCCAAGAACAGATACCTGAGCCACACCGCCCGTCGACAATAATCGCGGACGGAGGGTCCAGTCTGCCAACGTACGTAACTCTTCCATCGACGTAACGGAATCGGCAGTGAGACCGATAATCATGATTTCTCCCAAAATAGACGACTGCGGACCTAACGTAGGATTTCCCACCTCGGGTGGTAATTGTTCGTTTATGGCCGACAACTTTTCCGAAACAATTTGACGTGCTGTAAAGATATTTGTACCCCAATCAAATTCTACCCACACTACAGAGAAACCGGTAGTTGAAGAAGAGCGCACCCGTCGCACATCGGTAGCCCCGTTTACAGCCGTCTCGACAGGAAACGTCACCAAACGCTCCACCTCTTCGGGCGCCATACCGGGCGCTTCGGTCATGACAACCACCGTAGGCGCATTCAAATCGGGAAACACATCCACTTCCATTTTCGAAACCACAAAAGAACCCACAATCAGCAACAGAACTGCTATTGCCAGTATCGTCACTCGATTATCGAGTGAAAATCGAATTAATTTATCCAACATGACCTCTCCGTAATTTTAATGTGCGTGTGAATGCCCTTCGGGAATAACCGAAGCAGTGGCAGCCAATTTAACCTGATAAGTACCTTTCGTGACCACTCTGTCTCCCTCCTTAAGCCCGGATAAAATCCGCACCCGCTCTCCGTCACTCAACCCGATATGCACTTCTTGCTTTTTAAAAACCTCCCTGTCCAATTGCACGTAAACGAAATAAAGTCCTTGCTCTTCGGTCACTGCCGAAACAGGCACAGCAAGGACATCCATCAGCGGCAACGATAACAAAAAAACATCGACATACGAACCGGGAACAATATCTCCGCAATTGTCGAAATCGAAGATGACCGGTATATAAAACGAATTTTCATCCACAGTACGACCATACGAAATCAACCGTCCATTCAAATCGGACAATTTATATAAGGTATTGCCGTAGGAGGGTTTAAAGTTGGCTCCCGTGAGGGTTGGAAGACGATCGGCATATTTTTCTGAAACTTCGGCACGAAGTTGCAACCGCTTATTGCGAGTAACCATAGCAAGGGGTTGCCCAATCTCCACATAATCTCCCTTTTTGACGTACACCTTTTTAATATAACCGTCGATTGGCGACGAAACCGTTACTCCCGACGAGGTGATGACCGGGGGGAGGGCATTTTTTGCCTTTTCGTAACGCAACCGAACTTGTTCGAACTCTTCTTGCGAAATTAACCGATCGGCCACAAGGCTTTTCGCCCTTTCGTATTCGCGCAAAGCCGACTCGTATTCAACCTCTGCCGCAACCGAAGGATCTCCGTTTACCATATTTTTGGCCGAAACCGTTATAAGAGGAGTTCCCGATTTTACACTCATCCCCTCCATGAGATATTTACCGGCAAAATCAACCACCCCGGCCGAGGCGGAAACCACCGTCGCTTCGTTGTCGGGAGTGGATTGTATTTGTCCGCTTACGTGAATTACTTCGGTAAACGACGACGGACTCACCGTAATTACCTCAAGACCTGCAGCCCGAGCTTGCTCTTCATGAAAAACAATTTCGCCGGCATGTGCCTTTTCGGCGGTATGCGAATGCAGATCTTCCATGCTCTCGAGTTCATGTTCGTGATCGTGATGTTCTTCTTTCACTGAATGGCATCCTGTTATAACAAGGCATAATGCAGAAAAAAGAAAGCAGCTATATTTTCTCATTAACTTATTTTTAGATGGAAATAATTTATAAAAATAACATTGTATCGCTTTTTGCGATGAAGGGTACAAACTAGCCCAAGGCATTACCGCCTGATTAACGGTAAAATCCTCTTTTTCGCAACTTGGATTAAACGAAACTAAGCGATATCCCTTTTGTTTTTAGGAAAAGAAAAAGGAAAGAAAATGAGAAACAGGAGGTGAACGCAGCGATCCGGTTCGCCCCTTAAAGGCCGATCGATAAAAGTTAAGGTATGGGGGATAAGAAATTATTTTCCTACTCGAAAAAAGAGGTCCCTGTTTTTGCCCGAAAAACAAAAGCAATCCTTCGGAAAACAGGGTATGATCCATCATGACAGGTGTAAACAGCCACGATTTTGTTTCGCTGTCGGAAGTCGCCATATACACACTTTCGGCCGGACACGTATCATGAGATGACGAGGAAGGGAGATGATGACGTGCATTCTCGGTATGCGCATGAGCAGGTGTAAAAATAAAACAAATGCCTCCCTGCTCCGGATGATGATGCGGAATAAAACTGGCGATCAACAAAACAAACGTTGCCAGAAAAAGAGGTAATATGGCCGGCTTCTTTCTCAGAATAACCAAAAATTTATGTTGCAAATGTAAAAAATCATTTCTTGAAATCCATATTTTCGGGAGGGAGAAATTACAAATAGGCTACCTCAACGCCGTAAATTTGGGAAAGAATTCCAAATAATCGGTCCGATTGCGATTTCCGAACGTGCACGGTCACCGTGCAATCTTCTGCAAAATCCGGGTCCCACCTAACCCCCTCCACCTGTTTGAGCACACGCATCACATCATTCAACAACAGGTAGGGAAAGCGAATAACCAGGGTATCGTCCACCGTCTTTTCGACAATTTCTGCATTGGCAATGGCTTGCGCCGCTGCTTCCTTATAGGCTTTGATAAGACCGGATGTGCCCAACAATATCCCGCCAAAATAACGTACCACGATAACCAACACATCCGTTAACCCGGCAGCATGAATTTGCCCGAGAATCGGGCGCCCGGCCGTGCCCGAAGGTTCGCCATCGTCACTAAAACGGAAGTCGGTGCGCTCCCATCCCAACACATATGCCCAGCAAACATGGCGGGCGTCGATATATTTTTTCCGATATTCATCCAACACAACTTTTGCCTCGTCCGCAGTTTCTACATGCAGGGCATAAGAAATGAATTTGCTCATTTTTTCCTTGATGCAGGCCGTGCCTTCTTCTTTTATTGTTTTAAAAACATCATCCTCCATAATGCAAAAATACAACGATCCTTTCAATATACATAAATTAAAACGAACGATCCCGTTTGCAGGAAAAAGAGGTTTAGAAAAGCCGATTTTTACAATAATTCTACCCTCATTTCAATAACATGATTTAAGGTGTACGACCGTAGTAGTTAAATATTAATACATAGGAAAGAAGCGAAAACTTCGATGCATAACGAAAATCAAATCAGGAAGACGAAAAAAAATTCCATCAACCACAAAAACATACGTAAAGAATAGAGAAAAAAACCTTCACCTCATAATTTTTTAGTATGTTTGCAGTGAACTCAGTTCACGTATTCTTGTTAAAAACAAAATTCGAATGATTACATTTCGTTTCATTACTAAATTAAACAACAATGAAGCACACCAAACTTTTTGCCACGTTACTATTCATGATCTTCATTTTCACCATGGGATGCCGTCAGAAAAAAGACAACCGGTTCCGGGCAAATGAAAGCGAATGGATTCAGTTATTTAACGGGAAAGACCTGAACGACTGGACAGTTAAGATAAAAGGATACAATGTCAATGAAAATTTCGGCAACACTTTTCGAGTAGAGGATGGAATGATAAAAGTACGTTACGACCAATACGAAGCGTTTGACGATCGATTTGGACACCTCTTCTATAAAGACACCTTCTCGCATTACATCATTCGCGTGGAATATCGTTTTGTGGGCGAGCAATGCCCGGGAGCACCCGAATGGGCCTACAAAAATTCGGGAATCATGATTCATGGCCAATCGCCGTTGTCAATGGATAAAGATCAAGATTTTCCGGTTTCCATCGAGGTTCAGCTACTTGGAAGCGATTCCCTCGTGCAACGTCCTACATTGAATGTCTGCACACCGGGTACAAATATTGTCATGAATAATCGGTTGATCCTCGAACATTGCATCAATTCAACCGCACCTCCGGCCTTTGGAGAAGATTGGGTAACGGCTGAAATAGAAGTACGTGGAAATGAAGTCATCAAACACATCCTCAACGGAGATACGGTTTTGGTGTATAATCAACCTCAACTCGACGATAGAGATCCTAATTTTTCGAAATTGGAGGCATTAAACGGCGGGAAAATGCTAAATAAAGGCACCATTTCGTTACAAAGCGAAGGACATCCATGCGATTTCAGGAAAGTTGAATTAAAAATAGTAAAGGAATGAAATTACGCTACCTTGTCACGCTATTTGTTTGTGTGCTCGGTTGTTGTATTCTCCGGGGACAAACGCTTGAAGAAGCAAAGAAACTGTATTTGGAAGGCCGCTATGCAGAAGCATTGCCAATCTTCCAAACCGAATATCTCTTAAATCCAACTGATGCTTCACTCAATCAATGGTTGGGCGTATGTCTCTATGAAACAGGCAACGAATCGAATGCCGAAAAATACCTCCTTTATGCTTCACAAAAAAAGATTCCCGAAGCATACCTCTATTTGGGGGAACTCTACACGAAAATGTATCGTTTTGACGAGGCTGAAAAAGAATTTGAAAAATATCAGAAAATTAAACGCCGCGACAAGGAAGCATTGGCGCGCTTAGAAGAAAAACAGGCTTATGCCAACCGACTGAGACGTCTCATTAAACGAACGGAAGACGTTCAGATTATAGATAGCCTTATCGTGCCGAAAAATAAATTTCTTTCGGCTTATCATTTGAGTGCTTCCTCAGGATCGCTTGTACCGATGAACGAATTTTTCCGCAACTATCCAAATCGTACACTCCCTCTATTTATCAACGAAAAGAAAGACAAAATCTATTTCTCGCAACAAGATTCGCTTCAGGGACTCGATATCTGCACAATGGAGAAGCTGTTGGACGATTTCGGCAATCAAAAGGTACTTCCCGCACCCGTAAACGACAAAAAAGATCAGGCCTACCCTTTTGTGATGACCGACGGCGTGACATTCTATTTTGCTTCCACCGGACACAATTCACTGGGGGGATACGACCTGTATGTGACCCGCTATAATGTGTCATCGGATTCATACCTGAACCCCAATCAATTGAACATGCCGTTCAATTCGCCGTTTAACGATTACATGATGGCTGTTGACGAAGAAAAAAACGTAGGGTGGTTTGCCACCGACCGTTTTTTATCTAAAGATTCGGTTTGTGTATACACCTTCATACCCAATAGACAGGTGAACTTGATTGAAAGTAATGACGAGAAATACCTGATTAATCGGGCGCGCATTTTATCCATCAAAGATTCTTGGAAGCCCGGGGTTGATTATTCGCCACTTATTGCTCTGGCAAAAGAAGAACAAGCGTTGACTCGAAAAGAAGAAAAAGGCGATTTCGAATTTATTGTGGACGACAGACATACCTACTATAAACTCTCCGATTTCAAAAGCCCGACAGCCAGAGAACTTTATTCAAAGGCATTGAGGTTGCAGGCTACGCTCGACCGCTATCAGAAAGAATTGTCAGCCAAACGAGACCAGTATGCAGAGAGCAATGCTGCAGAGAAAAACAACTTGGCTGCATCCATTCTCTCTCTCGAAAAAGAAACAGAAGCCTTGTTTAAGGAGATTCAACAATTGATCTTGCAAGCCCGACTTGAAGAAATAAGAAATATATCGCGTTAAATTTAATCTATATGGGTACTCATCATGACATTTAATATCCTTATTGTTGCGACTGTCATTTTACTAGGAATTATATTCCTGCTTATCGAGATTTTTCTTCTCCCGGGCATCAGTATTGCAGGCATTGCCGGACTGGTATTTATCATTGGCGGTATCGCTTATGCCTATGTTTTTTTGGGAACAGCTGCAGGAAACATTACCTTGCTGATTGCTGCCGTATTACTTGCGGGCGGATTTATAGGACTTTTACGATCGAAAACCCTGAAAAAAATCGCTTTGACCAAAGAAATCGACAGTACGGTTGATACCGGCGACCTGAAAAAAATTCAAATAGGAGACCAAGGAATCACGCTCTCGCGTTTAAATCCCATTGGAAAAGTCGGCATTAAAGGATTGGCTGTTGAAGGCAAATCGGCAGATGGAGAACTGATTGACGAGGGAACGCAGGTAGAAGTCGTTAAAGTGAATTCCTCAAATATCATCGTAAAAAGAAAAGAACCAACAAATTGATACATCATTTTAATATCAACACTATTAATACACATCATTATGCAATTCAGTTTAATCATCATTATTGCGGTAATCGTTGTTTTTATCCTCATCTTTTTTCACTATGTACCGTTCTTTCTATGGATCAATGCCCTGTCGGCCGGAGTAAATATTCCGTTGGTACAACTTTTTCTCATGCGGTTGCGCCGTGTTCCGCCACATATCATTGTATATGCCTTGATTGAAGCGCACAAAGCCGGATTAAAAAACATCACGCGAGACAATCTCGAAGCCCATTATCTGGCGGGGGGACATGTCGAGAAAGTAGTCCATGCCTTGGTTTCGGCATCGAAAGCTAACATTGATCTTACCTTTCAAATGGCTACGGCAATCGATCTTGCCGGTCGCGACGTATTGCAAGCCGTGCAGATGTCTGTAAACCCTAAAGTGATCGATACACCGCCGGTTACCGCTGTAGCCATCGATGGAATTCAGCTAATAGCAAAAGCGCGCGTAACAGTACGTGCCAATATCAAACAACTGGTGGGGGGAGCCGGAGAAGAAACCATTCTCGCACGCGTGGGCGAAGGCATCGTTTCGTCGATTGGTTCTGCCGTATCCCATAAATCGGTCCTCGAAAATCCCGACTCGATATCCAAACTTGTTCTGAAAAAAGGACTGGATGCCGGTACAGCTTTTGAAATTCTCTCTATCGATATCGCTGACATCGATATAGGGAAAAATATTGGCGCCGTTCTGCAAATGGATCAGGCCCAGGCCGATAAAAACATTGCTCAGGCCCGTGCCGAGGAGCGTCGGGCCATGGCTATTGCCCTTGAACAGGAAATGAAAGCCAAAGCGCAGGAAGCGCGAGCCAAAGTAATTGAAGCAGAAGCCGAAATTCCTATCGCCATAGCAGAAGCTTTCAGAAGCGGTAATCTGGGAATAATGGATTATTACCGCATTCAGAATATCAAGGCTGATACCGATATGCGCGACGCCATTGCCAAACCCCAAGAAAGCGACGAGAGAAAACCTCAATCCAAATAAAAAATATTTTTCTAATCATCCCCGACGTATGAGAATTATACCGGAATCGGAATTGATCATTAATGCTGACGGGAGCGTGTTTCATCTTCATCTGAAACCGGAACAACTTTCCGATAAAATCGTGATGATGGGCGACCCCGATCGTGTAACAACTACCGCTTCGTTTTTCGACAATATTGAATATGAAGTGCAGAATCGCGAATTTCACACCATCACGGGAACATACAGAGGAAAACGGATTACTGCTCTTTCGCACGGCATAGGAACAGACAACATCGACATTGTGCTCACCGAATTAGACGCTTTGGCCAACATCGACTTCGAAAAACGAAGCGTTAAAGAGGAATTCACACCCTTAACTTTGGTGCGGGTGGGTACTTCAGGGGGAATGCAGCCTCACTGCCCGGTGGGATCGTATGTGATTTCTGAAAAATCCATCGGATTTGACGGCTTAATTTATTACTATGCCGATTCGAAAACGGTTCGTGAAGAAAATTTCGAAGAGGCGTTTCGCAACCATGTAAATCTATCGCCGTACCTTTGTACTCCCTATGTGGTAAGTGCCGATGACGAACTGGTCAATCGAATCGGGTTCGATATGATAAGGGGAGTAACCGTTTCTGCCGTAGGGTTCTATGGACCGCAAGGTCGTTATGTACGTCTTCCTTTAGCCGATCCCGATATGAACACAAAAATCCAATCGTTCCGCTACGGCAAGTATGTTATTACTAACTACGAGATGGAAAGTTCTGCGCTTGCAGGTTTGAGCAAACTCATGGGACACAAAGCTATGACCGTTTGCCTCATTATTGCAAACCGAGTTGCACTCAACTCAAAGCCCGATTATAAAGGTTCGATCGAGGAGTTGATAAAAACTGTTCTTGACAGAGTATAAAAGGTATAAAGAATATAAACAGTCGAATCAAAAATAAAATTTAAACATGAGATGAAAAAAGCTTTATTATTTTTATTCCTGGCCATAAATTTAACAGCATGGTCACAACAAATCGAACCCCTACCCATCGATCCGAACGTACGTAAAGGAACGCTTGAAAACGGTCTGACCTATTACATCCGCCACAACAACTTGCCCGAAAACAGAGCCGATTTTTACATTGCACAAAAAGTAGGCTCTATGCAGGAAGAAGACCATCAGGCCGGATTGGCTCACTTTTTGGAACACATGGCATTCAACGGCACAAAAAATTTCCCGGGGAAAAGCATGCTCGATTACCTGGAAAAAAACGGAGTGAAATTCGGAGCAAATGTAAATGCGTATACCTCTTTTGATGAAACCGTATATTATCTTACCAATGTTCCCATGGTTCGGCAAGGCTTGTTGGACTCCTGCCTGCTGATCCTTCATGACTGGTCGAATGCGATTTCGCTTGAAACCGAAGAAATAGAAAAAGAGCGAGGCGTAATCCGTGAAGAATGGCGCACGCGCGGAGGTGCACAATCGCGCATCTTGGAAAAACTGCTTCCCGAAATGTACAAAGGGAGCAAATATGCCGACAGATTACCCATCGGAAAAATCGAGGTGATCAACAATTTCAAACCCGAAGAGCTGCGTGCTTATTATAAAAAATGGTATCGTCCCGACCTCCAAGGAATCATCGTTGTGGGGAACGTAAACGTGGATCAGGTTGAAGCAAAAATCAAACATTTTTTCTCTCCGATAGAGCTTGATCCAAACCGTCCAAAACGTGAATATTACCCTGTTCCCGACAACGAAGACCCCATTGTGGCCATGGCTACCGACCCTGAAGCAACGCGCATCAACTTGATGGTATTCTATAAACACGACCCTCTACCCGACGAGGTCAAACTATCGCAAGCCGGTTTAATTGCGAATTATATTAACACCGTAGTTTCTCAAATGATAAACGAACGGCTTCAAGAAATTGTCCAAAAGCCTGATGCACCATTTACTTCGGCCTATGCCTATGATGACAATTACTATATTGCGAAAACCAAAGATGCATGGACGGTGGTAGGAAATTCATCGGAAAACAAAATCAACGATGCCCTGGCTGCCATGATTCGCGAAACAGAACGCATGAAGCGTTTCGGGTTCACCGTTTCGGAATACGATCGAGCACGTGAAAATTTGCTCAAAAGCTATGAGAATGCCTACAATAATCGTGACAAGCAACGCAATGCAAGCTACACAGGCGAATACCTTGGAAATTTTCTAAACAGCGAGCCTATTCCCGGAATCGAATATGAATACGAAATGATGCAAACCATTGCCTCGCAAATCCCCGTGGAAATCATCAACCAAACTGTTGCACAATTGATTGGTGATAAGAATGTGGTCATCTCTGTTTCCGGTCCGGAGAAGGAGGGAATAGCCTATCCAACAAAAGACGAATTGGTTGCTCTCTTTAACAAAGTAAACGCAGAAAAAATAGCACCTTATCAGGAAGAAATTTCTGATGAACCGCTTGTACCCAATTTACCTGCTCCGGGAAAAATTCGAAAAACGGAAAAAAACGAAACATTGGGAACTACCGTATGGACATTGGGAAACGGCATGAAAGTAGTGTTGAAATCAACCGATTTCAAAAACGATGAAATAGTAATGACCGCAACCAGTGAGGGGGGAACTTCTATTTATGCCGAAGAAGATCCTCTCAACAGCAAGGTAATGAATCAAGTAATGACATTGGGAGGAGTAGGCAACTTCAGCGTAACAAACCTTCGTAAAGTTTTGGCAGGAAAAAGAGCAACGGCATCTCCCTCCATCAGCCTCACCACGCAAAGCATGAACGGTTCTTCTTCCATAAAAGATTTCGAGACCATGCTGCAACTGGTTTACCTGTACTTTACTGCCCCACGCAGCGATAACGATGCTTTCGTTTCTTACATCCAACGCATGGAAACGCAGCTGAAAAACCAGGAAGCAGACCCCATGGTGGCTTTCAGCGATTCGGTAACGTATGCGCTCTATGGCAACAATCCGATGACTAAAAGATTAAAAGTAGAGGACCTGCCAAAGATCGATTACGGGAAAATTATGAAAATGTACAAACAAAGTTTCAGTAATCCGGGAAGTTTCACCTTTACCTTTGTGGGAAATATCGATGAAGAGAAAGTGAAGCCGATAATTGAACAATACCTTGCTTCGCTGCCGGGAAAACCAACAAAAACCGAATTTAAAAAGATTCCTATGAATTACCGAAAAGGATTGATATACAACGTCTTTGAACGCGAAATGCAACTGCCCAAAGCGTCGGTATTCAATGGAATCACGGGTACAATCGATTTTACGCAAAAAAACCGAATGTTGATGAGCATGCTCGGACAAATTCTCGATATTGTTTACACCGAAAAAATCCGAGAAGATGAAGGAGGAACATACGGTGTTTATGCCGGTGGCGGAATTTCAAGGTATCCCAAAAATCAATCCCTTCTGCAAATTATATATGACACAGACCCGGCAAAAATGGAAAAGCTGAACGCTATTGTCCTCGACGAACTGCAATTGATAGCAGCCAACAGCCCGCGGGAAACAGATTTCTCGAAGGTAAAAGAGTTCATGAGAAAAAAATACTACGAGAATATAAAAGAAAACAGCTATTGGCTAAATATCCTGGATAATTATTATTTCTACGGCGATGATGATCATAGCAATTATTTGAAAATATTGGAAAGTATCACGCCAAACGATGTGAAAGTCTTTGTAAAAGAATTTCTATCGCAAAACAACCGGGCTACCGTTATTATGATGCCGAAAGAATAAAAAACGGTTTCATTCTTTTATATAAATACGTTTGACGCGAGGAGATACGGAAGTGAGAATCTCATAAGGTATTGTACCGATACATTCTGCCAGGTCAATAACCGATGGAGTTTCACCAAACACCACAACCGTATCTCCTTCGTTTGCTTCAATCTCGGTGACATCGACCATACAAAGATCCATGCAAACGTTACCCACAATGGGGGCAAACTTGCCGTTAATAAGTACTTTGCCGTTTCTGTTGCCAAATTTCCGATCAAGGCCATCAGCATATCCGATGCGGATAGTCGCAATACGGGCATCGCGATTGAGTTCTTCTTTTCTGCCGTATCCTACGGTTTCATGCCCCGGAATGTTTTTAATCTGCAAAATTGTGGTTTTCAACGTGCACACGTTTCTCAATCCCTTCAATCCGCTTGCACTCACCCCGTAAAGCCCAATGCCCAACCTCACCATATCCCACTGAGCATCGGGGAAACGTTCTATTCCGGCCGAATTCAAAATATGTTTATAAACGGTATATCCCAACCCTTTTTCAATTTCTTCGGAGGCAAGCTTTAACGTCTCCACTTGACTATTTGTGAACTCGTCAAAAATCCAACTTTCACTGGCAGCCAAATGAGAGAATACCGACTTCACACGTAAACCTTTTTGCGATTGCAATACGCCGAGCAATTGGGGAATCTCTTCCGGCAAAAAGCCCAACCGATGCATGCCGGTATCAATCTTAATATGGATGGGGTAATGGGTAATTCCCCGACTTTCTGACTCTTTGATAAAAGCTTCGAGTATTCTGAAATTGTAAACTTCAGGTTCCAAATCATTCGAGAATAATTCTTCAAAACCGTTTACTTCGGGATTTAAAATAATAATGGGCAGCGAAATGCCTGAAGAACGTAGCGCTAACCCTTCTTCGGTAACAGCAACAGCCAGATAATCGCAACGATGATATTGAAGCGTTTTTGCTATTTCCACAGCCCCTGCTCCATAGCCGTTGGCCTTAACCATACATATCATTTTGACGCCGGGAGATAGCTTCGATTTATAAAAGTTGAAATTGTGTACCACTGCATCCAAATCTACTTCCATTACCGTTTCATGAATCCGTTCTTCAATCAAAGCCGTAATTTGCTCAAAATGATATTCTCGAGCACCTTTTACCAAAATAAGTTCGTTATCGAAGTTTCTCCAAATTCCCGATTTAATAAATGCTTCCGTCGAAGGAAAAAATTGTTTTTCCATTTTGAAAGCACCCGCATTGTCCGAAATATCGTGTCCGATACCGATCAATTTATCGACACCGCTTTGTTCTACCATTTCGGCAACCCTTTTGTACAGCGACTTCGGCATGATTCCTGTTTGGAGAATATCAGACAAAATCACGGTCTTTTTCATAGGACGATCCATCTTGCGCTGATTCTGAAAGTCGAGTGCAATTTTGATCGAATTGACATCCGAATTATAAGTATCATTGATAATGATGCAATTGTTTTTTCCCTGACGCACATCCAAACGCATAGCCACCGGTTCCAACGTCATCATTCGTTTGGAAATTTCTTTTGGATGAATACCCAAAAAAAGCAAGACCGCAAGACAGTGGATGGCATTTTCGATGGAAGCGTCATCGGTAAAAGGAATATCCACCGAATGTTCAAAACGAAGAAAAGAATAATGGATGGTGGTCTTTTTTTCTTGTATCTCGATTTTGGAGATATACAAGGGTGCATCGCTACGTTTTCGCGACCATGAAAAAGCTTTTTGCGAAAGCAACATCATATCGGCACACCGACTGATTAAATCGTTGTCTTCATCATAGATAACCACATTGCTATTCACAAACAGTGCCATTTTCTCCATACATTTCTGCTGAAGAGAGGTAAAATTCTCCTGATGGGCTTCCCCTATTTTTGTCAGGATACCGATTGTCGGGCGAATAATCGGTTCTAAATATCCCATTTCATCGGGCATGGAAATACCTGCTTCAAAAATACCGAGCTCAGTGGTATCATCGAGCTCCCAAACCGATAAAGGAACACCGACTTGCGAATTGTAACTCCGAGGAGAACGAACAATATTGAAATTATCTTGCAAAAGTCGGTAAAGCCATTCTTTTACAATAGTTTTTCCGTTGCTGCCTGTAATTCCGATGACAGGAATATCGAATCGGCTTCGGTGATAAGCAGCTAATTTTTGCAAAGCGCGCAACGTATTTTTTACGTACAAAAAATTGCTTCCGGGAAGATTCTCCCATTCCGGCAAACGCTTACTTACCACAAAATTGCGTACACCTGCCGAATAAAGCTCAGTAATAAATGAATGCCCGTCGTTATTTTTTGTTTCCAATGCAAAAAACAACGTATGAGATGGCGAGCCGGAAAGCCTACGGCTATCGATCAATAAGGTAGAAATTTCCGATTCGATTAAATTTGCATTTTTCACACCCAGAATGGATGCAATTTTCGTAATTTTATAAGTCATAGCACTAATTATACGAGATTGAGTAAAGTTGAAAGTGATTCTGTTTCTTTTTGACAAGATATAAATGGATATTTTTCCTTGAATTGTACAAGTTTTGCTAATGTCTGCATAAGGAAATGGCGATATTCTTCGGTTTCGGGATTCAATGATTTATGATTGAGCGCCCGTAGGATTGGTTGCCATTCGGATATGATTTTTTCGGTTGCAGGAGAAAAAAACGTTTCTCTGAAGCGCTCCCACAAATAAAGAATAGCTATTTCCGAAGGATGAAACATATCATCGGCATAAAACCGATAATCACGAAGCTCATCCATTACAATTTCGTATGCAGGGAAATAATACAAATTATCTCCAAACCGCTCCATTAATTTGTCGATTGCCAAATGCAAAATAGATTTGCTTACTTGATTTTCATGCGCCCCATCTTTCCAATGACGAATGGGACTAACCGTAAATAGGATTCTCACCGAGGGATTGATTTTGCATAAATAGGAAATGAGGTTGGACCATTCGCCAACGATATCGTCAACCGTTAAACGAAACCGATCGAACATCTCTGTCGGATATTTATGGCAATTTCCTACAATATTCCCTGTTTTGCGCAATCGATAAGCATACGCGGTACCAAAAGTGATTAAAAAAACATCGGTTTGTCTTATGCGGGATGCAGAAGCTGAAAAACGACTGCGAATACCTTCTAAGCAACAATCTTTATCCGGATGAGAAAATGCTCCATGATGCAGAAAACTGTGATACAATCCATCGCGGAAAACAAGATCGGCTTCAAAAAAAGTACGGTTTTGCAACAATCGTTGCATCGCAGAAGAAATAGATAAAGGATTGTATAAAATGCCAAACGGATTTACATCTACATCGAATTTATTTTCAGACAACATCCTTCCTATATTTTCAGAAAAGCACGAACCGAAAAGCATCATTTTTGTGGAATGATGAATGTCGATATCCGGTTTTGAAATGGGAATGTATGTCCGAAATTCCATCGCATTTATTTTTATACAAAAATAGCATAAATCGGATGAGAATGTAGCACAAATAATGATAATTTGCAAAAATGATCGGTCTATGAATATCGGAAAAAAAGAGTGATACTATAAAGGGAAGGGATATAAAAAAGAAAAGGTTGTCTCACGACAACCAATCTTCATTGTTAACCTTAAATCTAATACCATGAAAAACACGATGCAAATATAGCCATTTTTATGTTATAGAACATTGTTTCTCGTCATAAAAGCCCAATATTTAACCTAGTTTAATACCGAAGAAGTCTTTAAAAGCATATTTCTAACGATTTTAACAATTAAACCACATACAATACCAATCCCTTTAAATATTCTCCTTCGGGATGATACATATTAACGGGGTGATCGGCCGGTTGGTCAAGTTGATGCAAAATACGAACACTTCTGCGTGATAGTGCTGCCGCACTAAAGACGGCAAGTCTAAATTGTTCCCTGCTAATGGCTTGAGAACAGGAAAAAGTAAAAATTATACCCCCCGGAGCAATTTTTTCAAATGCCGCAAGGTTTAGCTTTCGGTATCCCTGTAATGCATTTTTAATTGCTCCACGATGTTTGGCAAATGCAGGGGGATCGAGAATAATAAGATCATAGGCATCCTTCTCAATCTTTTTCAAGAACTTAAAAGCATCTTCCGAATGCGAAGCATGGCGGGTATCATCGGCAAAATTCAACTTGATATTTTCGTTGGTCAACATCACAGCTTTAGCTGAGCTGTCTACCGAATCCACGTGTTGTGCACCGCCACGCAAAGCATATGCCGAAAAACCTCCAGTATAACAAAACATGTTGAGAACACAGCGGTCTCTCGCGTATTTTTCCAACAATCTTCGGTTTTCTCGTTGATCGATGAAAAAACCTGTTTTTTGGCCTCGCAACCAATCGATATAAAATTTTAATCCATTCTCAACGGCAATCGGATTTACATTTTCTCCTCCTACAAGATATTCATTCTGAAATTCGGGATCGCCGGTATACGATAACGTGGCTTCGGATTTATAAAAAATATGCATGACGGCTTGCGAAGAAACAACCTCTTGCAACGCTTCCACAATTAGATAGCGATCTTTATGCATACCAATCGAATGTGCTTGTATAACAGCCGTTTTGTCATAAATATCGATAATGAGACCGGGCAAATTGTCGCCCTCGCCATGCACTAAACGATAAATGGTATTATCGGGACGAATTAACCCTGCTTTTTGACGTATATTATAAGCATCGGAAAGACGTTTGATGTAAAAACTCCGATCGATGGGCTCATCCTCAAACGATAAAATACGTATTGAAATGCTTCCCATCTGATAATGACCTATACCGAGAAAAGTACGGTCAGCGGCTAAAACTTTCACCACATCACCTTCTTGCAACCCTTCGGATATAGACGCAATGGCTCCCGAAAATACCCAAGGATGAAAACGATGCAGCGATTCATCTTTCTTGGGCTTCAGTATAATTTCCCCTCTGTTTTTCATTATGACCTTCCTGTATTAAATGATTGTAAATGCGTAGGCATGCCCAAGCATCGAGTGCTGCATACGATTTTTGAGCCTCGCTAAGTTCGGTGGCTTCCCAGTTAGATACACGTTGACTCTTGGCTATTCTCTTTCCAAAAAGAATGGCATATATCTTTTGCAGGCTGTTTTCTTCTATACCGTAATCATCGACAAAAGATTGGAGTTCGACAAAATTTTGAGGCTTTTTATCGGAACGACGACGAATTGCGGCAAAATCGTCTTTAAGCGAAAGACCGATTTTTTTTATATCGGGATTACAAATGATCTCATCCAGTAAATCGGGATAACCGATACGATTCAGTCGAAACAAAAAACAGGTGTCTTCGCTTGAAAGTTGCAAAAGCGCCACTTTATGCGGCCGCCCTCGTTTAAATGCCGGTTTGGTTTCGGTATCGAAACCCAGTATTTGCTTCGAAAGTAGATAATTTACAGCATCAGGAACTTTATTGATATCGTCTATCACTTCGATCTTCCCGTTAAACGTCTCCATAGGAAGTCTGGCTATTTCTTCTTTTGTTATTGTTAATCCCACAAGCCATCCAAATTTAAATCTTCTTCCTCGTTTTCTTCATCAGAAAATAGATCATCACCATAATACAACGCATGAAGAGGGCGCATAGTGTTTACTAACTTTTGGCCCCAATATGTTTTAAAATTTTCCACACAACGATTGAGCGCATCAATCATCTGATCCGTAAGATGATATTGATACACAGAAACAAAGTTTCGTATATCCTGATAAATATCGGCGATATCTTCTGAAATAGAAGCAGACACAGGCGTATCACTGTATTTCATATCTTCTACAAAAACATCCAAATAAACATCCTCTTCACCCATTAGGGAAGCCACTTTTGTTTCAATACGCGCATAATCTTCTTCATTCACAAAAGTTTCCAATGGCTCATCATTTAGTTGAACCGTTTCCGGAAGAAGCGTCGCTTTGAGATACAGTAAAGGCAAAATCCGTATTATTTTGGCCAACCATTCGTTACGACTTTCTATCTCGTCTTTTTCGAGGAATGCGCAAAACTCCACACAAACTGTTACAAATTCAATGACAGCGGGAGAATAGATGATTTTTTCATTTTTGTTTTCAGCCATTTTTCTATTTTCAATTTCAACTTCTAAAAGATAATTGGTTATGCAAAAGTACACAATTTAAAAATATGCACTCCGAAAATCAGCTGATTTTGGAGTGCATATTATATTACTTCTCCTATTCCCCGAACCGATGAAGGTTCCTAATAGGGAGATCGTTTAAATCCAACGAACATAGGCGAAATCCATACGATGAGGCAAGTCGGGATTTTTTGGAAATATGCGTAGCGCATATTGATGTGTACCGGGATTATTCAATGCTTCTTTTGTCTGAAAATACAGAAGAGAGCCTTCTGTTTTGACTAGATCGAATTCATATTTTTCGATAAATTCGGCTTTATTCCGAATAGGGTCAAAATCAACCATTACACATT
Source organism: Bacteroidales bacterium UBA1410 (assembly GCA_002305015.1). Lineage (GTDB taxonomy): Bacteria > Bacteroidota > Bacteroidia > Bacteroidales > Dysgonomonadaceae > Anaerorudis. The sequence goes on from DBPW01000014.1 coordinate 61,997, forward strand.
CTACTCCCAAATCGCCAATCATATTCTTCTTGTCGATCACCACTTCTCCATAGATAATATTTTTGTTATCCTTGATATCCAAATACTGATTTGGATTAAAATCGAGTTTTACCACTTCAATTTCATCCCAATTGGATGCCATATTTTCCTTCCATGCAACAATTTCTTTTGCTTTAGCATAGTCGTTAGCACGTAATTTTTTTGAACGATTAGCCAGTTTGAAATAGAACTTGTCGTAATATTCATCCAACATGCGTTTGGTGGTGAAACGCGGAGCAATTTGGGCAATGGATTTTTTAATATATTGAACCCACTCGTGAGAATACCCATTGCTGTTATAAGAATAATACAAGGGTATAATCTCGTTTTCGAGCATGGAATAAATGGTAAAAGCATCCAATTCGTCTTGGAAGGTTTGATTTTCGTAAACTTTTTCAGCCGGAATAGCCCATCCTGCACCTTCTCTATAACCCTCGTACCACCAACCATCCATTACCGATAAGTTGAGCACGCCGTTTATTGCGGCTTTCTGTCCCGAAGTACCGGAAGCTTCCTGCAAACGAATAGGAGTATTCAGCCACAAATCCACACCGGCAATGAGTCTTTTTGCCAATCGCATATCATAATTTTCGAGAAAAATAATCTTCCCCAAAAATTCGGGCCGACGCGATATTTCAACAATGTGTTTGATCAACGCTTGACCTGCACCATCGGCAGGATGAGCTTTCCCTGCGAATATAAATTGAACGGGGTGTTTCGGATCGTTAACAATCTTCGACAACCTGTCCAAATCGGTAAAAAGCAGATAAGCCCGTTTATAAGTAGCAAAACGCCTGGCAAATCCTATCAATAATGCATTGGGATTCAATTGTTCAAGAATAGATACGATACGAGAGGGACTTGCCTGATTTTTCAACCAGCCGTATTGAAACTCTGTACGAATATGCTCGATGAGTTTTCTTTTCAGATGCATGCGTAATTCCCAAAGTTCATCATCACTCACATCATATATTTTTTCCCAAATATTCAGATTCGATTCATCGTCATAAAAAGTTGGATCGAAATGTTTCTCATAAAACGCTTTCATTGAGGCTGTCGACCAAGTGGGTAAATGCACACCGTTGGTAACATGCCCCACATGCAACTCTTCGGGAAAATATCCTTTCCACACCGGCTGAAACATCTCACGAGAAACTTTTTCGTGCAATTCACTTACTCCGTTTGACTCTTGGGTAGTATTTAATGCGAACACGCTCATGGAGAATTTTTCGTGACTGCCGGGATTTTCGCGCCCCAAATCCATAAATTGTTGCCATGGAATGCCGATTTTTTCTACCAGCTTACCCATATATTTAGCGATAAGCGGTTCATCGAAATAATCGTGTCCGGCAGGCACAGGAGTATGAACGGTATATAATGATGATGCACGAACCATTTCCAATGCCTCATTAAACGAAAGTTTTTCATCATTTACAAAATCACACAACCGTTGTGCATTAATAAGGGCCGCATGACCTTCATTCAAATGATATACCTCTTTTTTTATTCCTAATCTCTTCAGCAGCAATATACCGCCAACACCCAACAAGTATTCCTGTTTCATCCGGTTTTCCCAATCCCCACCGTAAAGCTGATACGTAATTGACCGATAGAATTCGTCGTTTAAGTCGATATCGGTATCCATAAGATAGAGATTAATGCGCCCTATGGGTACTTTCCAGACATTACAATACACAATCTTATCGTGGAAGGGTACTTCAAGAATCAATGGATTGTTTGTTTCGTCCATGACCTGAGAAATGGGCAGATTTCCAAAATTTTGGGCTTCAAAATTAGCAATCTGTTGTCCATCTATCGATAGGCTTTGCGAAAAATAACCGTATCGGTAAAGAAATCCCACTCCGGTAATATCCACGCAACTGTCACTAGCTTCTTTCAGATAATCGCCTGCCAATATTCCCAATCCTCCGGAATAGATTTTAAGTACATTGGTCAAGCCATATTCCATACTGAAATAGGCAACACTCGGGCGGGTAGTATCGTATGGCTTACTCATGTAATCCTTAAATACTTGATAAGCCTCGTTTGCTTCCTGAAGAAAATCCTGATCATTCAAAATCTCTTCTATTCTTTCCGTCGTCAGATTCTGCAAAAGAACAACCGGATTTTGTTGACTTTTATCCCATCCTTCAGGATCTATTTTTTTGAAAATATTTTTAGCTTTTCCATTCCATACCCACCATAAATTATGAGCCATTTCATTCAAGAACTGCAACTGCATAGGCAAAATGGCACGCACCTGGATATCTCGCCAAACAGGTGTATTTGAATAACTCGATCTAATAATCATTTTTTAATATTTTAATTTATTTAAAAAGAACTAGTAAAATGGTATTTTACTTCTTTTTATAGCCAAGCAAAGATAATAAAATTTTATTCATTCTGTAATTTATAAGGTTTTGATAATCGAACAAAAGAATTATGTAAAGCGTTGAAATATGCTTCCTGATAATGAACAATAAAATGGCTCCAATCGCTGATATCGGCCACAGCTAAAGCACTCTTCTGCAAAATTGCAATTTGCTCCGGACTTTTCAATGAAAAATCAAAAACAACATCCGCGATTTCTTTCGATACTTCATTGTAGTTGAAATCATCGCGGTATATAACTTGGACCCCATCATTAATTCCTTCTTTATCTCCCATTTTTTTTACCCATGAACCAAAGCCGGACAAGGTAGTGGTAATGGTTGGAACCGAAAAAGCGACGCTCTCATGTGGCGTATAACCCCAGGGTTCGTAATAGGAAGGAAAAACAGTAAGATCCATTCCGATAAGTAAATCATAATAAGGAACATTGAATACACCATCGTTCCCGTTAAGATAAGAAGGAACAAAAATTACTTTAAGCCGATCATTCTCTGAATTACAAAACCCTAAATGTCGCAACTGATTCATAATCAAATCATGATCGGGATCAACCAATTCATGAGTAATAAAAGGACAACTTGGAGACATAGATGCAGATGCCGAAGAAACCCGTTCATTCAACCTTTCCACCAGATCGGAACGAGATCCTTTAATCCAAGCCGGCACCATAATAAAAGCAATTACGTCTTTAGCTAGTTGTGGCGTTTTACGCAAGATATTCATCGCATCGATAAAAACATCAATCCCTTTATTTCGATATTCATAACGTCCGCTTATTGCTATCAACAGCGCATCCCTTTGAACCTCGTGCACTAATACTTTTTCGGCGACATCCAATAAAATCTGACGAGCTTTTTTCCGTGCCTGCTTATATGCATTTCCTTTCGGAATAAAATCTTTCTCAAATCCATTAGGAGTAACCACATCGGGCTGACGTTGCAAAAATTGGGCACATTCCTGTGCGGTGATATCGCTCACCGTTGTGAAACAATCGACATTCAGAGCCGTTCTTTTCTCTACAGAATGTTTAGCGACAACATTCAACTGACGAGCCATTTGGTCTCCGTTATATTGCTTTAAATGATTGTAAAGCGGTAAATTGTTCCCGGCAATGGAACGTCCCACCGTAGTAGCATGTGTAGTAAACACAGTAGCTACTTTGGGAATGTTTTTTTTGATATATAGTGCCCCCATCCCCGTCATCCATTCGTTGAAGTGAGCAATAACATTCAGTGCCTCCAATTTATAATAGCGATAAAAACTTTCGATCACCACTCCACTAGCGTAAGCAAACATGCAGGCTTCATGATAATCGCCATATCCGAAAAGAGAATCTACACCAAAATCAGTCCACATTTGAGCGTAGATATTGTCTTTAATCGCAAAGAACTTGTCGAATTTTATCAAAAAAACAATCGGATTGCCCGGTACATTCCATCTGCCAATTCTGATTTGCAACTGTTGATTTCTGTATGCATGATCCCTCCACTCCGAAAAAAGATCGGGATCTTCCCTAAACCACGGGCTTTCTTTTTCTACCCATATATCCGGTCCGATAAAAATGATATGATCCTTGTAAAGTTTCTGAAGTGAATTTGCCCGCGTAGACAATACCGTATAAATACCCCCTACCATGTTGCATACTTCCCAGCTTGTTTCAAAAATATAATCGGGAGTATGCCTTGTGTCTATTTGCATAAATAAAATATTCTGATCTCAAAACGTGCAAAGATATGAATTTCTTATCAATAGAAAAGGTTAATCAGGTGCTAATAATGAAAATATATCAAAAAAGATTATCTTTGTATTCTAAATTTGATTGTTTTCGATTTTGGATATTTCTCAACTTCAACAGATCTTCGAAAAACATCCCAATATAGCGGCTTCCGCCGACTTACTTAAAAAAGTACAGGTTTTATCGGTAAGGCAGCTGCAGGGATCGTCGTGCGCCATTTTTGCTGTCGGCTTGTTTCATAAATTTCCTCAAACGTATCTTTATATTCTGAATGATGCAGAAACCGCCGGCTATTTTTATCACGATCTGACGCAAATCATTGGTACACAAGAGATACTTTTTTTCCCTTCGGCATACAAACGTGCAGCAAAATACGGCCAAATCGATCCGGCAAATGAGATCTTGCGTACCGAAACCTTAAATCGCATACAAAGCAAAAAATTCCCTTTCATTATCGTAAGTTATCCCGATGCTTTAGCGGAAAAAACCGTTTCGAGAGACACGCTCCAAAAAAATACCTTGCGTTTGTCAACCGGAGAAAAAGTGGATAGTTCGTTCGTTTCACAAGTATTGGATTCATATCGATTTCAACGTGTGGACTACGTTTATGAACCGGGTCAATATGCTGTGCGAGGAAGCATTTTAGACGTTTTTTCTTTTTCGAGTGAATACCCGTATCGGATCGATTTTTTTGGCGATGAGGTTGAGACCATTCGCAGTTTTGATGTTGAAACCCAACTTTCGAAAGAAAAGTTGAGCGACATATCCATTGTACCCGAATTGGGCCTTTCAGAATCGAAAAATGCCACACTTTTCGACTTGATTCCTCAGGAAACGATTATTGGAACAGAAAATATTCAATGGATAACAAGTCGCATTTCAGCCATCAATGAAGATGAGCTACATATTCATCCACAAGAAGTTGACTTTGTTAAAGCCGATCTTATTTCGAGAGACGAATTTCTATCGGCCATAAAACCTTTTAAACAGATTCGCTTTGATGCCAACATGTCGGATATACCTGACGCTGCTCTAGATTTTCATACCTCTCCTCAACCGCTTTACCATAAAAATTTCGAATTGTTGAGCGAATCGATGCATCATTTTCTGGATGAGGGATATACAATTTATATACTAAGTGACAGCGAAAAGCAACAAAAAAGACTCCATGATATCTTTGAAGACCGAAACGACGATATCCCCTTTACTCCGGTCAACAAAACCCTGCATGCAGGTTTTTCGGACGAAACCCTAAAAATATGCTGCTTTACCGATCATCAGATTTTCGATCGTTTTCATAAATACAATCTGAAATCCGATAAAGCCCGTTCCGGGAAAATCGCGCTCACCCTAAAGGAACTGAACCAACTTCAACCCGGAGACTATGTTGTGCACATGGATCACGGTATCGGTAAATTTGCCGGACTGGTACGTTTACGCATCGGCGACCAGGTGCAAGAAGTAATTAAACTTACCTATCAAAACAACGATGCGGTATTCGTCTCCATTCATTCTCTTCATAAAATATCGAAATATAAAGGCAAAGAAGGCGAACCTCCTCAGCTCAACAAACTGGGTTCGGGCGCATGGGAAAGGGTAAAAGAACGTACAAAATCAAAAATCAAGGATATTGCGCGCGATCTGATCAAACTCTATGCCCAACGCCAACACGAAAGGGGGCATGCTTTTACAAAAGACACGTATTTGCAAAACGAGCTTGAAGCCTCCTTTATGTATGAAGATACTCCCGATCAGCTGAAGGCAACTCAAGACGTAAAAAACGATATGGAAAGCGAACGCCCGATGGACAGATTAATTTGTGGCGATGTTGGTTTCGGAAAAACGGAAATTGCGATAAGAGCGGCATTTAAAGCTGCCACCGATGGCAAACAAACGGCAGTGCTTGTACCCACTACTACATTGGCCACCCAGCATTACCATACGTTCCGCGATCGTTTGTCAAACTTCCCGGTAAAGGTAGATTACCTGAGTCGTGCCCGCTCGTCGAAAGAACAAAAAGCTATTTTGAAAGAACTGAAAGAGGGAAATATCGATATCATCATCGGAACGCACCGTTTGGTAGGTAAAGACGTAAAGTTTCATGATTTGGGGTTACTGATTATCGATGAGGAACAAAAATTCGGTGTCTCCACCAAAGAGAAACTCCGACAAATAAAAGTTAACGTCGATACCCTTACCATGACCGCCACTCCTATTCCACGGACATTGCAATTTTCGCTGATGGGTTCTCGAGATCTTTCCATTATTAATACGCCTCCTCCCAATCGTTATCCGGTGCAAACCGAAGTGCATACCTTCGATATAGAACTTATCAAAGAAGCGATTAATTTTGAAATCAGCCGAAACGGACAGGTTTTCATCGTAAGCAACCGCATCCAATTTCTTTATGAACTTGAAGCACGGATAAAAAAAGAAATGCCCGATATCCGCATTGCGGTGGGTCATGGACAAATGGACCCGAAAAAACTCGAAAAAATCATTTCCGATTTTATTGATCAAGAATATGACGTGCTTCTTGCGACTACCATCATTGAATCGGGTATCGACATGCCCAATGTCAATACAATAATCATTATCAACGCTCAGGATTTCGGATTAAGCGATCTGCATCAACTACGCGGACGAGTTGGACGAAGCAATCGAAAAGCTTTTTGTTATTTACTGACTCCGCCATTGAACACGCTTTCTGCTGATGCACGCCGACGCATACAAGCTATCGAAAATTTTTCAGAACTTGGAAGTGGAATTCATATTGCTTTGCAAGATTTGGACATCCGTGGGGCAGGTAATTTATTGGGTGCCGAGCAAAGTGGATTTATTGCCGAACTCGGTTATGAAACCTATCAAAAAATTCTTGCCGAAGCCATAGAAGAATTAAAAAGAGAAGAATTCTCGGATTTGTATGAAGAACAACAGCGAGAAAAGGTCTTAGAAGAAGATTTTGTGACCGATGTAACAGTAGAAAGTGATCTTGGGCTGATGTTCCCCGAATCCTATATTCCGAATGATGCTGAACGGATTAGCATCTATCGTGAATTGGATAGCATAGAAACCGAGGATGAAATTTCGAACTTTTTGAAACGGCTGGAAGATCGCTTCGGGAAAATTCCAAGAGAGGGACTGGAATTAATCCAGATTGTAAGGCTCCGCCGACTGGCAAAAGCATTGGGAATAGAAAAAATTGTCCTTAAAAACCATCAAATGACGTTGTTTCTCATTTCAGATCCCCAGTCGCCGTATTATCAATCAAAAGCATTCGACAAGCTGCTCAATTACATTCAAATCCATCCTCGCGATTGTCAATTGCGGGAAGTAAACAAAAAACGCTCGGCTATCATCCGCAACGTGGAAACCGTTGAAACTGCCGTGGCAGTATTACAGGAAATGTCAACCGATTAATAGTTACAAAACTTTCAACAGCTCTTTTACAGCAGCTTCCAATTGTGTATCTTCGCCGTTAATGGCTTTATTCAGATCAAGCGGAACTTTCACGTCGGGTTCCAGCTGACTGTTTTCCAAATATGTTCCTTCGGCTGTGCGATAGCCAACAACCGGAATTCCGAAATAAACCGTTGGATCTTGCAAGGTAACCCAGTTAACGCTCGTCATTGTACCGGGTACAGGCATGCCTACTAATTTACCGATTTTTTGGTTTTTATACACCCAGGGCGTGCCATGCGCATTAGAATAGTCGGCTTCCGTAATGAGCATGATCGAAGGCTTATTCCAACGCCGACTTGGCATTTCGCAATATTCTTTGCCGCGAACTACTTGATCGAGATATTTCTTACCACTAAAAAATACTTCCAAGTCTTCATGTAACCGGCCTCCTCCATTATATCGGATATCTATCACGATTCCTTCTTTTTTGTAATATTTCCCCAGCGCATCAGAATACATTTTTCTGAAACTTTCGTCACCCATCGAAGGAACATGAACGTACCCCAGCCGTCCATTGGAAAGGCGTTCTACCTCATCGGCACGTTGTTTTACCCAACGTTTATAAAGCAGATCATCCAACGCTCCTGCACTAATCGGCTTAATCACCTCATCCCATCGTTCGCCTGTAGCCGGAGAATAAAGCGAAATCAGCGTATTTTTAGCCGCTTTCCCCTCTAATAGCGGAAAATAATCATCCTGAGGCAAAATTACCTGTCCATCAATTTTTTCGATAATATCGCCTACCTTTGCCTTCGACTGAAAATTATCAAAAGGGCCGTTAATCAAGATCTCATCAATTTTCAATCCGTTTTTGTCTCCATTTGCGCTAACAAAAAGTCCAAGATTTGCCGTTTTTTCATCATTGCTTGGTGAACGATAACCCGATCCGGTATGAGACACATTGAGTTCGCCCAACATCTCAGACAACATTTCGGAGAAATCGTAATTATTATTGATAGAAGAAAGAAATTTACGATAATGATTGGTCAAACGTTCCCAATCGACACCATGCATGTTTACTTCATAAAAGCGCTCTTTTTCTTCTCTGCATACATAATCGAACATGAATTGGCGCTCTTTAGCCAAATCAATTTTCATATCTGCACTGTAATCGATGGAAGTCAACTTCTCGGTTGAAACGTCCATTTTCTGCATTTTTTTATTCCCCAGAATAAAGAGCGTTTTTTGTTCTTTATCCATATTTAAAGCTGAGTTTCCTCCTTTGAGTTTGCTTAAAAGTTTAGTAGCGTGTTCACGCAAATCGTGCACCCACAAATCATAATCGTCTTCAACGGCCGATAAGTAATAGAGTTTCGATCCCTCTTTATTGATAATGAAACTGCCCAGACGTGAGGAATTGGGTGTCAATCGCACAATGCGCTGATCCATGTTTTCAAATTCCATCACGATATCTTTAGGTGTTTCATCGATCTTTTTTTTATCTTTATTTTTGTCTTCGTCAGCTTTTTTAAATTCTTTTTCGGCATCAGTAAAAAGTTCAAACTCCTCCTTGCTCATTTTATATTTGTCGAAAGCCTCACGATTAACAAAAGCAATCATCACATCTTCCAATGATCCCCATGATGCATGATTACGCATTCCGTATCGTTCGGATGAATAAAGAATAGCATTACCATTCATTAGCCAGCGTGGATTTCGATTGGTATACCCGCTTTTGGTCAAATCGAATATTTCGCCCCCTGTTTTTGCGCTTACAATACCGATGTTGGTATACGGAGCATGTCCGTTGGACACATATTCTAACACAAACCATTTGCCGTCGGGCGACCATTCGTAATTCATGCTCCCGTCCGTTTCATGCTGATAAGAGCCATCAGTTATTTGTCTTAGCTTCTTTTCAACCAGATTATATACCATTAATTTTTTTCTATCTTGAACAAAGGCTACTTCATTGCCATCGGGAGAAAATTGAGGATGCTGTTTTTCCGATTTATCGTTTTTAATGAGTACTTCTTCGTCAATGAGCGTTGCATTTGAAAAATTCGGGTCTTCCTTTCGTACGATTTTAGCTATATACACATTCCAATAACCGTCTCTATAGCTGGAATAAATCAGTGATCGATTATCGGCACCAAAATTCACATCGGCTTCTTCTGCTACCGTTTTTGTTATTTGTTTTGTAGTACTATAATCGGCCGAAGTAACGAAAACATCTCCTCGAACAGTAAATGCAACTTGCTTTCCATCGGGTGAATTGAAAGCAGAAGTAGCTCCGGAAGCGAAACTCATTTTTTTGATTTGCTCGTCCTCCACATCGATCGAAATGAAAATATTCAATTTTTGCGGATGTGTTGAACCTTGACTCAACGTATAAATTTCTCCATCATAGCCAAAACAAAGTGTTCCGTTGTTTGCCACGGAAAGAAAACGAACCGGATGAAATTTGAAGTTAGTCAATTGTTTCGCATCCGAAGAATTATCTAACGGAGCAGTATACACATTAAACGTACCGCCACGCTCACTTAAAAAGTACAATGCTTTTCCATCGGGGCTGTAAACCGGATCGGTATCTTCGCCCTCCCGGTCAACAAGTTTTTTGTACGTGCCATCTTTTATATCATATTCCAAAATATCACGTGTAACCGATGAAGTATGGTGCTTTCGCCACGGGTTTTCAAAACCTTTTACATCTTGATACAAAAATTTTTGACCGGATTTGTTGAAATTAATTTTATCCGCAGGGAAAGCCGCGATCATTTCCGATCGACCGCCATCAATGCGAATTTTATATATTTCAGATAACCTTGAACTCGGGAATAAAGCACTTTTTACAGGGTCCTGGTAAGATGCAGAAAAAACGACAAATTTTCCGTCGGGAGTAAATGTCCACAAATTTTCAGCAGCCGAATGCGTTGTCAGCCTCTTGATTGATTCCCCTTCGGACGACATCACATAAATATCTTTAGATCCTTTACGGTCGCTGATAAACGCTATTTGATCACCCTTGGGAGACCACACAGGATTGCTGTCAAAAGCTTCGTGAGTTGTCAAACGTATAGCTTTCCCGCCGTTTATCGAGACCTTGTAAATATCGCCTTTATAGGAAAACGCCACTTGCGATCCATCGGGAGAAATGGCCGGATATCTCATCCAAAGAGGATTCTGAGCATTGCTTATTAGCGATATAAGCAAAATTAGCCCTAAAATAAATTGTTTCTTTATCATTCCTTTTACTTAACTTAGCTAAAATACAAATATAACCTAATCCCCCTGAACCAAAAAATAAAAAATGGGACCTTATTATTTTTAGCCCCATTTTATAAATTAAAACAACCCTTCAACCGAAAGATATCGTTCTCCGGTATCGTAATTAAAGGTGAGGATACGTTTATTCCCTTCAAGTTCCGGGATTTTTTTGGCTATAGCTGCCAATGAGGCACCGGTTGAAATACCGCCCAAAATGCCTTCTTGACGTGCCAATCGCCGTGCATATTCAAAAGCTTCCTCTTTGGTAATTCGTATAACGCCATCCAATACCGTCAAATCCAGCGTAGCCGGAATAAAGCCCGCACCAATACCTTGTATTGCATGGGGACCGGCCTTTCCTCCGGAAATAACGGCCGAATCGGCCGGCTCTACTCCAATTACCTGAAGCGAAGGGAAATTCTTTTTTAATTCTTTCCCCACACCCGTTATATGTCCGCCTGTGCCGATTCCTGTAATCAGATAATCCAATCCTTCCTGAAAATCGTTTAGTATCTCCTGTGCTGTTGTTGCTGCATGAATAGCCGGATTGGATGGATTTTTAAACTGTTGGGGTATCCATGAACCCGGAATCTCACGCTGCAGCTCCTCTGCTTTTTCAATAGCGCCTGACATCCCTTTTTCGCGCGGAGTTAGTACTAATTCAGAACCGTAAAGAGCAATCAATTTTCTTCGTTCAATCGACATCGACTCCGGCATCACTATCATTACTTTATATCCTTTTAATGCGCCAACGAGAGAAAGGCCTACTCCTGTATTACCCGAGGTAGGTTCAATAATGGTTGCTCCCGCTTTCAGTATCCCTTGTTTTTCAGCATCTTCAATCATGGCAAGTGCTATACGATCCTTAAGACTTCCTCCCGGGTTCTGTTTTTCCAGCTTCAGCCAAACCTCTTGTTTAGGGAAAAGCCGATTTAACCGAATATGCGGTGTATTGCCAATAACATCCAAAATCGAATTATGTTTCATATCCATTCTTTATAAATAAGTTAACCTTTTATTTTCATATCACAAAATCGTTGGGTGGTACAAAGTTTTTTACCGTTTTTACTTTTACATCGACAGCATTATAAACCAATGAATAAGGAATGACACTCTGAGTTACCCATGCACCCCCTCCGATGGTCGAATCATGACCGATAACCGTTTCGCCACCCAAAATAGTAGCATTGGAATATATGACCACATTATCTTCAACAGTAGGATGGCGCTTCACCCCGGAAAGTTTTTTCTCCAGGTATAATGCACCCAATGTCACGCCCTGATATATTTTTACGTTATCTCCGATCTCTGTTGTTTCTCCAATAACGATTCCGGTTCCATGATCCATAAAAAGATTTTTCCCGATTTTAGCACCGGGATGAATATCGATACCCACTTTGGCATGAGCATATTCCGAGAATAAACGGGGGATCAACGGCACTTCCAATACATGAAGTTCGTGAGCCATTCGATGCACACTCAAGGCAAAGAAACCGGGATAAGCAAGAATAACCTCTTCCAGGCTTTTTGCGGCCGGATCATTTTGCAGATAACAATGAGCATCTTCATATAAACGATCACGCAGTTGCGGAAACTTCTCGAAAAAATTTGCTGTAGCACTTTCTGCAAAATCACGATCTGTGAGGTTAGCCATGTTTTTTAAAAGTGTATTTGCCGCTTTTTCCAACATTTTGCGAATGTGGTTCACATCGGGTTCGGCACATACGGGAAACATAGCGTTGAAGAGTAAATCCACCGTTTCCTCAAGTTTGCATTTCTCTACAGGAATATGGACAGCTTGAGGTTGAAACTCGTAAATAAGTTTTTGTATATTTTTGTTCATTGGAAAATTTTTGGATAAAAAAATCAATTTGTTGTTTCTTGAAATTAACGCAATCTCAAACAGCATTGTTGAAAAGCCGGAAAACAATCAACAACAATATACATAAAAAATATGCAAGAAAATCGGTTTCATTTCATTTGAAGAGAGGAAACAAAAATACAAAATATATTTCTTTCCCCTGCTTACAGCTCGTTTATTTTATGTTTTTTATTCTCTCAATAAGTTCATTTCCCAATGCCCTTTTTTCTTCAATATGTTGTAAGGTAGCTATTACGAAAGGGTTCTTATCAAATGCACCCCTCACATATTCAAAATCCAGTTCCTGTTCTTGGATATCTCCATCGGCACCAAAACCTGTTTTGAACGATAATGAAAATTCTTTTTTTGCATCGTCATATATCAGTTCATCCAATTTAATCACGCTTTCTTTCCATTTTTCAACCATGCGGATAACATCCCGAGCTGTGACGGTTTCCTGTGTAACATTATAAAATTCCCGGATTTTATTCCATGCCCATGTCCATTCATACTCGTAATAATTTTCATGAAGTCGCCTAAACTCATTGTTAATTTCTTCCAACCTGGTTATTTCGCCATTTTCAATCCGATTCAGCAGAATATCGATTACAGATTTGGGAGCAATCAATCCCGAGAGATCGACCCATTCTCCTAATCCAATATCGGTAGTGGGTTTTAGTTGGTTCCTTATCTCTTCGTTGCTTTTGAAAGGCGTTTTCTCTAACCTTTTTATCAGCGAATTGCCCAAGAACTTGTGCACCACAATATGGTATAACTCCAATCCCCTTTTCAGAGCCGATTTGGTAATGATACAACTCTGATAAGTAAATATTTCCGATGCTTCACCCGAAGTGTGTTGAAGATGTTTCAATATGTCGATCCCGGCAAACACTTTTTGAATAGTATAAGGACTCAACAGATTGAAATTAATAAAATCGAGCCGATGAGGATCTGTTCTTTTATCGCGTTCCGGCCATTTTTTTGCATCGCGTATGGTGCCTACACTTCGCAGGTTAACCGCCGGCGCCAAATAAGTGGTATTGTCTTTTTCAATCAAATACGAAAAGGGCAGGTTTGAAGTATCGGAATGTTTATAATGTCTTCCCATAATGAGCGAAAAGGGACCTACTTTTGCCGGCCAAAGCACATAAGAATCACTCGTAGTCTTTGCCCCACGTTCTACAATGCCTTGATGAATCGGACCCAGTTTATACATATGATTACTCTGGTTAGAGCCCGATCCTGCATTCATGAATGAAAACATCCCGGCAATGAGCAAGGTCGATTTATGATGGGTTACGGTATAAGGACCGGCGAACACGGCACATGCTTCTCCGTTCTCACCCTGGCAATTGCTAAAAAATAACGAATCGGAAGCCGAATAACCGTGATCCAAATGACAAGCTTGACCAATAAAACAGCGCTCAATAATCGTTCCACCATCTACCCGCGAACCCGACGAGATGATGAAATCGCGCGCTATCACATTCCTCCCAATGTGAACGGGTGCCTCTTTATTACTGTTGATGCTTCCGTTTTTCAATTTCATAGTCCCGGTTATTTTACAAAACGCACCAATCCTCACATTTTTAATGTATCCCACATTTACAATCACGCAATTGTTGCCAATCGTTCCCCTATCGGAAGCATGTTTTTCACTGTAAAAATCGATAATACCTTTCATTCGCTCGATAAGTTTCGAACGATGACGATATAAGGAATAAATATAGGCAAAATGTGCCGATAATTTATCGGTAATATGAACTTCTCTTCCTCCTGTTTCATTCAACACATTTACTTTCACGCCATTTCCAAATGTTGTTCTCCCTTCTACCAAAATAACATCCACATTCTGAATAAAACAATTATCGCCAATGCAATAGTTGGCAATATAATTCTGCACATTCTCGATGACCACATTATCGCCGATTTCGCATTGATGGATTACCGCATGGTTTATGCAAGCGTGTTTTTTTATTCCGCCTCCCAGAAAAAAGACATTTTCCAAAACGCCTAACTTAATTTCTCCTGAAAATACAGTGTCGCGAATATAATCAGGCTTAAAATTCTCTTTGACCCAAACAAGAGACCAATCGTGGTGGGTACAACCGTTTTCTTTTAAGGTATCTATTTCAGATGGAGAGAGATGTCGATAATCTTTCATGATCAAAACAAAATAAAATTAAATAAAAAAGAAATACATCTTTATAAAGAAATAAAAAAACGAGATTCGGTATTTTTGAATCTCGTTTGATTTTTATTTCTTGGCTTTCAATGCTTGAAAAATCAGCTTTTCCAGTTCCTCTCCCAATTCGGGATTATCTTTTATCATATTTTTAGCGGCATCCCTACCTTGTCCGAGTTTAGTATCGTTGTAGCTGTACCATGAACCACTTTTTTTTATGATCCCCAAATCCGAACCAAGATCGACGATTTCCCCTTCACGCGAAATACCCTCACCATAGATAATATCGAATTCGGCTTTTCGAAAAGGAGGTGCAACCTTGTTTTTCACCACCTTAACGCGAGTTTGGCTGCCGGAGATCTCATCACCGTCTTTTAATGCTCCAATACGACGGATATCGAGCCGCACCGAAGCATAAAACTTCAATGCATTACCTCCGGTTGTGGTTTCCGGATTGCCGAACATAACACCAATTTTCTCACGCAACTGATTGATAAATATACACGTTGTGTTCGTTTTGCTGATAGCTGCCGTAAGTTTTCGCAAAGCCTGAGACATCAATCGTGCCTGCAATCCCATTTTTGAGTCACCCATATCCCCCTCTAGCTCAGCTCGCGGCGTAAGGGCAGCCACTGAATCAATGACCACAATATCTACCGCCGAAGAGCGGATAAGTTGCTCGGCAATTTCTAATGCCTGTTCACCACTATCGGGTTGTGAGATAAGCAAATTTTCAATATCCACACCCAATTGCTCGGCATAAAAACGATCAAAGGCATGTTCAGCATCAATAAAAGCGGCTACTCCACCCGCTTTCTGAGCTTCGGCAATAGCATGGATAGCCAATGTGGTTTTCCCTGAAGACTCGGGACCAAATATCTCGATGACGCGACCACGAGGATAGCCTCCTACACCCAGCGCAGCATTTAATCCGATTGATCCCGAAGAAATAACCGCAACTTCTTCCACCTTTCCGTCACCCATTTTCATGATTGATCCCTTACCATACGTTTTTTCGATCTTATCCATCGCAGCGCGAAGCGCCTTTAGTTTTTCACTGTTGTTGTCTTTTTCTTCTGCCATGTTTATTGATTTGATGAATTAGTATTCTAATTAATTTTGGTTGTGCATCCCGATTTACCCCTTAATCTTCGGGAATTTTATATCCCATAGGGAATGCCATCTTTTATTGATATCTTTTCTTTGGGGTTTAAATATTCAAAGTTATAAAAATAATCGAATTTCTTATGCTAATTTATAAATTCCACCCGGCAAGGCCTTCACCACATTTTTCATTTCGAGCTCCAATAAGGTAAAAAACAATTCTCTAACCGGAATATTGAGCTCTATGGCAAGTGAATTTACATGCAAGGATTCGGTATTATTCAAAGCATTGAAAACTTTTTCTTCCTCTTCGCTAAGGTTCAAAAACAATTCTTTTTGTTTGGGTTTAACAGGCTGAGAAGAAACATTCCACCCCAATTGCTCGATAAAATCGGCCGTACGTTGCAAAAGAACAGCTTTATTGGAAGAAATCAGGTTGTTGCAGCCGAGTGACATGCGATCGGTTGTACGCCCGGGAACGGCAAAGACCTCTCGGTAATACGAATTGGCAATATCGGCCGTAATAAGCGATCCTCCTTTATCGGCCGATTCAACTATAACCACAGCATCAGCCATTCCGGCAACAATACGGTTACGCCTGACAAAATTAAACCTGTCCGGTTCGGTACCGGAAGGAAATTCGCTCAACAACGCTCCACACTCGAGCATATCTACAGCTGTTTTCCGATGCACAGCAGGATAAATTCTGTCTAACCCATGCCCCAGTACACCCACAGTAGATAATCGGTTTTGCAATGCTGCCCGATGCGCACAAACGTCGATACCATAAGCCAATCCGCTTACAATTAATACATCCGGGAACAATTCAGAAAGTTCTTTCACAAATTTGCGGCAAAAATCCAACCCATATCTTGTGGCATGACGTGTTCCAACAATGCTCACTACCTTTTCGCAATTAAAATCGACATTACCCTTGGCATAAAGAAGAATAGGAGCATCAACGCAATTCGTTAGTCGCTGAGGATATTCGTCAGAAGTGAAAAAGAGTAAATCGATCCGATTTTTATCCACAAATTTCAGCTCCTCTTCGGCCCGTTTCATCACTTCCGGGTTATGAATTTCATTGACCAATCGTTTTGAAATCCGTGGTATCAATTCCAGTTTTTGTTTACTCTCCCTAAAAATGGCTTCCTCATCTCCAACTGCCTGCATCAAATTACGTGCATGCGCCACTCCCACCCCTTTTATTTGGGTAAGAGCAATCTGATAAATGGATTTTTCGGTAAGAGCCATCAATTGATATTTACTTTAAAATAAGATGAATGATCATTACTCCAGGTATTCCTTAAAAGCCTCATCGAAAATATAGGGCTGAGACAATTTACCGTCAATGAGACACACCACTTCAACTTTTCCCCTCGCACACAATTTCTTATCGTGCAACCGGATAATATCCTGATAAAAAATATATTTGATTCCTTCCTTCTTTATATTCAGTGCACTAGAAAATTCATCCATCCCGAACAAAGGCGATTTATATCGGATTTCGACATGAGAAACCACGGCATCGATCCCTTTTCTCGTCAAATCATAAAAATTGAGCCCATGTTCCCCCATAAATTCATGTCGCGCAACTTCAAAATAATGCTGATAATTGGCATTGTTAACATACCCTTGAGCATCGCATTCGTAGTCGCGTACCTTCATCTTATATTCAAAAATGTATGATCTCATTAATTCCGATTTATTTCAAAGAACCCTTATTTTGCTTCCTTTTTTGCTTTAAGCCATTCTCGTGCATTTACAAATGCTTCCATCCAGGGTGTAACATCATGCTTACGGTATTCAAAAGGATAATACGCATTCTGCCAAGGAAAAATAGTTCGTTCGGGATGGGGCATCATAGCCAGATGACGTCCGTCTTTGGAGCATACAGCGGCAGTAGCATAATCCGATCCGTTGGGATTACCCGGATATTCACTGTAAATATATTTCGCCGCAATGGCATATTCCGACTCCGACTCCGGCAGTTCAAAACGCCCTTCCCCATGAGCAACCCACACTCCCAGCTTATATCCTTCGAGCGATTTCAACATGACCGACTCGTTTTTGGGAATTTCTACACTCACAAATGCAGATTCGAATTTATGGGAGATATTATGTTTCATCTTCGGATGAGCATCTCCCATTTCGGGATATACCAACCCGAGCTCCATCATGAGCTGACAGCCATTGCATATACCCAAACTCAAGGTATCTTGACGGGCATAGAAGTTTTTCAATGCTTTATTCGCTTTTTCATTATAAAGAAAAGCTCCTGCCCAACCTTTGGCAGAGCCCAGGACATCAGCATTGGAAAATCCTCCGCAAAATACGGCCATTTGAACATCTTCCAACGTTTCGCGCCCCGAAATGAGATCGGTCATATGCACATCCTTCACGTCAAAACCGGCAAGAAAAAGAGCATAGGCCATTTCACGTTCTCCGTTCGTGCCTTTTTCACGAATAATAGCCGCAGTGATTCCCGTTTTTTCTTTTCTGTCGGGATTCAATCCCAAATCATCAAATTTACCCGTGAAAGTAGCAGGAATTGCAAATTTTAAAGGCTGCTTCTTATAATTTTCATATCGTTCGTTTGCACAATATTCGCCACTTTGCTTGCGATCCAACAAATACGATGTTTTATACCATACGTCGCGCAGCTTTTCAATGTCGAATTCTTTGCCGAATCCATCTTTCTGAATGACAAGAGAACGCTCTTTTATCGGACGGGCAACTATAAAAGAAGCCACGCCATAATCATTCAAGATTTTATCGACCAGATGGCGGTGTTTTACCTGAATGAGAACAGCCGGATTCTCGGCAAAAAGAATCTTGACAAGGTCTTCTTGATGTATCTTATCCAACCGAGCCTCCAATCCGCCTTTCGTGTTTGAAAAACACATTTCGAGCATAGCCGTAATCATTCCACCGGCCGAAATATCGTGCCCGGCCAAAATTAATCCCCGATCAATAAGTTCTTGAATTGCAGCAAAGGCCTGTTTAAAATACTCGGCATCGGGTACCGTTGGCGCTTCATCGCCTACTTTGCCCATGGTTTGCGCAAATGCCGAACCCCCAAGTTTAAAGGTATCCGAAGAGAAAGCGATATAATAAATATAAGTCCCTTTGATATACGCCAATGCAGGAGAAACAATTTTGCGAATATTTTTCACCTCACCCGCAGCAGAAATAATCACGGTACCCGGAGCAAGGACTTTATCGTCGCCATATTTTTGCGTCATGGACAACGAGTCTTTTCCCGTCGGAATATTAATTCCCAACTTACAAACAAAATCCGAACAAGCCTCCACTGCCTTATATAAACGCGCATCTTCACCCGGATTACGACACGGCCACATCCAATTCGCACTAAGCGATACACTTTTTAATCCTTCGGTGAGCGGAGCAAAAACGATATTGGTTAACGCCTCGGCAACAGCCATCACCGACCCTGCAGCCGGGTCAATCAAAGCCACCTGAGGAGCATGACCAATGGAAGTAGCTATACCTTCTCTTCCTTTGTAATCGAGAGCAACCGCACCGAGGTCGCTCAGCGGAAGCTGAATTTTTCCCTGACATTGCTGACGTGCCACTTTACCCGTTACGGACCGATCGACTTTGTTGGTAAGCCAATCTTTGCAAGCAACTTCCTCCAACTTCAGCACATTTTCAAGATAAGTATCCAGCTTTTCCACATCATATTCTACAGGAGCATATTTCTCTTCTATTGAGGTATCCTTCATAACGGTAACCGGTGGTTTTCCAAAGAAATCGCTCAGATCCATATCGATAGGACAAGTACCATCGGCTTGTACAAAAGTAAGGCGTTTGTTATCTGTCGTTTCACCAACTACATACATCGGCGAACGTTCGCGCGACGAAATGCGCTCAAGACGCTCAATATCTTTTTGCTCGAAAAGCAACCCCATGCGTTCCTGACTCTCATTCCCGATAATTTCTTTCGCAGAGAGTGTTGGGTCCCCAATGGGCAGCTTATCCATTTCAATTCGGCCTCCGGTTTCCTCAACCAATTCTGAAAAACAATTTAAATGTCCTCCTGCGCCGTGATCATGAATGGAAACGATGGGATTTTCATCGGATTCCACCAGCGCACGAATAACATTCGATACGCGTTTCTGCATTTCGGGATTGGCACGTTGGACGGCATTCAACTCAATACCGGCCGAATACTCACCTGTATTCACCGATGAAACAGCTCCGCCACCCATGCCGATACGATAGTTGTCTCCGCCCAGCATTACGATTTTTTCGCCGGGTTGCGGTTTACCCTTCAACGCATCGCGCTTGTTAGCATAACCGACACCTCCGGCAAGCATGATAACCTTATCGTAACCGAATTTCTTATAATTTTCCGCATGTTCAAACGTCAACAACGATCCGCAAATCAGGGGTTGTCCAAATTTGTTCCCGAAATCGGATGCACCGTCAGATGCTTTAATCAGAATCTGCTCGGGAGTCCGGTAAAGCCATTTGCGGGGGGGGAGAGTGTTTTCCCATGGACGATCGTCCTCCAACCGTGGATACGAAGTCATGTAAATGGCCGTACCGGCCAACGGAAGCGAGCCCTTACCACCGGCCAACCGGTCGCGAATTTCTCCACCTGTCCCGGTTGCAGCACCGTTAAATGGCTCTACTGTTGTGGGAAAATTATGTGTTTCGGCTTTCAGCGAAAGTACGCTGTCGATACCTTTTGTAAAGAAAAAATCGGGTTGTTCGGGATTGGCAGGAGCAAACTGCTCAATCGTTGGTCCTTCAATAAAAGCCACATTATCTTTATACGCTGAAACCAACTTATTGGGATTAACCCGAGAAGTCTTTTTGATGAGTTGAAAAAGTGAACTCTCTTTTTCTTCGCCATCAATAATAAATTTTCCATTGAAAATTTTGTGGCGGCAATGCTCTGAATTCACTTGAGAAAATCCGAAAACCTCGCTATCGGTAAGTTTCCGGTTCATTTTCTTACTCAGTGCATTCAAATACGCAATCTCTTCATCACTCAAAGCTAGGCCTTCTTTCTCATTATAAGCAGCAATGTCATCAATATAGATAATCGGGTCAGGTACTTTATCGATCGTAAAAATTTTCTGATCGAGTTTTTCGTACCTATGCTGCAACATCGGATCATATTCGCCGTCATCATTTGCAGGAATAAATTCTTCGATGCGACCGATGCCCGTAATTCCCATGTTTTGTGTGATTTCCACGGCACACGTACTCCAGGGAGTAATCATTTCGCGTCGCGGACCTATAAATCGTTCGTCAATCTCAACAGAATCGAGTATTTCTGCATTCCCAAAGAGCCATTTCAAACGTTGCGCTGATTCCTCAGAAAAAGGAATGGAAGTATCGACAGCAATAATATGTCGGGAAGCTGTTCTGAAAAAAACGATCATTATTATTTACTTTTAGGTTGAAACACATGAATAAAACTGTTCGAAATGCAAAGTTAATGAAAAGAGAACGAATATGAGAATTTAAATCTCTTTTTGTATGTAACGATAATTGCATGTATCTTTGCCAAACGAAAACAGAGCAATGGAAAAATGTCATTAGGCGAAATCATCGTCAAAGGTTTTGTTATAGGATTATTCGTTGCTTCACCAATGGGCCCGATAAACATGCTGTGTATTCAGCGCACATTAAACCGGGGTTGTCGGCACGGCTTTGCTACCGGGATGGGTGCCATGCTTTCCGATCTTGCCTATGCCCTTATCACGTTAATAGGAATGGGTATGGTCTCCGATTTTTTGTCTAAAAACGAAACAACAATCCAACTTGTGGGGAGCATTGTTTTATTGTTATTCGGATTCGGCGTATTCCGTTCAAATCCGTTGAAAGGATGGACACCACAACAAAAAATGGAAGAAACCCGTTATATAAAAGATTTTATTTCCTCTTTTCTACTTACTTTTTCCAACATAGCAATTATCCTCGTATTCATCACCATGTATGCCCGCTTTCAATTCAATCCGCTAGCAGAAGGTACTTTTTCCGTAATAGCAGGAATTGTTTCAATAGCAGTGGGAGCGTTGTTGTGGTGGATTTTCATCATCCTGTTTGTTTCGCGACTTAGAAAATATTTTAACCGAAAAGGGCTGATCATGCTCAACCGCATTGTGGGGAGCATCTTGATGATATTCGGTTTAGGGGGAATCGGTACGATCATTTTCTGAGCGATCTTCAATTCGTTACGTTTCGACTTCATCCCTTGTCTTTGTTTGGTTGTCGTAACAATCGTTGACTTTTTACCTGAAACTAATTGTTTTTCCCAAGCTCAATCACTTCAAGATCGCGGATATCTCCCGCATCGAGCACAAACCGCAAAAGTGTTCTCACCTGATGAATACCGTATTTCCCTGCGGCACCGGGATTCATACAGAGTATCTGTAATTTTTTATCGTATATTACCCGAAGAATATGCGAATGCCCACACACAAAGAGTTTAGGAGGATCGGCATGCAGGAGAGAGCGAACAGATGGATCGTATTTACCCGGATACCCTCCGATATGCGTCATCAACACATCCACATTCTCCAACGTGAACCGAAGCTGTTGGGGATAAATATTGCGAATATAGTGATCATCAATATTGCCGTGCACGGCACGAAAAGGCTTTAGTGCTTCAAACCTGTTTGCCAATTCCAACGAACCGATATCTCCGGCATGCCATATTTCATCGCACTCGGCAAAATACGTTTCGTATCGCTCATCCCAATAATTATGCGTATCGGATAGTAAACCTATTTTCTTCATCACAAATTTTTTTATTCAAGCAAAATTACTGTTTTTTATTGAAGTTATTTCGCTATTTTTGTACAAGACCTTTAAAACCATTCAGGTATGGATGTTTCCAACTATCGATATTTTAACCGTGATTTAAGCTGGCTGTCGTTTAACTACCGGGTATTGCTCGAGGCAAAAGACGAGCGATTGCCGGTTTACGAGCGCATAAAATTTCTTTCCATTTATTCATCAAACCTTGAAGAATTCTACAAAATACGCGTATCGGGTTACCACAACACACTGCTGAAAAGCA
>DBPW01000006.1 GCA_002305015.1 Bacteroidales bacterium UBA1410
AACCTAAATTCCACTCAAACAAGGTATTTTTTATGGAAGGCTTATAGCTAAAAGTAAAACTGATTTTCAGCATGGGAATGCAAAATTTATAACATACATGAATGTTTATTCTAACATTGCTGTAAAAACGAACATCAATGATTTTGTATGAATTGGAGAAAATGAAAATCAAAACAGAGTTGAATATGGAGCCGGATTATTCACCGGTTCTTCCAAAACACCTGATGAATGCGGAATTTCGTCAGTATTAACTGAAAAGATTTCAGAACCTTATTCCCATTCCTCTTCCCGGAAGCTGCCCTCCGGGACTATAACCGTATGTCTAAGACCAATTACGATACGTCGGGCGAGAAGTTTCAGAATCACTACAAAGATGTGTTGCAACGGATGAAAAACATTCTTTCCACGTTTGATGCGTTTGAGGGCAACGAAATGCTTTTCGCGACGGGTTTATCCAAACTACCGGAACGGTTCTTGGGAAAGTGCTGCCTCCGGTATCGCGCTTTACGCCGACCGGCGAACGTTCAAAAAAACGGGAAACGGTACTCGAAAAACCGGCGGCTTATTTCACAAAGTTTTGGGATATTTCCGACGGAAAACTTTTCCGCGAAACCAAGCTCGTTGAAAACTTTTGCAGCTCTCGGGCAGAAGTTACCGGATGAAAAACAGAAAAACAATCTTTAATANNGCAAGCATGGAGCGAGGATGGTACGGCCTTGGTGCGAGGAAGGTGCGGAGATAGGACGACCCGGTAAACTTTCATCAGATTAAAATCGGGGAATCAACTTTGCCGAAAAACAGCCATTTGCATGTTGCATATTACATCATAAGTCAAATTCATAAGTCAAAAAATACAAAATCGAAATTTGTGATTATTTAACTATAAAAAGCGACGAAAAAGTTTGCTATTTACGAAATATTCGTAATTTTGTATCGTACAAGTAAAAACTATGATATTGGCATAATAACTAAAATATTCATTGAACTATGGAACGATTAACCCCTCAAGAAGAAATGGTTATGCTGCATATTTGGCAGTTAAACGAGTGTGCCATAAAAGATGTGGTGGATAGAATGGAGGATCCTAAACCACCTTACACTACAGTGGCGTCTATTTTTCAGAAATTGGAAAACAAGGGATATCTGACCAAAAGAAAATTTGGGAATGTTAAGGTGTTTAAGCCGAAAATTACCGAAGCTGCCTATAAAAAGCATTTTTTATCGGGAGTAGTACGAAATTATTTTGATAATTCGTACAAGGAGTTGGTGTCGTTCTTTGCAAAAGAACAAAAGATAACGAAGGAGGAACTGGCCGAAATTATTCGTCTTATCGAAAAAAAAGAGGAATAAAGCGGGAGCGGATTCTTTGGATGTATAAACCGTCTACTTTTAATTTTCGAAAAAATGGAAACGCTTTTCATCTACTTGGTTAAAGTAAACATTGCATTAACGATGTTTTACCTCGTGTACGTAGGATTGTTGAGAAAAGACACTTTTCTGCGGTTGAAACGGTTTTACCTTTTTGCAGCGATTGTTTTTTCGCTGGTCTACCCGCTTTTTACCATCGAAGTAGGGGGAAATATCTTTTCTTTCCTGAGAAAAAACTATGCGGCAGAAGTTCTTATCGGCCAACCATCCATAGCACCGGAGACAACAGATGCTTCCCCGGGAAATCGTTTTTTCCCCCTTCATGGGGAGAATGTCTTCTTTTTTGTCATGATGGCGGGAACGGCATTTTTCTTGGTGCGTTTTATTTGGCAGCTCATCACCATCTTTCGTATTAAACATAAAAGCGTTCCGAAAAGAATAGGCACGCAGAACGTTTACCATTTATCCGAGAAGATGATGCCTTTTTCTTTCTTCCGATGGATTTTTGTCAATACCGAAGTTCATTCCGAAGAAGAATTAAAGCAAATCCTCATGCATGAGCAAATTCACATACAACAGTGGCATTCGCTGGATATCCTGTTGGCGGAATCATTGTGCATTTTTTTCTGGTGGAACCCGATCGTGTGGTTAATGAAAAAAGAAATTGCCATCAATCTGGAATATCTGGCCGATAGCGAAATCTTACGTAAAGGCGTAAACAGTCGCGATTACCAGTACCACCTTTTACGACTGACTTATCATGAAACTGCAGTACAGATAGTAAATAATTTTAATGTTTCACAATTAAAACAACGAATTATGATGATGAACAAAAACAAATCGCCAAAGCGGAAGCTGGCAAAATACCTGATGATACTGCCTCTTGCCGTATTGTTGATGATGACAAACTGTGTACAGAAAAAGGATGCGGGAGATGTTTCTTCACAGGAAGAAACGGTGCAGGATGAGAAACAGCAGAAGGTAACGGACAACGACGAAATATTTGTTGTAGTAGAAGAAATGCCTCAATTTCCAGGAGGTCAAACCGCTTTGATGAAGTACCTGAGCGAAAACATCAGGTATCCGGTAATAGCACAGGAAAAGGGTATTGAAGGAAGAGTAATCTGTAATTTTATTGTCAGAAAAGACGGGAGCATCGCAGATGTGGGAGTAGTTCGAGGTGTTGATCCGTTATTGGATGAAGAAGCCGTTAGGGTAATTAAATCGATGCCTAAATGGGAACCGGGCAGGCAAAAGGGAAAAATCGTAGATGTGAGGTTTACTTTGCCCATCGTTTTCAGATTGCAACCATCGGGTAAACCCGTCCAAAATTCCACAGACAATGCAGAAGGAAAAATAAGCGATACCGATACGGGTTATTGAGAGAATCATTATTTTGTAATCAAAGGAGCATAGCGGCTTTATTTTCATATGCCCCTTTGATTTTTTCCTATGCTTCATCCTCGTCCTTATTACGAAATGTATCACTAATTCGGCAATAAACAACAGTTATTGCCGAAAATGGAATAAAAATCCATCATTCAGGCAAGAAAATTATAAAATACACGGACAAAAAATCTGCAATCATTGCGGAGAGAAGAAACGGTTTCATTGATAGTTGATTTTGTCTTGAAGATGAAAGCCGGCCATCACCCGGGCGATGTCGGCATTTCGTCCGTTTTCTACGAAACTCATGGCGGCCACTATCATGAGGTAGTCTGTACCATCGGCAGCAGTAAGTTCTTTGTCGCGCGGAACGCCCGATAACTTTTCAACCCGGGAAAGGTAGCTTTCCGTATCGTTCTCAGTCGGCGGTGCCCAATGGAAGATGATTTTTTCGAGGGTATTCCAACCCCGGGAAAGGTAAGTTGCCAAAATCACAAAAGCAGCCCGATAACCATAAGCGATCGATGAAAAAGTTTTGAAACTCTCGTCCGTGCCGGCAATCTCACCCTGAAAACGGTCGGCACTGTGACGAATATTCAACGGATTGTTGTTGCGAAGTCCTCTCGGTATCATATTTTATCCTCCTGTTTTTGTAATTTTGCTTGTCCCTGTGTGTTTGCTTGCTCTTGTGGATCCACCTTTATTTGGACAGGGTAGAAGGAAAGAGTACCTTCCCCCTTATCCGAACATAAAGATAAAGGTGACTATTCATCCGATGATCAAATCAGCACCTATTGCGTTGGTTTGCACTGACTTGTTTATGAATGATGCAAGCTCCTGAAAAATATACCTCTCCTGCCTCCTGCTTCGAGAATGTTGAATATTTTACTTCCTGCACGCTAAATTTTTATCAACTCCATAGGCGATTTGAGAAGAAGAAGTGGTGACCCATTTTATTTCATGAAAAACATTCGAGTACACTCGAAAAAAGTAGTATATTTGTAAAAATTTTCGAGTATGGACGAAAAAATTGCAATATTATCCAAGTATAATTTTTGGAATGGAAATGTTCCGGAAACAGGTTTTCCTCGCCATGATTATACCGATAAGATTATGGATTATCTGAATACCAAGCTGGTGAAAGTATTGGTCGGCCAACGGCGTGTAGGCAAAAGTTATATTCTAAGACAAATAGCTTCACAATTGATAAGCAATGGCATTTCGCCGGAAAACATTTTTTATATCAATAAGGAATTTATAGAGTTTGATTTTATGGTCACTTACAAAGAATTGGAGGAAACAGTAAATGTCTATAAAACTTATTTTAAACCCAAAGGAAAATTTTATCTTTTTATAGATGAAATACAAATGATAAAGGGGTGGGAGCATTTTGTCAATTCCTATTCGCAGAATTTTACAGAACCTTGCGAAATTTTTATTACAGGTTCAAATTCCGAGATGTTGTCGGGGGAATTGGCAACATTACTATCCGGTCGGTATGTCGAATTTGAGATTTTTCCTTTTAGCTATGCAGAATATTTAGGAATCACGAAAAAACAAAAATCCCGACAGAGTTATATGGAATATATGGAAACAGGTGCTTTACCCGAATTATTTATGCTTCCTAACGAAGAAACTAAACGGAATTATGTTTCGGCTATAAAAGATACCATATTATTGCGCGATATTATTCAGCGTTATAACATTAAAGATGCCAAACTGCTTGAGGACGTGTTTATTTATCTGGTAAATAATGCTTCAAACCTGATTTCTGTCACCAACATTCTAAACTATTTTGAATCGAAAAAACGGAAAACAAGTTACGATACCTTGTCAAACTATATTTCTTACCTCGAACAATCCTTTTTGATTCATAAAGTAGAACGTTTCAGCATCAAAGGGAAAGAGGTATTGTCGGGTATTTATAAATATTATATTAACGATTTGTGCTTTAAGAATTATCTTTATCCGGGATTTGATTACGGAGTAGGGTACAAATTGGAAAATCTGCTTTTTTTGGAACTGAGAAGAAAGGGGTATATGGTTTATATCGGTACTTTCAGAGACAAGGAGATCGATTTCGTTGCCAGAAAAGGTGACAAGATGATCTACATACAATGCTGCTATATGCTTATCGACGAAAAGGTAATCGCTCGCGAATATTCTCCCTTGGAAACCATCAAAGATAATTATGATAAATATGTTGTGACAATGGATGAGGTGAATTTTTCTTCGAAAGAAGGGATAGAACACATTCAGGCATGGAACTTTTCCGATATAATTAATTGAGGAAAGACAGATTTATGCATCAGTTGCATAGGTAATTCATTTAATGATATTCTCATTCTTTACTTTCATTTTCTCTACAGTTCTCCATTGAAAATGGTTTTTCTGTTTTTCATCCTGTAACTTCTGCCTTTTTTATGAAAACAGTTGCATAAGTCGGGCGATTCGATGAGACGCAGAAAGAAAAAATAATTACCTTTGTGGTGTAGCTTTACAGGCTTTAGAAAGGCAGCGTTACGCTCGATGAAGATCGGATAGATGTTGCCGGATGGTGAGTTCAGGGATGCTGTCGTTGTGATGAGTCATGCCCTGATGACACCCGAGGAGACTGTAAGATAGTCAATATTATAAATAGAAGACAACCACTAAAAACCGACGTTTGTGGACAGCAGTCGTCGGTTTTTTGATAGCCCTAAAAGTGTATTCGAATAAACGAATTATCAGAATCAGTACTCCGCTTTTATTAAGCCTACTTGCACAAAACGTTTTGCAGGTAATCGATACGGCATTTCTTGGTCGTGTAGGGGAGGTGGAGTTGGGTGCCTCGGCATTGGCAGGGGTGCTCTATATTGCCATTTTTACACTCGGATTTGGGTTCAGCATGGGAAGTCAGATCCTCATAGGACGCCGCAATGGCGAACAAAATTATCGACAAATTGGCGAAATCGTTATTCAGGGAATCGTGTTTTTAAGCATGCTTGCGGCGATATTGGTTCCGTTGATGAGTGTTGCTTCCCGTCATTGGTTCCCTTCGCTTTTCGAGTCGAAACGCATTGCCGGTGCGGTTACCGAATATCTCGACTGGAGAATTTTCGGGATCTTTTTTGCTTTTGCCAATGCCATGTTTCGTGCTTTTTTCGTGGGAATAGCACAAACCAAAGTGTTAACCTGGAATGCAATTGTAATGACGCTCGTGAACATTGTATTCGATTATGCACTCATCTTCGGAAATTTCGGCATGCCCAAAATGGGGATTGGTGGCGCGGCGCTTGCATCGGTAATTGCCGAAATTGCATCGATGTTGTTTTTCGCTATCTATCTCATGAAAAACATCGATTTCAAAAAATACGGGTTCAACATCATCCGTTTTCGTTGGCCTGTGATGAAACGCATTCTCGATATTTCCATTTTCATGATGATTCAGAATGTCGTTTCTATCGGGACGTGGATGTTGTTTTTCCTTTTCATTGAAAACTATTTGGGAGAACGACCTTTGGCAGTCGCCAATATTGTCCGGAGTTTTTATATGATTCTCACTATCCCTGCAAATGCACTGTCGGCTACTACCAATACCTTGGTCAGCAATACGATAGGGGCGGGACGTAAAGATGCGGTGCTCTCGCTTGTAAAACGTATTTGCCTGATGAGCTTTTCGATAATTGTTGTTGTAGCTCTCTGCGTAGCAATATTCCCCCAAGCCGTCATTGCAATTTATACCAACGATCCCTCGCTCATCGGCGATACGGTGTTGCCGCTTTATGTATTGCTTTCGGCACTGCCTTTCTATAGTGTGGGCGGCACGTTGTTTAGCGCGGTTTCGGGTACGGGTAATACGCGTACGGCATTGGTTTTCGAATTGATAACAATGGTTTTTTATGTTTCGTACATGTGGTTCGTCATCGTGCATCTGCGCTCTTCCGTTGCAATTGCCTGGACTACCGAACATCTGTATTGGATTTTTCTGCTGATTATGTCATCCCTTTACTTAAGAAGCGGAAAATGGAAAAACAGACAGATTTGAAGAAAACGCTTAACAGATAAATTCCGCTTTCAAAAAATTGGTTTCAGGGCCGACAACAAAGCCTGAAAGCCTGAGTACGGCGTAGCATCTTTCGCTATGTTGGAAGAAAATTCCTGACTTGATTCCCTTGCATTCATAAATATGTAATGGGAACGAAGCATTTCGTTAAAACCCTTTTAGTCAAGAAAAATTCGATTTA
>DBPW01000034.1 GCA_002305015.1 Bacteroidales bacterium UBA1410
AGCAAACATGGAGGTTTCATAATAACTTTCTTTTTTACTAGTTAAAAAATAGTGTAATCTGTGTGGTTGAGATCTCATGTACACATAACAATAGATGAGTGAAACGGAAAAACGATGCTTAAAAGCATCGTTTTTAACTATGATTAACACATATCCGACTTCTCTTAATGGAAGTAAACTGTATATTTTCCTTAGGTAAAGAGTTATTCTCCCGGTTTCAACACTGCTCCTATTTTCTTTTTGCCATTGATGATTATAGTTAGCGGACTATCGAATTGTACATGCCGAATAAAATCGGTTTCGTATGCTGCAGGCTGAGCATTCAGAAAAGCTTCGTCGAAGAACCCTCCGTCTTTTAAAAAGGGATTGATGGTAAAATACCCTACTCCAAATGAAGTGAGATTCTGAAAAAAATGGGTTCCTTGACTCGGTTCTACTCGGTAATTCTCCAATCCCGACTCCACAATAACCCTAGCCTGACTGATATGAGGCCATTTAACCGGGATTCCCAACCAAGGATCGGAAGAGCCCCACCGACCCGGTCCAACGAGAATATAATTTCTATCACTCTCGGAAAAGATTTTGTTCAGTTTCTCTATCTCACGCGCAACCAGCAAATTATTAGCCGCATTATAGGATTCGGTCTTGACATACACCACATCAAAAACATCATTCGAAATGCCATTCCCCAAAGCACTTTCAGAATAAAGAATCATTCCCTTTTTTTCTATTTTGGAGAGATCTTCCGACACCATTTCGCGACTATCGACAATAGGCCGAACTTGCAACAAGTAAAAAGCACCTTCCTTCTGATTCTTCACATTCACGGCAAACTCAATTTCTACCGGGCGTCCCATCTCACGTTGTCCCACCTTTAACACTTTATCCAAAATCTCGGCAAGGGGAAACATGCCGTGCTGCAGAATATGAGAAAAAGAAATAATTTTTCGTCCTCCCGGATAATAGCCCTCACGGATAATCTGATCCATTGGATCATAGGTTGATGAAATATACCTCAATGCTCCATCGCTCTCGGCTTCTTTCAATCCCAGCCTCAAGAGATTAAAACTATCATCGACAAGAAACTCTTTTATGGTATTATTCATATCGAGCGCATAAAAACGGGTTTGAGTCTCTTTTAAAGCCATTTCTAAGGTACTCAACTGAAGAATATTGGAAGCATGCAAGGGAGAAAAACGCAACCCTACATTCCCATCCACAATATATTTACCCAATCCCAACCCCATATTTACGATGCCATCTTCGGGTTTCTCATTTCCAAGGGGATAATAATTGATTGAACGGGCTACACCCGAAATGGTCGGATAAAAATGCGAACCATACTGAGTGCCTACCACTTCCTGTAGTAAAATCGCCATTTTTTCTTGATCAATAAAATTTCGGGTGGCAGCCATGTATGCTTTGGTGTCTTTATAAAAAACCGAAGCATACACGGCTTTAATACCATCGCTAAGCATCCGCACCATTTCTTGCTTATCATCCAAAAAAGGAATCATATATGTGGAATAAATTCCGGCAAAAGGCTGATAGCGTGAATCTTCCAAAAGGCTGGAAGAACGAATGGCTATAGGGCCGTTAATGGCATCAAAAAAAACCAAAAAATCATTGACGAGCCTTTCCGGAAGCGTTGCATTTAGAAAAAGTTTCAAAATCTCCTCATCGGACAAATCCATCATCGCCTGCGGAAACAATTGGTTGGTTTCCATAAACTCATCGAAGATATCTGTACAGAGTACCACTGTACGCGGAATAAGAACCGGAAAATTATCATAGGCATTAAATTCAGGATGCATTTTTACCATGCTTCCCATAAACGCCAAACCACGGCCTTTTCCTCCCAACGAACCTTCTCCAATACGAGCAAAGTTGGAAAACTGATCAAACCGATCTCGGTCAAAAATCGCCACTACACCCGTATTTTTCATGCGTCGATACTGTACAATGGCATCATAAATCAACTCGCGTGCCTCATCCATACTCTCATATTCCGAAACGTCGATTCGTTTCAGCATTTCTGCAACGGGAAACATAGCACGCGAATAAAAAAAACGTGAAAAATGGTTGCGCGAAAGATGGTAATACAACGAATCGTCAGGAATGTGGCGAATAGTATTTTGCAATTCCTTCAGATTCTTTATTCTGAAAATCTCTTCCCGGGTTTGAGGATTGATGATAACAAAATCCCCAAAACCAAAATTTTCCTTTATCACTTTGAGGAGATCATGAGGAAACGTTTTGGAATTTTTATCGATAAACGAAGCATTAATTTCGGCAGCATATTTTTTGTTTTCGCTTTCAGACGAAGCATAAATAATAGGAATGTACTTATCTTGACTGCGAATCCATTCGCCTAATTTTTTCCCAGCCAGTTTATCTTTCACTCCTTCACGATTGAAACTCATATCGGAAATAACCCCCAGCATATTATCTCCATACTTATGGTAAAGATCTACCGCTTCCTCATAACTTCGTGCCAAGAGTATTTTGGGTCTGCCCCTCATGCGAAGCATACGTTGATGCTCATTAAGGGCTTCCTTCGAAAATTCTTTCGATTCAAACAATACAAACTTGTATAAAAGGGATAGTTCGGACGAATAAAACCGGACAGAATCCTCAACCAACATAATGGTTTGCACACCGACAGTTTTTACGTCGTTTTCCACATTCATGCGATCTTCAATGAGCTTAATAATAGCCAACAGCAAATCGGCATCGCCCAACCAGCTGAAGACATAATCGATTCCGCTCAAATCTTCTTTTTCCAATGTTTTTGTAACACTTTTAGAAAAAGGAGTCAAAACCACAATCGGAATATGAGGATGGTCGGCCTTAATGATTTTCGCCATCTCAAATACCTCGCTGTTATCCATATTGGGCATGCAAATAATCAAGTCGTAACGATTGGTTTTCAGCTCAGACATGACTTCTTTTCGGGTACTTACCTGAGTAAAAAGCGGTGGATAACGAAGGTTAAGCGATGCATACTCATTAAAAATCTGCTCTTCTACACGACCGTCGTCTTGCAAAATAAACATATCGTAGCGCGAAGCAATCATTAATATATTGTAGATACGCTTGTTCATCAATTTGACAAACGGGGTATCCCGAAATTGAAATTGTCTGATGTCGTGCGCCTTAATAACGGATTTGGAAATATCTGATTTCATGTACATTTTCTATTTTTTTCTGAATACAAACTTAATCAAATTTGATGAATTATTGAAAAGCCATATTCCATAAATTCAGAAGTTTTTGTACCTTTGCACCTCTGAAAACCATCCCATTTATGCACGAAAAAATAATCATTCTCGATTTCGGCTCACAAACAACCCAACTTATCGGCCGACGAATAAGGGAACTGAACACCTATTGCGAAATAGTGCCTTACAATAAGTTTCCCCATGACGATAAAACCGTAAAGGGGGTAATCTTATCCGGAAGCCCGTTTTCGGTAAATGATCCCGATGCTTTTAAAACCGACTTAAGTGCCATCCGTTCCCAATATCCGGTGCTGGGCATTTGCTATGGTGCTCAACTTATTGCCCAATCCTCGGGAGGAGAAATCGGCAAAAGCTGTACCCGCGAATATGGACGTGCACACCTGCAAATACTAGACAATACCGATCCGTTACTCGGCAATCTGCCCCAAAATTCGCAGGTATGGATGTCGCACAGCGATGTCATTCTCCGCTTGCCCGATCATTTTCGAACCATTGCATCAACCGAAGAAGTAACAATTGCTGCTTATAAAGTTGAAGGCGAACCCACTTGGGGAGTTCAGTTTCATCCCGAAGTATCGCACACGGAACATGGAATGAAAATTCTGGATAACTTCCTTACTATCTGCGGATGTAGAAAAGACTGGACACCGGCTTCGTTTATCGAAACCACCGTCAAGGAACTGAAAGAACAATTGAAAGACGATAAAGTTATCCTGGCCCTCTCAGGGGGAGTAGATTCGTCAGTTACTGCCATGTTGTTAAATAAGGCAATCGGCAAAAACTTAACGTGTATTTTTGTTGATCACGGACTATTGCGCAAAAACGAATTCGAAAAGGTACTGGCCGATTATCAGGATATGGGATTAAACGTTATCGGTATCGATGCCAAGGATCGTTTTTACGAAGCATTGAAAGGGGTAACCGATCCTGAAAAGAAACGGAAAATTATCGGAAAGGGGTTTATTGACGTTTTTGAAGAGGAAGCCGGCAAACTAGAAGGCATAAAATGGCTGGCTCAGGGAACCATTTACCCCGATATCATCGAATCGCTATCCATCACGGGCATGACCATAAAAAGCCATCACAACGTGGGCGGACTCCCCGACAAAATGAACCTCAAACTTTGCGAACCGCTCCGACTCTTGTTTAAAGACGAAGTGCGTCGCATCGGATTGGCACTTGGAATGAAACCCCAAATCATCTATCGCCATCCGTTTCCGGGTCCCGGCCTTGGAATTCGCATCCTTGGTGATATTACTCCCGAAAAAGTACGCATTGTACAAGATGCCGACGACATCTTCATCTCTGCTCTCCGTGCCGCCGATCTATACGATAAAGTTTGGCAGGCAGGGGCTATTCTGCTGCCGATACAATCGGTCGGCGTAATGGGTGACGAGCGTACCTATGAAAACACCATTGTGCTTCGCGCCGTGACTTCCATCGACGCCATGACCGCCGATTGGGCACATCTCCCTTATGAATTTCTGGCAAAAGTATCCAACGAAATCATCAATAAAGTAAAAGGAGTAAACCGTGTGGTTTACGATATCTCGTCCAAACCTCCTGCCACAATTGAATGGGAATAAGGAAAACGCCTCACATTTCGTTGAAAAACGGTGAGGCGTTTGTTTTAAGTTTGCACTCGGGTTTTGAGCTCTGGGTAAGCAATACGCGTATGATAGATGGTTTTCAACTTATCTACAAATACTTCTTTTACCGTCTCGATATCTTTAAAAGTTATCGGCGCTTTTTTGAAATACCCCTCTTCTAATTGATCATCGATTATCTTATTAACCAAATTACGAATCGACTCTTCGCTATACTCCGGCAAACTACGTGAAGATGCTTCCACTGCATCTGCCATCATCATGATAGCTGTTTCCTTGGAAAAAGGATTTGGACCGGGATATCTGAACACTTCTTCATTGATTTCTTTTCCGGGATTCACATTCTTCCACGAGATATAAAAATATTTCGGTACACTTGTGCCATGGTGCGTTTCAATAAAGTCGATAATTTGCTGAGGCAACCCATTTTGTTTGGCAATTTTCACTCCGTCTTTCACATGATTGATAATGATGCGTGCACTTTCTTCGAAAGGCAATCCCGCGTGAGGATTTATTCCCGGCGCCTGATTTTCGGTAAAAAATGCCGGATTAACCATTTTTCCGATATCGTGATACAGTGCCCCCGTACGCACAAGCGAAGCATTCGCTCCAATTTTCGTTGCAGCAGCGGTAGCCAGATTAGAAACCTGCATGGAATGCTGGAATGTGCCCGGTGCTTTTTCCGACAGTTCTTTCAACAAAGGCTTATTGATGTTGGCCAATTCCACCATGCTCACTCCTGAAATAAATCCGAACGACTTCTCGAAAATATAAACCAACAAATAGGAAAACATGATGAAAATGAAGTTAATAAGGAAATAAACCAATATCATGCCGTTTACTTTCTTAATATCACCTTCGGCATATAACGTCAATCCCAGGTAGACCAAAATATAGGTTATAAGAATAAAAAACGAACTTTGAATCAACTGCGAACGTTCGGACAATTCTTTCAGCACAAAAATAGAAACCATAGCCACCGTTATCTGAATCACGATAAACTCAAACGGATAAGGCACCATCAACGAACTGAGAAGAATGGTTACAATACTGGCAAATAGTGCGGTGCGAGAATCGATAAAAGTACGAATCAAAATCGTGACGATAGCATAAGGAATAATATAGACATTAAATAGGTTAAATCGAACGGTTATGGCTGTTAATATCACAAAAAAAGTGATGATCAACAACATAAAAGTGACATTTTTTCGATTCCGAAACTCTCGGGTCCTAAAAAACAGCAAATAAAGATAAAACGATCCCATCAATATCAACACCAGCAGAAACTCTCCCACCAGTCGCCAACTATCGCTCCCCACACCACCGCTGCGTTCTTCGATTACACGCTTGAGCGAAGACAATATGGTATAGGTTTTTGCATCCACAATTTCACCCTGATCAATTATCCGTTGACCCGCCTGTATCATACCGATGGTAGGCGAAACCTGTTGAATAAATTCCCGTTTGGCTTTTTCCGAAGTGGAAGCATCATAAATAATGTTTTCTTTGAGATAATTATTGATATCGGCCGATTTCAGCTTATTTTCATCCAAATGCTTCGGCCTCTCGTTCAAAATTTTTTCGTAGGCCGAACGGATGGTAAGGATACTTTCGATATCCCGTGAATTTGCCACATTCCCTTCTTTAAGTCTGAAAGAGCGGGTAGCAGAAGAAGCTATTCGTTCGTAATCCTCGACACTCATAATGCCTTGACTGTACACTTCCGTCAACTTATTACGAATGTAATGAATGTAAGCCGGCTCAAGATTTTTGAGATTGGATTTTGTATTCCTATCCGCATCGAACTCGGCCAAGGCATTTTTCATCACCTGATTGTCGATGATATAATAAGGCTCAAAAAAGGCCAGAATGCTGTCTTGTTCTCTTTTCAGCTGTTCTGCCGATTTATACACAGGAAAATCAAACGGAGCCGTAAGCAATCCATACCGCCAGGGTCGCCCCTCACTAAACGAATATTGGAATTTTCCCTGACGGGGGAAAAAATAAGTGATCAACAAAATGGCAATCAAAAAGATCATCGGAACAAAAACTCGTGTTCTGATCCTTATTTTTTTACGAGACAAAGTATTAACGTTTTCCATTACAAATCTTTATGTATTTTAAACAACAGAAAAGCGCGATTGTTTGGAAAAACAAACTTAAAAAAAGCCGAAAACGTATCGTATAAATCAGCAATTATAAATCGGCTGCCATCTTTTGCATGATTTGTCGCGTGGCTCCGACATTGCTCAAGATGTAATTCTCAGCTTTAGCCCCTGCTTCAGAAAGAGTTTCAGGATTCTTTACCCAATAATCCATCAGTTCGTTGAATTCCTTCTCATTATGGATAACAAATCCCCCAC
This sequence comes from Bacteroidales bacterium UBA1410, assembly GCA_002305015.1. Taxonomy (GTDB): domain Bacteria; phylum Bacteroidota; class Bacteroidia; order Bacteroidales; family Dysgonomonadaceae; genus Anaerorudis. The sequence continues at coordinate 7,213 of DBPW01000034.1, forward strand.
CCTTTTCAATAAGGTCGTGTGCTTCGCGGAACTTTTTGTAATTGGGACCAAAAATCACCGGAATGCCATAAACCGCCGCTTCGGGCAAATTGTGAATACCTGCACCGAATCCTCCGCCAATATAAGCAATATCCCCATAGCGATAAATGGAAGAGAGCAAACCGAAACAATCGATGATCAGGCAATCCTTATCCCAAATGTTTTCTTCGGTGGCAGCAGAATAGCGTATATAAGGACGTTTCAGTTTTCTTTCGATTTCCCGAAGATGCGATTCGTGTATTTCATGCGGAGCGATGATCAATTTTAAGCGTGGCCGGGCATTGAAATAATCGATAAAAATATCCTCATCGGGAGGCCATGAACTTCCTGCAACCAAAACCATTTTCCCATCGCTTTCTTTATCCGCCGTAAAGGCATGCACAAGAGGCAGCTCCTTTGCTTGGCGTCGAATCTCAATCACCCGATCGAAACGGGTATCGCCCGTAACCGTCACGCAAGTAATACCCTGTCGGTTCAATAATTCTTGTGAATGCTTGTCCTGGACAAATATCTCTCGGTAAAAATGCAGCATCTTTCCGTAACGTCCGGCGTTTTTCTTAAAAAACGGTTGATTTTCTCTAAAAATGGACGAAATCAGATAGACCGGAATCTTTCGCAGATAAGCTTCATGAATGTAATTATACCAAAATTCATATTTAACGAAAACGGCCAGCGTTGGTTTAACCAAATTGAAAAAAGCGTTCACCCTCTTAGGGGTATCGAAAGGCAGATAACACACAATGTCGGCAAATGCATACTCTTTTCGTACCTCATAACCGGAAGGTGAAAAAAAGGTAAGCAATATCCGGTATGCGGGATATTCTTTTTTCAGTGTCTCGATCATAGGTCGGGCCTGCTCGAACTCACCGAGCGAGGCACAATGAACCCAAATGTATTTCTCATTAGGGTCTATCTTCTCACGAAGAATGCGATACGTATTTTTCTGACCACATACCATCTGTTTTGCCTTTTTGTGAAAAGGCGAAACCAAATGAACAAAAAAAGCATATAAGTGAATAGCGAGGTTATACATGAGGCGTTGGAATAGTTTCAATGGCTTTTTTTAAACGGGAAATAGTTTCTTCTTTACCCAGCAAAACGGTGATATCGAAAATATGAGGACCTTTCCCTTCTCCAACCAAAGCCAAGCGGAAAGCATTCATCACGTTGCCGAGGTGATATCCGTTGTCCTGAATCCACTTCATAATGACTTTTTCTTGGTTTTCGGCAGAAAAATCATCCATTTTTTCCAGTATACCGATTAATTCACGCATCTGATCGGGTGTTTCGGCTTTCCAGCGTTTTCGAACCGTCTTTTCGTCATAAACCGTTGGAGCTACAAAAAAATAGGACGATTGATCCCATAATTCTTTCACAAAACTCACCCGATCTTTCACCAACCCCACCACTCGGGTTACATAATCGCGCGAGGCAGGTATGTTTTTTTCTTTCAATACCGGCATAAACATAGCTGCAATTTTCTCATCCGGCGTGGCAAGTATATATTTATGATTAAACCAGCGTGCTTTTTCGTAATCGAAACGTGCGCCGCTTTTGCTGCATCGTTCAAACGAAAATGCACCGATAAGCTCCTCCAACGAAAAAATCTCCTGTTCTGTTCCGGGATTCCATCCCAGCAAAGCCAGAAAATTAATTACCGCTTCGGGCAAATAACCACTTTCGCGGTAACCTGAGAAAATTTCGCCCGTTTTTGGGTCTTTCCATTGCAACGGGAAAACGGGAAATCCCAATCTATCGCCATCACGCTTGCTTAGCTTTCCGCTCCCTTCGGGTTTAAGCAACAAGGGAAGATGGGCAAACTGCGGCATGGAATCTTCCCAACCGAAGCTCTTGTATAACCACACATGCAATGGTGCCGAGGGCAACCACTCTTCACCCCGAATTACATGGGTAATTTGCATAAGATGATCATCCACCACATTTGCCAAATGGTAAGTAGGCAATTCATCGGCCGATTTATAAATCACTTTGTCGTCCAATACCGAGGAATTAATGGTTACTTTTCCCCGAATAAGATCGTCGACCGTGATATCGATACCGGGTTCTATCTTTATGCGAACCACATATTGTGAGTGACTGTCGAGGAGTGCCTGCGTTTCTTCTTTTGAGAGCGAAAGTGAATTACGCATCCGGTTCCGTGTAGAAGCATCGTACTGAAAATTGGGTATTTCTTTGCGTTTTTTCTCCAGCTCTTCGGGCGTATCAAAAGCGATATAAGCCTTCCCCTTTTCCAAGAGTTGCCAAACATACTGCCTGTAAATGTCTTTTCGCTCCGATTGTCGATAAGGACCGTATTGCCCCCCCTTTTTGGGACTCTCATCAAACTCCAACCCCAGCCAGTCGAAGGTTTCCTGAATATATTCTTCTGCTCCCGGCACAAACCGTTGGGAGTCGGTATCTTCGATACGAAGAATGAAATCGCCCTGATGCTGCTTGGCAAACAAATAATTGTACAATGCCGTACGAACGCCGCCGATATGAAGCGGCCCGGTAGGACTGGGAGCAAAACGAACGCGCACTTTCTTATCCATAATTGCTTTTTATAAGATGCAAAGATAGCGATTTTCGGTTAAAAAGTACTTATAAATACAAACGCGATTCATTCCCCATGTTAAACAAGAGATCAACAATACTCAAGTTCTCCAGAAATCCATATTTTTCACTAAACACCTGATAATAAGGAATTGCCTTGAAGTTGGGATCAGGTTTCTGCCGACTTGGCTTGGGATGAATGGTTTCTCTGAAATCCATCATTCCATCGGGAACCGTTTCGATGTAACGTTCGGTATACGTTACTAGGGGATGTATATCGAGCAATCGGCAAATCAACACACGAAGATCTTCGTTAAAATCAACCAGATAGGTATATTTTTTCTCGTAAAACTGCCGGAAATCATCGCAATAATATTCGAAAAAAGGAGTGGAATTATACGCCGAAACCAGAGCATTCCAATGCAGATGCCTCCAGTTTCCATGATCGGAAATGCGGATATCTTTCATCTCGCATTTCTCGGCTTCCGTTTTTTCGATAGGAATACTTAAGGGAAGGACGCCGTTGGCTCCGGCGATCAGACACCGATTCCGATAGGATTGTTTCCGATAGATATCGTGAATTTCGATACACACTTTTTCGGCACGAAAAAGCTTGCTGAAATATTGAACAGGAGCCAAATAAAACGACGACAAGAGAACGGAATCCATTACCTCTTAGCACTCCTGAACAACCGTTTCCAGCGGATTTTGCCGTGAAACCATTCTTTATCTTTGTCGAGAGAAAGCCAAATCAAAATCGGCTGACCAACGATATGATCCTCCGGAACAAAACCCCACACGCGTGAGTCGGCCGAATTGTGACGGTTGTCACCCATCATGAAATAATAATCCATCGTAAAAGTGTACGAATCGGCCTGTTGTCCATTGATATACACTTTTCCGTTACGGTATGCAAAATCGTTGCCCTCATAATTTTTTATGCAACGTTCATAGGCAGCCACCTTGAAATCGACATCCTCGTCAAAAGTAATTTTGGCGCCTTTTTTCGGTATCCAAAGCGGGCCATATGTATCGCGTGTCCATCCGGTTTCGTAATCCAACGGATAATAGTATCCCGCTCCGGGTTGCTCCTTTTCCTTTATTATCACCAATACGAAAGGCTTCGCATTCATTTTTTCGACCATCTCGTCCGTCATCGGCATAGGACCATACAATTTGCCGAAAGAACCGTTGTATTGCTTCAATCCCAATTGAACGGCACTCAAACTGTCGACATGGGTCAAATCCTGATATTTTGGAATAGGCTGCCCGAAATTATCCACACCCAAATAATCGCTTTTACTGATGCCCAAATCTTCAAAAACGGATGAAGCGATAAGGGTTCCGTCCGTCTGAATATAATAATTGTGTTGAGCCATTTTGGGATGGGGGATAATTTTTCCGTCGATATACACCGTATCGTTTTTCATTTGAATGGTTTCGCCCGGCAATCCGATACATCGTTTCACATAGTTTTCGCGTCGATCAACCGGCCGCCAGATTACCTCGCCATACGTTTGTTTATCTGCCCTGATACCGGCACTTCCGTTGGGATTATATTTGGCAAGGGTATAAAAGTCGACAGCTTGCATATTCAGGGCTACCGTATCGCCTGCAGGAAAATTAAAAACCACGATATCGTTGCGTTGTACATTACCAAAACCTTTCAAACGCCTGTATTTCCACTGCGGCTTTTCGATATACGATTTTCCACCCACTACCGGCATGGTGTGTTGCGCCAGCGGAAACGATAGCGGCGTCATGGGAGCTCGAGGACCGTAACTAAGTTTGCTGACGGCAAGAAAATCACCTACCAGCAATGATTTTTCGAGTGATGAAGACGGTATCTGATAATTTTGAAAGAAAAAAGTATTGATGAAATACACAGCAACGAGGGCAAAAATAATGGCATCGACCCATTCCATCACTTTACGGAAAGCAGCGTTCTTCGATTTTTTCCAGAACGTCCAATGAATATATTTTGTAATGTAAATATCGAAAAACAGGATGATGAGCAACAACAGCCAAGCGCTGCCATACCAAATGGAAAAAAGGGTCCAAAGTAAAGACCAGACGGAAAACCCTATCCATTGTCCGCGAGTGGCTTTGGAGATGCGTTCTTTCAGTGTCATATTTATTGTATGTATAAAAAATCTTTTTATTTAAAACTTCAACAGGTCTTCCATCGTCAGAAAGCCTTTTCTCCCTTGGGTGAACTCAGCCGCCAGCACTGCACCCAAAGCAAAGCCTTTACGGTTTTTGGCATCGTGTGTGATGCGGATCGTATCGGCTTCCGATTCGTAAATAACCGTATGGATGCCGGGCACCTCGTCTTCGCGAAATGCTTTTATTTCTAATTCATGGGGCGAATGAGCCTCGTTGAGCACCCAACTGTCTTTTCGGTCGATACGGGCAAGAATATCTTCTGCCAACGAGATGGCCGTTCCACTCGGGGCATCCAGCTTGTGAATGTGATGCGTTTCCTCCAGCCGCACATCGTAATCGGGAAACCGATTCATGATTTCTGCCAAATAACGATTTACCGCAAAAAAGATATTTACGCCAAGACTGAAATTCGAGGCATAGAAAAACGTTTTCCCTTCTTTCTCACAAAGCTGTTTCACCTCATCCAAATGTTGCAGCCATCCGGTTGTTCCCGATACCACAGGAACACCGGCAGCAAAAGCTTTCCGGTAATTGCGAAGTGCACTTTGTGGAGAGGTAAACTCGATGGCCACATCGGCACTTTTGAATTCGGGAGAATCAAACTTATCTTCGTCGTTTATATCGATAATGCAAACAATTTCATGACCTCTTTCTCGGGCAACTTTTTCGATTTCATGCCCCATCTTACCGTAACCGATCAATGCAATTTTCATTCTATGTTTTTTATAAAGGGCAAAAATAACAAATTAAGCCGTAGTTTCTTCCGCGTGAGCGTTATTTGTTCTTAATTTTATGTTTTCCATCAACGATTCACAACCATCCGTTTTCTTTATACCACCGAACCGTTTTTTCTATACCCTCCTTCAGCCGGTAATCCGGACGAAATCCAAGATCATGTTGAAGTGGCGTGATATCGCACAACCAGTTACGCTGTTTCATGATGTAATACTTATCGGTATTGAACGTTGTCGGCTTGCCAACCATTGCCGCTATTTTCTCATTTATGAACGCGGCCGGTTTTACGATCCAAAGCGGAACCTTAAGACGCAGAACATGCTTTTTGCCGAGCGCTTGCTGCACCAGTTTGTTGAATTCGTCATCGCTATAGCAATCGCCATCGGCTACGAAATACTCTTTTCTTCGAATCCCTTTTTCGATGCAGTCGAAAATAACCTTTATCAAATCTTCCACATAGATAAAAGTCAACCACTGTTTTTTAAATCCGGCTTCCACGGCAATGCCTCTTTTTACGGACCGCATCAAGATGAGATAATCTTTGTCGCGCGGGCCATAAACACCGGTCGGACGCAATATGACGTAAGGAAAATCGGGAATGCTTTTGATATAATTCTCCGCCAACAATTTGCTTCGTCCGTACGCCGTATTGGGATGAGGGATATGATGGACAGAAATAGGCGTATATCCTTTTTCGTCTCCAACACCGTACGCACTTAAACTGCTGATGAAAATAAAACTGTCCGGAACATTTCGAGTTTCGACAAGTGCATCGACAAGATTTTTCGTATATAAATAGTTAACGCGCTCGAAATCGGATTTATGCAATGCTTTTGTGATCCCGGCTGTATGGACAATGTAATCGAATCGTCCGTATTCGGCAGCAAAAGATTGCAACTGCTTCACAAGATCGTCTTTATTAGCATAAGATAAGTCGATAAAACGGATGCGTTCATCTTGCAAGTAAGCTTTATTGCTGCCGACGCGCACGCCTGCCCATGTTTCGTAACCCGATGCAAGTGCTTTTTCCACAGCCGCACTGCCGATGAATCCGCTGGCACCGGTAATAAGGATTTTCTTTTTGTTCATGTTACCTATCGGAATCTGTGGGCAAAAATAAGGATAACTTATCGATTTTATAGAAAGAATTCTTCCTTTTTACAAAAACAATGCGTTGAAAAAAGCCTTATTCATTTGTTGAACGGTTATAAATATAGCAAGCTCCAAATAAAACCGAATTTTTGCACAAATAGAAAACCAACATGAGAAAACAGTCAAAAAAATCGTACTCTCACAAAACTTTTCGTATTTTCGCAACCAAAACCGGTAAAACCACAAAAAATGAAAAGGATCGCAACCGCTCTTGTTTCCCTGCTTGTTTTCCTTTCGTATGCGGCAGCACAAAATCCCGTATCGTGGGAATTTTCTCTCGAAGATAACGGCAACGGAGAAATCAGTCTGATAGCAAAGGCAACTATCGAAGCGGGGTGGCACTTGTATGATACGGAAATTCCGGAAGGAGGACCTACTCCCACAACGCTGACCATCGATAAACTGAAAGGAGCCGCTCCGATCGGAAAATTCCATGCCGAAGGCAAGAAACCCCATGTAGCTTTCGATCCCGTTTTCGAAATGAATATCGGCACATTTGACGGAACAGTCCGGTTCGTACAACGTTTCAGAATTACCAATAAAGACGAGTTCGTGCTTGAAGGCGACGTGCGAGCACAAGCTTGCAACGAACAAACCTGCACACCGCCTTTGCCTATCGATTTTGCTTTTTCAGCCAACGACTTGCCAAAAACCGTTGCATCAACGACAGTAAACACAACTCCCCCCCCTAGTCCTCAACCTCTTCTCATGGATGATACCCTTTCCGCAAGGGATTCCGTGGATGTTGCCAAAGAGGTTGCTCCTATAACAACAGGCTATGCCGATATCGAAAAAAATCCACTTTGGACGCCGGTCATCGAAGAACTAAAAGCCTATGGGATGGAAGGAAACGTGTCCGAAATGTCGCTGTGGTGGATTTTCATTTCGGGATTTATAGGAGGGCTTATTGCACTGCTTACGCCCTGCGTGTGGCCGATGATCCCGATGACAGTCAGCTTCTTTCTGAAAAGAAACGCAGCAAGCCGCAAAAAGGCCGTCTCACAAGCCATTGTTTACGGTGTAGCCATCATTGTGATTTATCTGGTTTTAGGATTGCTGATCACCGCCATTTTCGGCGCAAGTGCATTGAATAATCTGGCAACAAGTGCAGTTTTCAACCTCATTTTCTTTGCCTTGCTGGTGATATTTGCGATTTCGTTTTTCGGCGGTTTCGACCTGGTGTTGCCCGCTTCGTGGACTAACAAAATGGACTCGAAAGCCGATTCGGCTTCGGGAATGCTCAGCATCTTTTTTATGGCGTTTACGCTGGTGCTGGTATCGTTTTCATGCACCGGTCCCATTATCGGAACATTGCTGGTAGAAGCTGCCACTTGGGGGAACATCTTATCACCCACTGTCGGCATGTTTGGCTTTGCACTGGCACTGGCCATCCCGTTCGCGCTGTTTGCCATCTTCCCTTCGTGGTTGCAAACCATGCCGAAGTCGGGTGGCTGGCTGAACGCAGTAAAAGTAGTCCTCGGCTTTCTGGAACTGGCTTTTGCGTTGAAGTTCTTATCGGTTGCCGATCTGGCCTACGGATGGGGTATCCTGGACAGGGAAGTATTTCTCGTGCTCTGGATTGTAATCTTCGCCCTGCTTGGGGTGTATCTGCTCGGAAAACTCCAACTTCCCCACGACAACAAGGTAGAACATGTTTCGATTACCCGCTTATTCCTGGCTATTTTTTCGTTTGCCTTTGCCATCTATTTGGTGCCCGGGCTGTGGGGCGCACCGCTTAAAGCAATCAGCGCTTTCTCACCACCGATGTACACGCAGGATTTTAGTTTATACGATGGGGAGGTGCGTCCTAAATATACCGATTACGAAAGTGGTATGGCTTACGCTAAACAAGCCGGAAAACCGGTATTGCTCGATTTCTCGGGATATGGTTGCGTAAATTGCCGCAAAATGGAAGCATCGGTGTGGACCGACCCTCGCGTAAAAAACATCATCGACAACGAATACGTTTTAATTACGCTGGTAGTGGACGACAAAACACGACTGCCGGAGGTGATTGAAGTGGAAGAAAACGGAAGAATCACCCGCCTGAAAACCATCGGCGACAAATGGAGCTATCTGCAGCGCCATAAATTCGGAGCCAATGCACAGCCCTATTACGTAGCATTGGACAACGAAGGAAAACCTGTTGGTCCTTCGTATGCCTATGACGAAAATGTGGAAAAATATATCGAATTTCTGCAGACAGGATTAAGAAACTACAGGAAAAGGCAATCGAACCGCCCCAATCAATCAAACGGATATTTCGACGGAGCCTAATCTTCAAACCGACAATAGTATAAAATCGATATATAGTATCAAATCGATATAAGGAATAATCAACAACAAACGATCAAATTTTTGTAAAGAAAGGAAAGAGAACGAGATGAATACGCGTGAACAAAAACTGGAAGCTTTTGGGAAACTATTGGATGTGATGGACGAATTGAGGGAGAAATGCCCTTGGGATCGCGAACAGACCAACGAAAGTCTCAGAGCGAATACCATAGAAGAAACGTATGAATTGGCCGAGGCTATCATTAAAAACGACGACGAAGCCATAAAAAAAGAGCTGGGCGATTTACTCCTTCATGTGGTATTCTATGCCAAAATTGGAGAAGAAAAAGGAGCTTTCGACATTGCTGATGTTTGCAATGCCCTCTGCGACAAACTGATATTTCGTCACCCACACGTTTTTGGCGATGCGCAAGCCGACTCAGCACGCAAAGTGGAAAAATCGTGGGAACAAATCAAACTCAAAGAAAAAGGAGGCAACTCAACCATCCTGGGAGGCGTTCCCGATGCGCTGCCGTCGATGGTAAAAGCCTATCGGATACAAGATAAGGCACGAAATGCGGGATTCGATTGGAACAAACGCCAAGAGGTTTGGGAAAAAGTGAAAGAGGAATGGGAGGAATTGAAGGCAGAAATCGATGAATCGAACCCCGATAAAATGGAAGGAGAATTTGGTGATCTGCTTTTCAGTATCATCAACGCCGCACGATTGTACAAAGTAAACCCTGACAATGCCCTGGAGCGTACCAATCAAAAATTTATCTATCGCTTCAACTACATGGAAAAGAAAGCAAAAGAGCAGGGGAAAACATTGAAAAACATGACGCTTGAAGAAATGGAAGAAATCTGGCAGGAAGCCAAACGCACAGAAAAATAAATATTTTTTCTTACATTTGTCGGCAAGGAATCTAACATTAAAACAATTAAAACAAAGGAGAATATTAGTATGAGTACTGTCCTATATATCAAAGCAAATGCAAGGCCGGAAGGTGAATCGAGAACCTTCAGGATTTCTGATCGGTTTGTCGAAACGTATAAAAAGTATCATCCCGAAGATGCCGTCATCACGCTGGACTTATCCAAAGAAAATATTCATTTTCTGACAGAAGAAGAAGTCGCCAAACATTCGGCAGAAATGTTAAACGAAAAGGACATCACCGCCAAGTATGCTTACCAATTTCGCGATGCAGACAAATATGTTTTTGCCGAACCGATGTGGAACTTGAGTGTTCCTGCCATTTTGAAGGCATACATTGATTATATCAGTATTCCCGGCATTACCTTCAAATACAGCGAAAATGGTGCAGTCGGGTTATGTGAAGGGAAAAAAGCCGTAAACATCACCACCAGCGGCGGTGATTACAGCGAAGGAATGGCTGCTGAATGGGAAATGTGCGACAAATATATCAAAGCCATGATGGCGCTTTTCGGCGTTACGGATTATACCACCCTATCTGCTTCCAATTTGGATGTGATCGGTGAGGATGTGGAAGCCATCGTTAACGAAGCCATCCGAAAAGCCGAGGAACTAGCGAAAAATTTTTAGAAAAATAATTTGCCGAAAAAATCCCCGCCTTCCTCCTATTTTTTTGGAAAGCGGGGATATATTTTTTGTTAATTATCCTCTTACAATCTGTTCCTTATCGCGATCCCAATACATGGTTCGACCTTCGAGATAGGCACGAGTACCCATGTGTGCCGTCATGGCCTCCTGAAAACCTTCTTCTATTCCGCACGACGGTTTTCTTCCTGCACGAATACAATCCAACCACTCTTTAATATGTAAAAAAGTAGTATTGAACCGTTTGCCATTAACATACGAATACAGCAAACCCCTTTGTGCAAAATACAATTGCGTAGCGGATGAAATCGCATCCACATCTTTTTGGCCGGGTGTATACGTATAGAAAGGCTGACCGGGTTTGACCACTCCTTTCTCAATCTGATCTTTATACTGCTCCGACCGGGGATCGACGGTCACAGAAAGGGTGCTCCCAATCTCCATCGTAGCATCATGTCCCATGATTTTACGCGAACGACTGAATTCGCTGGCTAACGTGGCTGAATAGAGCAGGGAAAGATTCCGATCTTTGTATTCGTAAACCGTATGCAATACGTCGGGTACCGTGCGTCCGTCTTTGAAAAAATAGATACCGCCGGAGGAACTTGCCGAATCGGGAATGCCCAGGTGAAGAATTTGGTTGACAGCATCGTACTCGTGGGTCAATAAATCGCCGCTCAAACCTGTACTGTAATCCCACCAGCAGCGCCAGCGGAAAAAACGCTCCAGACTGAACTTGTCTCTGCTGTCGGGACCGATATACTTTGCGAGTCCTGCCGAAGTCATGTAATCCAAATATTCTTTGACTCGTTCAGGATCACCTTCAAACTGCTTCCAATCGATCGTCTTCGGATTGGCTTCCGGATCTATCGGATAAACCCATGCCCCGTTGGGGTCATTGCGATTGGTGCTGGTTTCTACCAACGTAATAGGACCCAGCAATCCTCTCTCCACAATTTCCCTTGCCCGGTTGTAAGTCTCAATCTGTCTGTTCTGATGTCCCAGCTGAAAAACGCGATTGCCGGCTCTGACCGCTTCTCTCACCATATAGGTTTCGGGGACCGTCCAGGTCATCGGCTTTTCACAATAGACGTGTTTCCCCGCCTTCAGCGCATCTATCGTCATGGTGCCGTGCCAATGGTCGGGAGCAGCAATGATCACCGCATCCACATCGTCGGCTGCAAGAAGTTCTTTGTAATGACGATACCGCTTCGGTGTCGGTCCGTATTTGCCGTTCAATCCTTCACGATGAATGTTGGCTCCCGCTGCCATTGCCTCTTCGGCATGTTTGTCGAAAATATCGCAGACGGCCGTTACTTCAACGTTTAAATCTTCTTGCTCCATGAAGTCTTTATACCGACTATCCTGAGCATTACTCTTCCATGCCGTTTTCAAGTCTTCCACATGTTGGGGAGTTGAAAATCCCAATGCATTCATCAAGTCTTTTCCTCTGATACCGTAACCGATAATTCCTATACGTATCCTTTTCCCGTCGGTGACAGGTGGCGGAACCGGCTTTTCCTTAAAACGAAACATATCGGCCGCCAGACGTTTCGACCGTTCGTTTTTCTCCTTTTTATATACTCCGTAAGCCATTACTCCCAAAACAGGAACGGTAGCCAACGTCTTTAATGCTTCACGTCTGCCTTTAGAGATGTTTTTTTTCTTTTTGTCTTCTGCCATAAACGTTATTTTTTACTGCACTTAAAAATGGCTCGGTCCAACCCAATTTCTTTGCCTGTTGGAAATGCCATAAGAACAGCCACTGCAGCCATCATAACAATATTCTTGTTTACCCACAAATAAGATCCTTCGGGAGGAAACAGGTATTCGGCATTAATGAGCGCAGGATGCGAAAGATAGTAAAGCGCCAACAATAAAAGGGCGCCGATATAACCGATCTTTTCGAAACACCCCAAAACCAACAACAATCCGATCAGGATCAATCCGTACATATTCAATGCATCAACAACAGGCATGAGGGCTTGATTTTGTGCAAGTGCCTTAAAAAGCGGGGCAAACCACCCCTGAGAATCCATCAGATAACCATACGACGTCCAACCGGAAGTCATTACCTTGGCCAGTCCTTCATAAAGAAAATACCACCCGATAATTACGCGCAAGGTCACCAACCAAAATAGTTGGGCCTTGCCGTAAGAATACTGATTCGTTTTTTCTGTCATTCGTGATTTATTGATTTTTCAACTCTTTTATTCGAATATTTCTGAATTTTACTTCCGATCCGTGCCCCAGAAAACCAATATGTCCTTTTTTATTGAACAATCCCGGGTGATCTTTGTGATCCATCGTGCCGTTTTTGGCTGCTTCACGGATATTCCCGTCAAGTATGGTGGTGCCGTTGAGAATCACTTTGATGTGGTCGCCATCGGCAATCACTTCCTGATAATTCCATTCGCCTGTCGGTTTCAGATACCCTCTCTTGGCCGGAATCACCCCATATACCGAGCCGTGATATTGATAAGGCTGCAGGTCTTTATAGATAGGCGCTTCGTTGTCGAGAATCTGAATTTCCATGCCGACATAAGCGGCATCGCCTTCCATCGGCGTACGGATACCCAACCCGTTGTTGGCTCCCGGAGTAAGCATGAATTCGAAACGAAGCACAAAATTATCAAATTCGTCTTTGGTATACAAGTTTCCTCCAAAACTTTTGCTCGGATGCATCACGATATTGCCGTCTTCCAACACATAATCTTTTGTATTCCCTGTCCATTCATGCATGTTGGTACCGTCAAAAAGAACCCGGAATCCTTCCTTTTCCTCCTCTTCCGACAAGCGAAACGGCTGTGGACGTTCGAATTCCTTGATGTAGATATCCCGGTAAGCCACTTTACTGCCATGAGCCTGCAACTCGATCTGTTCGATCGGGAAAATAGGCAGACTCCTATCCCAATAATTTTCCAGTATAACGTTGTCGGTAACCAATTCGCCGTTTAACCAAACCGATACCCGATCGCCAATCATGCGGATGCGAAACGTATTCCATTCACCTACTTTCAGATCGGCAACCTTCAACGGTTTGCTCGGATTGACCCGGTTATTGTACAATCCGCCGGAACCTACCTGTGCACCTACGTCTACCCTTGACGTATCCCAAATCTGTACCTGAGGTGTGCCCCGCAGGTAAATGCCGGCATCGGGTTCGGGTCCCGGGAAAAGTTTCCAATCGACCAACAGCTCGAAATCGCCATATTGCTTAACGGTACAGAGGTTATTAAAACCCTTGCCTTCAAAAACAATGGTGCCGTCCACTACCTTCCAATCATTAAAAGCTTCGCGATCGGCTTTGACTTGAGCTTCCGCCAATTCTTTCTCGCTCATCTTGGCACGAGTGATGGGATTGCCCACCAGGCCTTTCCACCCTTCGAGATCCTTGCCATTGAAAAGCGATACGAAACCGCCTGTGGTAGGATTTTCCGACAAATATTTCCGGATGGATTGACGCTGATAATCGGCATCGGGATTATTCAGCGTTTTGCTCACTTTATTTAGTATGGCAGTTGTTTCGGAACCTGCAAACGACGGGTTATTGAGGGCAATGTTCATGGCTGCCTGTGCTGCCGATTCGCTCAACACGGGATCATCCATATAAGGAGCTACAAACAACATGGCCTGATACATGTCGGTGGTGCCGAGCAAGCGCAGGATGTCGTTTTTCTGTTTTACGGTCTGTGCCATCTCCATGGCATTGCGCAGAAAAAGAAATTTTACCGCACCGGTCTTGTTGGACGATGCCACCTTTTCGATAATGGCATCCACGGCTTGCGTAATTTCTCCCTTATCTTTACTGCTTCGGGCAATATCTTGCAAAGCATATACGGCATCAAACGATTTCCATTGTTTGATCGCATCGAAAGCTGCCTGTTTGTTTTTTCCCGTTTCGGTTTGATAAGCTTTCATAATCAAATCCAAAGCCTGTGGGGTGCCGCTGTTTGCCAACGCAACATAATATGCATATTTTTTATCGGAAGCATTCATTTTTTCCATCACTTGTTTCATTTGCTCTTCCGGAGAAAGCAACGACAAAGCAGCATTCACGGCTTGTTGAACGGATGCGAGATGCTTGTCGTCGGTTTGTTCCAATAATTCGAATAGTTCGGGAAGGTTCTTTTCGGTTACCACATAACGAAGGGTTTTCGCCGCTTCGGTTTTCACAGGCTCGTCATCTGTAAACAGTTGGTTGTAGACCAACCGGTACCGATCGTGCAGCCGTCGGTTTGCTATCAGTTGCAGTGTGGCAATCTTTCCCTGTTTGCCGCAATCATCAAAAACCGATGACAACGCAGCAGAAATATCTCCTGCATAACCTGCCAAAGCCTCTTTTGCCAACATTACGGCATTTTCGTCGCTACTTTTCAGCAAACCGACCAATGAAAGAAGTGCCGGTTCTCCACCTATCTTCGACAGAGCATAGACAGCCGCTTTCTGCACGTCTTTGTCCGATGTATTCAGATAATCGGAAAGGTGCGAAACGGCGGGGGTCACTTTTTGATCCCCGATCCAATAAAGAATGGCAATTTGTACATCGGGCGACGCTTTCGGAGACAACGATTTCAGTATAAGCTTCACTGCCTTTTCATCATTATGATAAGGGTAGGAATTCAACACTTGCGTCAGATAGACGATATTGCCGTCCTTCAATGCCTTTTTCAATAAACCGGTCTTATCCGTTGTAGGAAGGGAAAGCAGCAATCCTGCGGCAGCAGCCTTTAGATCCTGTCTTTGCAACGTTGTTGCCCGAGAAAGAAATTTCTCGGCTTCTTTTTTCACAAGACCGGGATCGCTCTCGGCCAACCGATTCAACAAAGCCAAATATGCAGCCGTAGGATTGGCTTTTCCGTAGGCATATTGCCTTTGTTCGGCAGCACTTTTCAACGGTTTTAAAGAGGCTTTTGTTCCTATTCTGCCGAGGGCATCGTAAAGTACTTTTTCCAAATCCCCTGAAGGATTGTTGCCCAACAATTCCAGCATAACGGGTTCGGCTTGCGAATAATCGGTTTGTGCCAACGCATTGACAAGGGTTGTTTTCATCCGATCCGTACCGGCTTCCGAAAGAGCCGAAAGGAGGGCTTCGGCGGCCGCGGGCGTACCGATATGTGCCAATGCCTGAGATGCCGAACCCGACAACCGCTCATTCGTAAGAAATGCCGAAAGCACAGCTACATTGCTGTCGTCGCCTATAAGCTCGAGCTGACGGATCAGCATGGCTTTTATTTCCTTGTCAAGAGGCCGTTGCAACGCTTTTTCGCAAGCACTTGCCGCAATTGCCCGTTGGGTGTCGTCGTTGGCGACAAAATGGATCCATCCGCTAATGGCATAATCCACTGCTTCGTTGCTTTCGTTTCCCGGAGGATTAAGTCTGCCGATCAAATTCATGAATCCTTCTTCTCCGGTGGAAACTAGATCCTTCATCAGTTGGTTATACCGGGATTGGTTTTGCGCCGGCAGTTGTGCCAACACATCGGCAACAATGGTAGAGTTGGTTCTGTGTTGCGGTGTCTGAGCCCTTGCTCCGCTCATCATAAGCAGAAAGACACCCAAAAACGCTATGTATTTTTTTATCTGTTTCATCTTTTCATCAATTTGCGGGTTAAATGTTCCAGGGTGAACGGGTGGTCTGATTCAGCAAGCGGTTTGCTTCCGGATCGTTCACGAATTCTTGCTTGATGGGATCGTAATGCAACGTACGGTTCAAGCGCAAAGCAATGCCTCCCATATTGACGATGGTGGCCGAATAATATCCGTTTACTTCGTTCAAAGCAAACTTCTGACGGGTACGCACGCATTCGATAAAATTGTCGTTCTGCGGTTCCGGCTCGGGATATTCGGCAAGTTTCTTTTCCCAATCGGGTATGTCGCAAACAAAATTTTTATAAACATTTCCCTTGGGTCCGGCAATATACGGAGTATCGGGATTTCCGTAATCTCCGCCCCAAAGTACGATTTGGCAGCCGTCTTCGTAGGTATAGGTAATGGAACGCCATGTCCCCACTGCGTCGGGATGCTGCTGAGGTGCGTCCACTTCTACTTTTATGGGGCTGGTATTGTCCTTACCCAACAAGTATTGAACCGGATCGATGTAGTGCTGACCCATGTCGCCAAGGCCTCCGGCATCGTAATCCCAATAGCCGCGAAAAGTCTGATGCACTCGATGGGCATTGTACGGCTTATAAGGTGCCGGGCCCAACCACATATCGTAATCGAGTTCCTCCGGCACAGGTTGGGATTCCAAATGGGTTTTGCCGACCCAGTAGAATTTCCAGTCGAAACCGGTATGTTTGCTGATGGTAACCTTCAACGGCCATCCAAGCATGCCGCTGTCGACCAGCTTTTTCAACGGTTTCACGGGAGTACCCAAACCGTAAAACGTACTTTTAAAACGAAACCACGTATTCAACCGGAAAATATTGCCATGCCGGTTCACGGCTTCCATCACGCGTTTCCCTTCGCCAATAGTACGGGTCATGGGTTTTTCGCAGAAAATGTCTTTCCCCGCCTTGGCTGCTTCAACTGCCATAATGCCATGCCAATGGGGTGGCGTGGCAATATGAACGATATCCACGTTCTTGTCCAAAATCAAATCGCGAAAATCGTGATAAAGGGCTATTTTGTCTTTGACCAATGCGGCAGCTTCCTTCAAGTGATTCTTGTCCACATCGCACATGGCCACTACACGCGTGCCGTCGTAGGGAATGTGATTCCGCCCCATGCCGCCAACACCGATTATCCCTTTCGTCAACTCGTCACTGGGAGCTATCATACCCCTGCCCAGCACATTACGAGGAACAATAGTCAAAAGCGTTACGCCTCCGACTGTCTTTAAAAATTGTCTTCTGGTTGTCATGTCTTAATTATATTATATTGAATTTTGTTTTTAATCTGCTTTTACCAAAGAGAGGTCACTACATATTTATCTTTCCCGATAACACAATTCGTAAAAGTCACCTCACTGCCGGAACGTATGTTTGCCCTCATTGTTTGATTTGGATACAGAGGAACGGCATACATCAGATTTCCGTATCGGATTTGATAAGCAATATCACTGTGATTGGTGATTTCGATGGTTCCATTTCCTTCGTTGATGACCCTTACAGAAAGGGATTCTTTAATGAGCGATTTAAGGAACTTTTCTTTCCCGGAAAGAATATTGTTGTAACAAGCCACCGTTCGTCCGGCAAATAACGCTTCCTTCACTGCTTCTTCTGTATATTCTTTTGCAAAGACAAGGGTCATTGGGCGCACGAATCTGCCCCGGTAAAGATTGGCACTGGTATAGTGAATATCCGTATTGGCAAAAGGAGCAAGTCCGAATTCGTTGCACCAATCGATCACTTTCGGATATTCTTCCGAAGAATTGAATACTTCCACGCCGTGAATTTTATTGGCGGCAATCAATTCCCTGTGGATAGGATATATAGTGCAGGTATCGTTGGGCCATCCAGGATGATTCCACAAGATGTAGGCTCCTTGTTTTACGGCTTCGTCGATAGCATCAAGCGCATCGGGAAGATCGAGTTTATTGGCATTCTGAAGAAAAAGAGCATTCAGATGTCCCAATGGTTTTTCGCGAGTAATTTCAGCACCCTTAATCACCATCATCCCAAGAGCATCGCCTCGTTTTTTGGCAATTTCATACGACGTATTAAAATCTCCCTTCACAATTCCCTTATTAGGACGATATTCGATGTGATCAGTAATGGCAATTACATCCAACCCTTCATTCCACGCTTCGTTCACCCGTTGGTCGGGCCATACTTTGCCATCGGAAAAAACCGTATGAACGTGAAAGTCGCATTTAAGCGTTTTGTATCCGTCAATATCGGGGATATTAATGTGATAACGGTAATTCTCTTCATTAAGGTTGGGAAATTCATAAACCTCTTCATTTTGAATTTGAGCGTTTCCGTTTCCATACATGCCCAAAACACATAGGGCAGCAATCATTATTCTCCGGTGTGTTTTCATCTTTTTACATGTTTTTTTTTATTCATCGAAATCATATTCATTACTTTGCTTTATCCGGATCAAAATACCCGATTTTATATTCGATTTCAGGTAATGGATATGATTTTTTATTTTTCCGAAAGTTGAACATCAACCCATACAGGCCGATGATCCGAAGCCATCGATTCATTTTCAACGCAGGTCTGCAAAACCTTGATACGGAATAAAGGATTCTTTTTGAAAAAGATATAATCGATGCAGTTACGGGGATTATCCGAAGGGAAAGTTGGCCGAGAAGGGTTATTCAGTATTTCCCATGTCTTTGCGAGTTCAGCGATTTCGGGGGATTCCGGTGTTGTATTCAAATCGCCGGCCAGAAAAACAGGCTTGGTCGTATACTTCTCAGTTACCTTATTAATTATATCAATCGAAGATAATCGATCGGATGGGGTAAGCGACCAATGGGTGCAACACATCACGTAACCGGGCAATTCAACCACCAACAGGCTCCTTTTCTCCTCACTACCCGGAAGTGGTACGGTCACTTTTCGCAACGGCTTCTCCTTGCTCAATATGCCAATTCCGTATTTACCGCCCCGGTAATCAATGGATGCACCATAAGAAGCATGCATGTCGAGCTTTTTTGCCAGTTCGTCAAGAACCACTTTGCCTTGGCTGCGTTCCGTGGCACTGTCCAGCTCCTGAAGAGCCACACAATCAGGATCGATTCGCCTGATCACACCAGCTATACGATCGTAATCCGGCACCTCATCCATTCCTATTCCATTGCGTATATTATAGGAAAGAATTCGAATCTTCCCCGAATCCGATTTTCGCTCCCCTTGCCGGAAGAAATCAACATTGGTAAACAAAAACAAAATCGCTGCACTTAAAAAATAAGCGACAAAATAGCCAGTCTTCATTTTATTATGATATTTTTTCTTTAAAAAATAGGGTTATTATCTTCACTTGCCACCCAAAGATATATCCATTCAATTAATCATCAATCCAATCGATATGTCGTATTTAAAAAAAACCTCTTTTATATTTTTACAACTAAATAAATTGCTTTCAAATATACGACTTAAATTTTAAAATTTAAGTACTATCAAAAAAAATCCCGGAATTACTTATCTGCTTCCTTTTCTTATACAATTTTTATACTAATTTAAGTTAGTCATACCACTTGCCCAATTGGGCAACTCATGGGACTACGCAGTTAAAAGATGCAATTGCTCCGGATTTTTATATTCTTGAGATTGATAGAATCTTTCAGCGTTATAAAATTCATTAAATTCCTTATTTTATGATATAATTCCAAACCATTGTCAGACGGTTCAAGATAAATTTTCTCCTGTTTTATATTTCGACGGAATCTTTTTATGAAATACATTGCCAATTGTCTGACCCTTTCTTGTGCGTCTTATCGACAATTTAACGTGATCCCATAGCATGCAGATCCATTTTCCAGCATAATCGGCAAATCGCTTGGGATTTACTTCATGATCCGGACCTTGTAAATAAGCCGCCATTATGGGAACTCCATGAAAAGGAGTTATTGTATATTGAAGTTAGCTAATTTTCTTAAATGGAGCATCTTTCTCTTCATCATCTTCAATTTTTGAAGCCCCTTTTCAAAAACTGTACTCGAATTGGATAAAAATTGACTCTTCCAGGTTCATATCTTACTCACCCAAATCTCATACTTCCGACCGATTTCCCTGTTAGTTTTTCTTTCTTGAAGTACTTCCAAGATTACTTTGGTTAGAACCATGAATTGTAAGTTTTTCTTTTCATACGTAAATTGTTTATAT
>DBPW01000025.1:0-2497 GCA_002305015.1 Bacteroidales bacterium UBA1410
CATTTGCAAGTTGAATTCAGCTCAAGAATAAATCATTTTGCAGGAAAATAGAAAATTCAAACGCTTAACATAAAAGAACAATGAAAAAGAACCAATTAACAATCATTTCCGTCATCCTACTAACGATTTTCTCTCTTATCTCATGCGAAAAGGATATTGTTGTCAATTCAAACCAACTACTTATCGACCAGATGAAAGCTGTTACCGATTCTATTATTAAAAACACCAGGGTTCCCGGTATTGTGGCACTGGTGGTTGACCATAAAAAGGGAATCGACTGGCTCTATACCGCTGGCTACAGTGATATTCCTAATAAACTGCCGATGGATGGTAGTTTTAATTTCAGGATTGGCAGCAACACAAAAACCATGACATGTACCGTGCTGCTTCAGTTGGTAGATGAAGGCAAGGTGTCGTTGAACGATATGCTTTCTAAATACTATCCCGCTTATCCGCAATCAGATAAAATAACGATAGCCATGCTTCTGGATATGAAAAGCGGTATTTTCAATTATTCGGAAGATATGCCGGTATTTAGGCAATCCATGGTTTCTAATCCTTCCCGTGTATGGCAACCTCAGGAACTAATTGATCTGGGGTTCTCACATAATTTTTATTTTGAGCCTGGAACAGATATTCATTATTCCAATACCAATACATTCATTATAGGAAAATTGATTGAAAAATTGACCGGCAACTCGCTCGAAACTGAAATAAACAATCGGATAGTTCAATCCTTGGGTTTGAATAGTACTAGATTTCTGACTCAGGGATTGGATTTGCCAGGCAATCATGGCAGAGGATATGACATCAACACTGACAATACCTACACGGATGTTACAGAGCATTATGATATCTCATGGGGTTGGGCTGCGGGATCTGCCTACTCAAACCCAAGAGAATTACAAAAATATGTGGAGGCATTGGTGCGCGGTGATTTTCTCTCAAGCTCACTTCAGCAAAAACGTCTAACTGAAAATTTTTATGGACGTCCGGATTTATGGATGGGTAAAATTACCTATGGACTAGGAATAATGCGTTGTGGAAAAAGCTTCTATGGACATGGCGGCGATTTAGCCGGCTGTACTTCCACAATGTATCATAGCAACGAAAAGGACTGTACGGTCATTCTTTATTTCAACACGCAGGATGATTACCCATCAGGCTTACTGTTCCTTCGATACCTTGATATTTTATTTGGTAAAGACTATTAATAAGGAAATTAACGAACAAGTACGTAAATTAACATTTCAACCAGCGTGTCATTCTAATATCTAAAAAGGAAAAACGAATAAGGAAAAATAATGCACGAAACGCTAACAAAGTGTAGCAGCAATAAGGGTTTTAGTGGTATTCAAGCATTCTACCCCGCATTAACTTCGGAGTAGCTTGATAGGAACTAAGCCCGCAATCCCTTACTGCTGCTACACTCAACCGTTGAACTAAACCTGTCGGTAAATTAGAATAGTGATAATTTTGAAGCGTAATAACTTCAATTAATTATCATTATGAATCTAAACATAACATTCGAGAGTTTGCAGATCAAGGAGATGCAAATTCGCAATTACAGTCCCCGTACAATTAAGACGTATTGCAGCCTGCTCATAAAACTTGAAAAAGACTTGGGTAAATCGCTGTATGAGGTTACCACCGAAGACTTTAAAAACTGGTTACATTACCTGATTACAAAAAAAGGAATTTCCGTTTCCACGGTAAACCAGCTTATAAGTGCTTTCAAGATTTTTCATGTAGACGTCTGCCATCGCAAATGGGAAGAGTTCCATGTAAGACGGCCTCGCAAGGAGAAAAAACTCCCCATAGTTTTGTCATTACAGGAAGTGCAACGCATGATCACGGTAACAAACAACATAAAGCACAGAGCCATTCTAATGCTTACTTATTCTGCGGGACTTCGCAGGATGGAAGTATTACAAATCAAACCACGCGACATTGATTCACAGCGTATGCAAGTACGTATCGTGCAAGGAAAGGGGAAGAAGGACAGATATACCATTCTTTCGTGGAAAACACTCGAAGTGCTGCGAATGTATTATAAATTGGAACGACCAAGCACTTATCTATTCGAACCGATGGGGCGTAAAGGACAACCCTTGTCGGAAAGAACTGTAGAGTATATTGTGAAAAACAGTGCTAAAAATGCCGGAATAAAAAAAGAGGTATCGTTTCATACATTGCGTCATTGTTTTGCCACCCATTTATTGGAAGCCGGTGTAAACCTGAGACAGATACAGCAGTTCATGGGTCATACTTCATTGAAGACCACAGCTGTTTACCTGCATGTAGCCCATATCAAAACCAGCGAGTTTACTTCTCCATTGGATGATATAACACTTTTCTGATCTATCATTATGGAGAATAAAAAGCAAATCATAGAGATTGCTGACATTTTCCGGGATAAGAGACACGATTTCCTGACCGAGAACACACTTTGTGCCGTACAGCAAAAAGCAATGGAAGATATTATTGCCTGTCGTAC
>DBPW01000025.1:2510-4302 GCA_002305015.1 Bacteroidales bacterium UBA1410
TAAAACGGATGCAATGGGTGGATAAACTTGCGGCTGATCTCCCCCCGGTAAAACATTTTCACATTGTTTTCACAATACCCGCGTGTCTGCACAAACTGTTTTATATCAATCAGAGGATTGCTTATTCCTTGCTCTTCAAAGCAGCCGGACAAACACTGATGCAATGTGCCAGAAACACGCATTATTTAGGCGCAGAGGCCGGAGCTGTTGCCCTGTTACACACCTGGGGCCAAACAATGACCTATCACCCGCATATTCATACCATTGTTCCTGCCGGAGGAGTATCCGATGATGGAATGGAATGGGTACCAAGTGCTAAAAAGTTTTTTGTCCCGGTAAAAGTGCTCAGCACCGTTTTCAGGGGTATTTTATGTCGGCTACTGCAGGAGTCAGTATTCAGGAAGGAGATCAAACTTCCGGATGATACACCCGATTTTCAGACCATAAAAGCAAAATGCTACGCTAAAAAATGGGTGGTTTATGCAGAAAAACCGTTTGCTTCACCCGATAATCTGGTCCGTTATCTGGGCAACTACACACACCGTGTGGCAATTAGCAACCACCGTATGGTGGGTTACAAAGATGATAAGGTTACTTTCAGCTATAGGGATAACAAGGCAGGAGGTGCAAGAAAAACAATGACCCTGGAAACTATGGAGTTTATACGGCGATTCATGCAGCATGTCCTTCCATGTGGATTTAGCAAAATACGTTACTTCGGATTCATGGCTATCTGCAAAAGGAAAACAAAGCTCAATTTATGCTATTCACTGTTGCCCACCCCAACCTATTTTTCAAGACTTACAGGACTGCTTGCAATGGAAGTTTTACAAATAATATCCGGTAAGGACCCGATTATTTGCGCAAAGTGCAAAAAAGGGAAATTAATGGCAAGCCCGGCATGCAATGTTTTACACATGGAACCAGGATAATTCTGATAATTAACAAAAGCGTTCTTTCCATTTAATGACAAAACTCGTATGGATGATGAGCAAAATCATACAGGGAGAATTATGCATTTACGTGGACGGTCTAAGATTAAAAAACAATCATGTACTTGAAAAAGAGCTTTTATAGGAACTTATTAACACAAATCAAGCAAAAACGCCAACCTCCCATAAATACTTTTCCCATAGCAATAGGTTCCGTTCAACTAGTTTTATTTGCCATTATTGATATCATATTAAATTAATCTTTGTGAAAATTTGTGAATCAACTTCTTTTCAATAACTTTGGTGGGCTATAACGGCGAATAAAACACTAAGATGTTGTGTTTCATGCTAAGAAAGACCGTGCAACAAATGCCAACGCACATTTGGCACATTTGCAAGCCCTAACCCACAAGCCGATGCTTCAGCTTGCAAAAGAGCCAAATTTTTGCCGACGCACACAGATAGACTAACAATATGGATGAAAACGAAAAAATAAGAAGTTATAAGGACAGATTAAGGATTTTCTTGATTCTATATGTGTTCAGTGAACCACATACTGATAATGAATTACCTAATGTTAGAAAGATTTTTCAAAGTGAGCAAAGAATACAAAAAATAGACTTCTTATTACGGAATCCAGATTACTTATGTCACGAATTACTTGATAAAGCTAAATCTAACACAAGTTTACAATCAGAAATAAAGTCAATTGTAAAAAATATATTTGCTAGCAAAGAACCAATTTTAAAAAGATTGGAAATGGAGAGATTTTTCTTTGGACCTTACGAGGATATTGATGATGTAATTGCATTTTTAAAAAGTATCGATTTTATTGATTCTTGAATTCAACTTGCAAATGC
>DBPW01000002.1 GCA_002305015.1 Bacteroidales bacterium UBA1410
TGCCGCAAAAATCAAGAAAAAATAATTTTTTCGAATGAACATAATTATTTGTAAATTTAAGTTTGTTATTTAAAAAATAGTATCCCGTAAGGTTTATTGCCCTCAAAAATAGGGTCTCCATTCAAGTTGGAAAAATAAGATTTTGAAATGGCCCCGATGGTGTATTATTCAGTCGCTTCTTAAATTCACCATATTCGATTAAATATCAATAAAATAGCGCCAAGAATGTTTGTTTATATCTGCCGAATCGGTTATCTTTCCGGGGAAAAAGTTGCGAATTATGACAGGAAAATCGCCGAAAAAAGACCGGCGGGATTTATTTCGTCCTATGTTGGAAGATTTTATCGATATGAATCATGAATTGGTTCTGTCGGCAAACAAGACAGACCGGAGTTATTTCGAGAAAGAGCCGGGAGTTTATTATTCGGATAAGGGAGCGCCGAGTGTACCGATACGCATGATGGCAGGGGTGCATGTTGCTCAAGCATTTGTACAATTTGGGAGATGAACGTTTGCCGGAGTATCGGGTACGTGATGGTTGCTTCCGGTATTTCTGTGGGAGTATATTTTTTGAGCATAAGTTTCCGTTTGATCCGGGCGATTTTGTCCATTTCCGCAACCGGATCGGAGAGGAAGGGAAATGAAAAGATTTTTGCCTCCGGTGTGAAAATTCACGGGAAAGAGGCAGAGAAGGAATCCAAATCGGTATTGTCCGACACAACCGTACAACAAAACAATACCACCTTTCCGACGGATGCAAAATTAAGCAAGAAGGTGATCGACAAATGCAACACAATCGCAGGAAAGGAAGGGATAGACGGGCGCCGACGTTACACCGGGAGAGCAAACAATTACTCAGAGATACGTACAACGGGACACATCCCAAGCGAGCCAAAAAAGCGAAGAAGGCAAAGAAACGGTTGAAGACGATAGCCTGGCAGATACGGGAATTGGAGCGGAAAATGAGTGAAGAGCAGAAGAAGCAATACGGCCTATCAAAAATACCGGAAACGCAAGAAGTTCAGGTCAAGAGCCGGCATTGAACCGATAATCGGACATCCGGCAAAAGATTTCCGAATGGAACAGAACTACCTCATGGGCGTAAAGGGATACAAATTAACGCTTTATTGACTGCTTTGGCTTGGAATTTGAAGAAAATGACGGAAAAACTCAAAGAGGATTTTCTTTGTTTCATTTTTCGATTGCTCCTTTGCCCAAACTTTTATACAGTGTCCGATAAAAAACAGACTTTTTTAAGGATCGACTAATTACTGATTTGCATGATTATGTAAAAAGCTTTTTTATCGAAATTAATGTGCTTTTAAACTAAAATTGAACATATGAATCAAGCCCAAGATAATCGTCAGGAGCGAGAGGGAGGGCGTTTGGTGTCGCTCGATTTTTTCCGTGGATTTACCATGCTTTTATTGGTAAATGGAGGTGTTTTGCACTATTTTGCCCGTCCCCAATTCGAGGGGACGATAGCGTATGCCGTTTTTACACAATTTACACATCCCGAATGGGAAGGTTTCCATCTTTGGGATCTGGTTCAACCGTTTTTCATGTTCATTGTGGGTGTTGCCATTCCTTTTTCCGTTGCACGACGGCTGTCGCGTGGTCAAACGTGGAGCGAACTCACAAAACATGCAGCTCAGCGTTCCATTATATTGATCCTGTTAGGGATTACATTGGATGCGGGCATCGAAAATTTCAATCTTACTTTTCAGAATGTATTGGCTCAGATAGGATTTACCTATTTCATTGCCTTTTTGCTGATTCGCAGCCGATGGTCCGTGCAATTGACGGTTTCAATCGGTCTTATTTTGGTGACGGAAGTTCTCTATCGGTTATTTCCCATGGAAGGGGTTGATCCCTTTGTGAAGGGTAAGACATTTGGTGATTTGGTAAACCGGTTCATTGCACCCGGCAGCCGCGATAACTGGGCTTCTTTTAATGCCATTCCTTCAGCTGCCCATACCATTTGGGGAGCCTTATGCGGACAATTGTTGCAGAAAGGATTTTCAGGGAATAAAAAACTGAAAATTCTGATCATGGGAGGACTGTCGGCATTGGTTGTGGGATATGCTCTGACCCCTGTTTCCCCCGTCATTAAGAGGATATGCACGAGTTCTTTCGTATTCATCAGCGGCGGGTGGGCTATTTTGATGCTTGCCCTGTTATATTGGATTATCGATTTAAAAGGTCATAAACGGTGGACTACCTTCGCTGTGGTGGTGGGGATGAATCCGATTTTTATTTATCTATTTCACAGCTTCATTGAAGATGCCGCTCATAGTTTTACCGGTCCATGGATTAACCTGCTTTTTGGTTGGACAACGCGGACTTTTGTTGAAGTTGCAATTCTGACGATGGGTTGGTTTCTCAATTGGTTTGTCTGTTATTTGCTGTATAAACGAAAGCTATTCATCAAAATATGAAATCGAAACATTATGGGATTTACAAGAAGACAATTTATCAGGACTGCGGGCTTGGCCACGCTGGGTGCTGCGGTCACGAAGGATTTATCGTGGGCATCGGGTTCGTTTCGGACCTCGAACAGCAATACGTTAAAGGTAGGGTTGATCGGTTGCGGCGGCAGAGGAACGGGAGCTGCCGAAGAGGCGCTGAATGCCGATCCGAACGTAGTATTGTCAGCTATGGCGGATGCCTTTTCCGACCGTTTGGAACAATCGTATGCGACGCTTAAAGCGAAATTGAAAGAAAAGGTTCAGGTAAGCAACGACCATAAATTCGTAGGTCTCGATGCTTACCAAAAGCTCATCGATTCGGATGTGGACGTAGTGTTGTTGGCTGCTCCGCCGGCCTTTCGTCCCCTTCATTTGGAGGCAGCAGTGAATGCAGGCAAACATATTTTTTGCGAGAAGCCGTTTGCCGTTGATGCACCCGGACTGCGCCGGGTTATGGCAGCGGCCAAGAAGGCAGAATCGAAACGCCTGTCGTTGGTGTCGGGCTTCTGCTGGCGATACCACCTTCCCAAGCGGGAGACATTCAAGCGCGTAGTGAACGGCCAGATAGGGGAGATTCTCACGGCCGAGGCGACATACAATACCGGTGAGTTATGGTATAAAGATCGACAGGAAGGATGGACGGACATGGAGTACAAATTGCGAAACTGGCTTTATTACAACTGGCTGTCGGGCGATCATATTGTCGAGCAAGCCATTCACAGTCTGGATATGCTCCAGTGGGCAATGGGAGACGTTCTGCCGGTGAGGGTAACCGGAAGCGGGGGCAGACAAAAAAGGGTGGACAAGAAATACGGCAACGTCTATGATCATTTTGCCACGTGTTACGAGTATCCGAACGGAGCCAAAGCCTACTTTTTCTGTCGTCAGCAATCCGATACCGCCCCTTCTTACGGAGTCGAATTTGTAGGGACGGAAGGGAAATGCGTTGTGGATTGTCGGACGGGAGTTCACGAAATCAGGGGCAAAAATCCCTGGAAGTACGAAGATGAGACCAAATTCACGGAAGCGGATGCTTATCAACGTTCCGAAGCAAGGAGCATGTATCAACAGGAACACGACGAATTGTTCGCTTCCATCAGAGCCGGGAAACCCGTGAATGACGGAGAATGGATGACGCGCTCCAATCTGGTAGCTTTGGCCGGTCGCATGGCGGGTTATACAGGACAAACCATTACATTGGAACAGGCGCTTGCTTCTGAGGAGGTTCTGTTTCCCGAAAATTTGTCGTGGGATACCCGATACGATATTCCCGTAGCCGTTCCCGGCATCACCCGTTTTAAATGAGAAAACGAAGATGAACAGAAAAGAATTTATCAAATCCGCAGCATGCATTGTCGGTGCCGTCTCGATGGCACCCTTTGCATCGGCTTCGGTTTCCCGGGTAAAGTCCGAACGTGAAGTTACCCTGAAGAAAGGGTTGGGATTCGGAATGATAAAAGAAAATCTGTCGTTGGTCGACAAATTCAAACTTGCCAAAGATTTGGGATTTGACGGGATAGAATTGAACAGTCCGACCGAATTCACGATGTCGGAAATTCTTGATGCAAAATCCAGGTCAGGTATAGAGTTACCGAGTGCGGTAAACAAGGATCACTGGTCGAAACCCCTTTCCGATCCCGATCGGGTGGTCAGGCAGCAATGCATCGACTCGATTTCGCAATCGTTACGGGAAGTGAAAGAGTTCGGTGGCGATACCGTTTTGGTAGTACCCGGCGTAGTAAACGAGAAAGTATCCTACGAGGAAGCCTACCACACTTCACTGGATTCCATTCGTAAATTGATACCCCACGTTGAACAAACCGGCATCCGGATCGGTATAGAAAACGTGTGGAACAATTTTCTGTTGAGTCCGTTGGAGGCGAAACGTTTTATCGACGAGATTAACCATCCGTTGATCGGATGGTATTTCGATATCGGAAACGTTTTGCGTTACGGATGGCCTGAACATTGGATAAAGACGCTGAATTTCCGGATAGTCAAACTTCATGCAAAAGAGTTCAGTCGCGAACTGATGAACAATAAAGGATTATGGGCAGGTTTCAACGTCGAACTTTTGGAAGGCGACAACAACTGGCCTGTGGTCATGAAGGCATTGAAGGAAATAAATTATGGCGGAGGATGGTTGACGGCCGAAGTCGGGGGTGGTGACAGAACTCGTCTGAAGATGATATCGGAACAGATGGATCAAATTATTTCCTATTTATAAGCAATAGTTCGCTAAACCATGTCAGGTGGCGATCTGATAGAGATGGTTTAGCCATATCCATGATTATGGCAATGACTATTCGGAAGACCTGGCTGAATCGCTGTTACACAATAGGAATCGAAGAAACTCCTTGGAACATATTATCTTGTAATTGATACCATTACGATACTATCATTATTCATTATGTTACGATAAAGATTTTTTAAAAAATGCTCTTAGTTGTGGAATTAGGAAAAAAGAGGATACATTTGTTGAATCATTAAATTCGTAGTATGGTTTGAGGCGTTTCTTCGCTCTTCCTTCGCTCCTTCTTCGCTCTTCCTTCGCTTCAAGGCAGGGACGACAACATCGGATTTTGAAAAACTGTCATAAAGCGAATCTGCCTATTTGCCGCATGTAGTGCGGGATACAGAGGAGGAGGCGGAACAGTTTTTGTGCGAGGATGATGGGAAGGTGATATGACCTTGATGCAAGGATGGAGCGAGGAAGGTACGGCCTTGGTGCGAGGAAGGTGCGGAGATGGATAGGTGTCTTGTCCTAAAATACTGTCTCGTCCTGAAATAGGTTTACACTCAATGTAAATTAAAAGCAGGACAAAGAAGACAAAATTCAACAAAATTCCGTCCGATCCCACGCAATGCGAAGCATAAGAAACCGATGGCAACGAAAGGCAGGAATAGGGGTTACCTTTGCCGGCGTTCGATGTAACGAAAATCGTGAAGAGATGAGCATAAAAAATATCCTTCATATTCATACAAGCATTATGATTAGATTCAAATTTTTATTCGCAGGTTTGGGGTTGAGTACTTTTCCCCTGTTGCATGTTGAAGCACAGCAAAAGCCCAATGTCGTTTTTATTTTGGCTGACGATCTCGGTTACGGAGATCTGAGCTGTTTCGGACAGGAAAAGTTTCTAACGCCGCATATCGATCGGCTGGCATTGAACGGGATGCGTTGCACACATACGTATGCCGGATCGACGGTGAGTGCGCCGTCGCGTGCCTGTTTGATGACGGGATTGCACAGCGGGCATGCACCGATTCGGGGGAACAAGGAGCTGGAGCCCGAAGGCCAATTTCCGTTGCCGGCAGATGCTTACACGCTTTTCCGTTTGTTCAAAGATGCCGGTTATACGACCGGCGCATTCGGCAAGTGGGGACTGGGTCAACCCGGCTCTTCGGGAGATCCGACCCATCAGGGTGTGGACGAATTTTTCGGATACAACTGTCAGCTGCTTGCGCACAATTATTACCCCGATCATCTTTGGCACAACCGGACCCGAGTGGAATTACCGGAGAATGCCGACGGAAATTTCGGGGTCTATTCACAGGATTTGATTCAGCAGCACACCTTGAGGTTTATCGAAGAAAACAAAAGCAAGCCGTTTTTTCTTTACGTGCCGTTGGTTCTTCCCCATGCCGAGTTGTTGATACCGGAAGATTCCCTATTCGAAAACTTCAAAGGGAAATATCCCGATGCCCCTTTCAAGGGAACGGATTCCGGACCGATGTTTCGTAGAGGGGGATATGCATCGCAGGCCTATCCCAAGGCAGCCTATGCTGCGATGGTGGCAAGGCTCGACAGGTACGTAGGAGAGATTGTGGAAGAGTTGAAACGTCAGGGTATTTACGACAATACGATGATCCTATTCACGAGCGACAACGGTCCCCACCGCGAGGGGGGAAACGATCCCGATTATTTCAACAGCAATGGAATGTATCGGGGATACAAGCGCGATCTTTACGAGGGCGGCATTCGGGTTCCGACGGTTGTCAGCTGGAAAGGACACATACCTGCGGGAACAGAAAGCCATGTTGCTTTTGCCTTTTGGGATTATCTTCCCACGTTTGCCGAGCTGCTGGGCAGGAAGCTTCCGGTGAAGAGCGACGGCATCAGCGTCTTGCCTACGTTGACGGGGAAAAAAGGGCAGAAGGAGCACGATTTCTTTTATTTCGAATTTCACGAGTTGAACGGTCGTCAGGCGGTTATGCAGGGGAATTGGAAATTGCTTCATCTTAATGTGAGGGGAAATTCGGTTTACGAATTGTACAATCTTGCGTCGGATCCATCGGAGGTTCACAACGTGATTTCTTTGTATCCAGAGAAAGCAGAAGAATTGAAAAAGATCATGCAGCAAGCTCATACTCCGGACCCCAATTGGCCGTTTTTCAATTGATACTGTTGCTAATCCGGAGAATACGGATCAAGGATTAAAAAATAGCGCTCGACATTTATGGAAGCATCCATGTTTGCTATAAACAAAAATAGGATAATGTTGTTTACTATTTCAGAGAGGGGTGTAGAAACTTATTTCATTTAAAAAACGGATATGAAGAAAAAGTATCTTTTTCCCTTTTTTTTCGTGGCGCTATTCTTGGGATGCCGCTCGGAAACAAAAGAGGGAAAAATGTTATCAGTTACCATTGAACCGCAGCGGTATTTTTTGGAGAACATTGTGGGCGACAGCTACAAAATAAATACGATTGTTCCTGCCGGCGTAAGTCCCGAAACTTACGAGCCTACGCCGGCAATGATGATGAAGTTGGCTAAGAGTGCCATTTTTTTTAAAGTCGGTTTTCTAGGATTTGAAAATGCCTGGGCGGAGCGTTTGAAAAAAAACAATCCCGATGTGAAGATTGTGAACTGTTCAGAAAGAATCGAGTTGATTTATGGCGAACATCATCATGCCACAGGCAAGTCTGAGGAAGAAGATGAGCATACGTTGTTACCCGATCCGCATGTATGGTCTTCGCCAAAAACAGCCCGCATTTTCGCCGAGAATATGTATCGTGCATTGATAACTTCTGATCCTCAAAATGAAGAATTCTATCGGGAAAAATTTTCGGAATTAATCGAGAAGATCGATCGAACAGACAGCATAATTACCCAATTATTGATGGATATCCCTTCGCGAAGTTTTATTATCTATCACCCGGCTTTGAGCTATTTAGCACGCGATTATGGGCTAAAGCAGTACAGCATCGAGTTTGAAGGGAAAAATCCTTCTCCTGCCCAGATGAAAGCATTAATCGATATAGCGAGAAAGGAAGGCATCAACGTTGTTTTTGTGCAACAAGGTTTTGATACGAAAAATGCAATTGTTGTAGCCAATGAAATCGGCGCCAAGGTATACCGAATTAATCCGTTGGCATATGAGTGGGATAAAGAGTTGATACGAATCGCTCATATTTTGGCAGGCAAATAAAAATGAATAAACTCATTGAAATACAGAATCTTTTTGTAGGGTATGAGAACAAACCCAATGTACTTAAGAACGTAAATCTTACGGTTTACGACGATGATTTTTTGGGAATTATCGGTCCAAACGGTGGTGGAAAGACCACGCTGGTGAAAGCAATATTGGGATTGATTAAACCGGAAGAAGGAACGATTACCTTCTTTGAGAATGGCGAAAAGGTTAATTCGCTTAACATCGGTTATTTGCCTCAGGTAAATCAAATCGATAAAAAATTTCCCATTACGGTTTTCGATGTTATTTTATCCGGACTAACCCCTAAAGGAAAAATTTTTAAGCGCTACTCGCCTGAAGATAAACAAAAAGTGCGCCATGTTGCGGAACAGATGGGTGTGGGGAATTTGTTGTCGAGACCGATAGGGGAACTTTCGGGTGGTCAGTTACAGCGTGTGCTTCTGGGTAGAGCCATCGTAGATAATCCCAAGTTGATCATTCTGGATGAACCCAACTCGTATGTAGATAAGCTTTTCGAAACGAATTTTTACCGATTGCTTGCCGATATCAATAAAAAGATTGCGGTTATTCTTGTTTCTCACGATATCGGAACCATTATTTCGATGGTTAAAAATATTGCATGTGTAAATGGCGATCTGCATTATCATGCCGGCACAGAAATATCTGCGGAATGGCTGCAGAAAGCTTACGATTCATGTCCTATCGAAATCCTTGGTCATGGATCGTTGCCTCATCGGGTACTTATGCAGCATGATTATGAAAAGCATTCCACACCGGATAGTGATTTAGGATTATAAGGAGAGAGAATAAAAAAAGCCGACGATTTCCGGTCGGCCTTTAGGTTATTTTTTTGCATTGTATTTAGTGTTGTTTAAGCAAATATTCTGCAATCTGAATGGCGTTGAGTGCAGCGCCTTTTCTTATTTGATCCGATACTGTCCAGAATGTTAATCCCTTATCGTTCGTTAAGTCTTTGCGGATGCGCCCTACATATACGGCATCTTTTCCTGTAACATCCAACGGCATGGGATATTCTTTTTTTTCGGGATTGTCTATCAACACTACACCTTCGGCGTTGGCAAAAGCCTCACGGGCTTCTTCAACGGGAACAGATCTTTCCGTTTCAATCCAAGTGGCTTCGGAATGAGCACGCATCACCGGAACACGAACACAAGTGGCACTCACTTCAATATTGGAATGCATGATTTTTCGTGTTTCGTTATGCATCTTTAGTTCTTCTTTCGTATAACCGTTTTCAGTAAATACGTCCACTTGCGGAATTAAGTTAAATGCCAATTGATAGGGGAATTTTTCTATGGTTGGTTTTTCTCCATTGACAATTTGTTTGAATTGGTTTTCCAGTTCGCGCATTGCTGCTGCTCCTGCTCCCGATGCAGCTTGATAGGTAGCAACATGCACTTTTCGAATGTGTGTAATATCTTCGATTGCTTTCAACGCCACAACCATTTGGATGGTGGTACAGTTTGGGTTGGCAATAATTCCGCGTGGGCGGTTCAGTGCATCTTCAGGGTTCACTTCGGGAACCACCAGCGGCACATCGTCATACATACGAAAAGCGCTGGAATTATCGATCATGATTGTACCGTGTTTGGTGATGGTTTCGGCAAATTCGAGTGAAGTGCTTCCTCCTGCCGATACGAATGCAATGTCTATTCCTTGAAAATCATCGTTATGTTGCAGTTGTTTTACCTTTATCGGAGTTCCTTTAAAGGGGTAGGTCCTGCCTGCACTGCGCGATGATCCGAAAAGTGTGAGTTCCTCTACAGGAAAATTTCTTTCTTCCAATATTCGGAGTAATTCTTGTCCTACGGCTCCACTTATTCCAACGATAGCTACTTTCATTTGTATATATTATGATGAGATGAATATTTTGTGATTAGTCATTGAAAATGAGTTTTTGATTCTCAATGCTTGACTGCAAAGATAGGTATTCTTCGTGAAAAGTGAAAGCGTTGGTTGACTTTATTTTATAACGATTGGACTATAAAATAATATCCATTCCCTCAAAAGTTAAATACGTAGTTGGAAAAACGGCTTGGGATTCGCGTAACAGATCATCCAATTCGGTATATCGAGCAGAAAAATGACCGAGCAGCAATTTCTTTACACCGGCAGCTTGGGCAATTTCTGCGGCTTGACGTGCAGTGGAATGAAAGGTTTGTTGTGCTCGAACAGCCTCCGATTCTGCAAATGTGGCTTCATGGTAAAGCACGTCCACTCCCTCGATATAAGGGATGATATCGGGGCAATAGGCTGTATCGGAACAATAGGCATAACGGCGTGGAGGATTGGCAGGTGTGGTTAAAATGTCGTTAGCGATCACGTCACCTTCGACGGTTACAAAATCGGCTCCGGCCTTAATTGCTTTGATTTGGTGTATGGGGATCCGATAAAAGTCAATCATCTCCCGTTTGATGTGACGCGGTTTTTCTTTTTCCTCGAATAGAAATCCGCAAGTGGGTATGCGGTGTTTCAGGGGAAAAGAATATATACGAAGGGATTTGTTTTCGTAAATGAGCGTAAATCCTTTATCGTTTAAAGGAAAAAGATGTACTTGAAATTCACGATGGGGACAGAAAAATTCCAACGTTGAGGATAATAAAGGTTCAATTTCTCTATGGGCGTAGATGTTGAGATCGCCTTTTCTTCCCAGCATGTTCAGGGTGGAAACAAGTCCGGGAATTCCCAAGACATGATCGCCGTGAAGATGTGAAATAAAAATGCTGTGCAGCTTACTTATTCGGGTTTTGAATTTTCGCATTTGCAACTGTGTTCCTTCGCCACAATCGATCATGAATAATTTTTCGTTCGCATTTACTAATTGTGAGGAAGGATTATGTAGTGTGGTGGGCATAGCTGATCCGCATCCTAGTATTTTTACATCAAAACGTGTCATTATTTTTAATACCTTAGAAATTTAAATTTCATCGGATGCCGATGAGTTTATGTATTTGCAGGCTTAAACCCCATGTTGGATGAGCTTTGATGAGTTCAATGCAGTATGCAACGTTTTCGGGAACAAGAATATTGCCATTGAAAACGGGGCTTAACAGATATTTTTCGGCTTTAGGCAACAGCGAGATATCGGGTAGAGGATCGCCTGCCTGCATAGGAAAGCGCAATTCGTTTACTTCAGGAATGCGTTCGCGTATGGTTTCGAAGTCTTCTTTAGGGCTGCAGGCAATGTAATCGATTCCGGACGGAACGCGGTAGGTTCCGTTAGTTTCGATAGCCTGCCAATACCCTTTTTCTTTAAAAAATGAAACGATTTCGTCGGTTAATTGCAAGGTGGGTTCACCTCCTGTCCATATGATGCGGTTGCAACCAAAGGCGTTAATCTTATTGAGAATTTCTCCGACCGACATGATGCTACCCGAAGAATAGTCGGTATCGCAAAAATTACAATCGAGATTGCAGCCGGCAAGGCGAATAAAAACAGAAGGCTCTCCTGTTCGTGCTCCTTCACCTTGCAGCGAATAGAATATTTCATTCACCTTCAGGTTCATAAATGGCAGAGGTTTTGGGTGTTTCGCTCACCTCGACAGCATAAAGTTGCGGAAATAGCGGTTTAAAAATGTCGTAAAGCATTTTTGCCAGATTTTCAGCCGAGGGATTCAACGGAAACATAAGGTCGTTGAGGTTTTGATGATCGAAATGGGTATCGATGTATTCTTTAATTTTTTCAAGTTCTTTATAATCGCACACAAATCCGGTTTCGTTCAGTTGTTCCGATTTCAAGTGCACGGTTACCACATAATTGTGTCCGTGCAATCGGGTACAAGGATGTTCCGGTGAAAGTTCCCGGAGTGAATGGGCGGCAGAAAATGAAAATTGTTTGCTAATGCTGTACATAGGATTCAACGTTTTCTCTTTATTTTAACAATCGACGAGCAAGAAAGTTGTCAGTTTAGTCTCTCTAAGAAGGTATATACCGGATAGTGATCGGAATACGTTACTTTATCTACTTTTGCACGATAGGCTTTCATGTTTTTGCTATGCATGATGTAGTCGATGCGGAAGAGAAAAAAATCTTCGTGATAAGTGATACCCGGACCA
The DNA here is from genome assembly GCA_002305015.1 of Bacteroidales bacterium UBA1410. Lineage (GTDB taxonomy): Bacteria > Bacteroidota > Bacteroidia > Bacteroidales > Dysgonomonadaceae > Anaerorudis. The sequence goes on from DBPW01000002.1 coordinate 11,984, forward strand.
AAACCCGTAGAAGCATAGGCATCGCTGAGATTTCCTTTCAATTGATGATAAGCATACGAGATGGGTGTATCATTAAAATCGCCGCAAAGAATAATACCCTCCGTCTTTTCCTTTGCAAGGAAGTTATTTATTTTTCGTACCTGATGTGCTCTTTTGCGGTATGCTCGTCCCAAACGGCTGCGAATATTGGTGGTTACTTCTTCGAAATTGGCGGTCTCTTTATTTTGGAGAAAATCGCTATAAAGTTTTTTGTCTTCAGCTGTTATTTGGTTCGATTCCAGATGAACATTGGCCACCGTATAGGGCAAATTGTCGATAGTAATGGTATAAATGGCTGCGCCGTTATAGGAAGAATCGAAAAGAATTTCTTTGGTGTTCACGATAGGGAATTTTGAAAAACATGCCAACCCATAAATGTGATATTTTCCCGACGATTCCAATCCGGTAACAGAATGATATGGATAATTTTTGAGTATTTTGTTGATGTCGCGTTGGGATATCAACGATTGCCCGGTTTTGCTGATCATGTATTCCTGAAGACAAACAATATCGGCATCGGCATTGGCAATATATTCGAGAATTGGATGTGTAGAAGCATTTTTCTGCATTTCATTCCTAAAACCCTCGACATTGTATGTCAGTACTTTAATGCTTTTTTGTGGCGCTTCTTTAGGGAAAAGGTGAAGCGGGAAGAAAGTTAGGATCGGTTTATAGCAAACCAATAAGGCAATAAGCGATATGAGTGCGAGTTTCCACTTCGAAAATATCACCCACATAAGCAGATAAACGATATTGACAAATACGATTATACCGAATCCCAGTCCGATGTAGGAAAAGAAATTGGTTTTCAATGGTGAAACTTTCCATGCAAGGGACGAAGAAGCAAGTAATACGATGGCGATGATATTTGTTGCGAAAATGATATTTTTTATGATTTCGCCAAAGGTTATTTTCTTATTTATTGCCGGCATTAAATAACTTCCTTTTTTCTTCATCGGTTAAACCGCTATATCCGGTTCGTTTCAGCTTGTCGAGAATGGTATCGATTTCTTGCTGCTCTTTGTGTTTGCGATAATTATAGTCACTATCGCTTTCAAAACGCCCATAAGAAACTTTCATTTTCTTTTTGCCAATTTTCTTTTTTTTGAAAAGATTGGACAGCCCATCGATTAATTTGATGATCCATAAGGTTATGTCTTTCCCTTTTTTATATTGCACTGCAAAGATATATCCTGCAATGGCTCCGCCTATATGGGCAATGTGACCTCCCGGATTAGAAATATCGTTAAGAGAAAGAAAATCGAGAATAAAGGCAAATAATGCAATATAAATAATTTTGATCCTTCCCAAAAGAAATAAGTTCAGTCGAACATCGGGTCTGTAGAAAGCTGCAGCCATTACAATAGCCATTACTGCTGCAGATGCACCTATCATCCAACTTTCTCCCATATCTACATAATAGGGTATGGTGTTGAATGCAATCATGTAGAGCAATGCGCCTGCCAACCCTCCTAAAATGTATAAACTCCCTAATGTGCGGCCGGTAAAATATTGCATAAAAATTTGTCCAAACCAATATAACCAGAGTAGATTGAACAAAATATGCCAAAAACCTTCATGAACAAACATGTAGGTTATCGGCGTCCAAAAGTGTTTTAGCCATTCGGTTGGTTCTGAGGGTACGGCAAGATAAGACAATACATCAACATCACCGATTTTAAACAGGGTGAAAAATATGCCGGTAATCTTGATAAGAAGAAAAACAAGAATGTTGATAAAAATCAACTTCCTCAATACATCGCCTGTTTTATATTTGTATTTTAGGGTTTTAATAAAATCGGCCATTTTTCAAGTCTTTTTTCTTCCAATAAAGTATAGCAAAGATACCAAAAATCATGCCTCCAAGATGGGCAAAATGAGCTACGTTATCGCCCGAAAAATTGGAAATTCCAAAAAATAATTCAATGAATCCGTAACCCAATACAAACCATTTAGCTTTAATTGGGAAAGGGAACGGGATGATAAATAGCTCGGCATTAGGGAACAATACGCCGAAAGCCAGCAAGATTCCAAAAACCGCTCCTGAGGCACCTATGGTAACCGTATTTAGCAAAAGATTGAGATTGGCTTGTAATGGATCGATAAAATTCATATTTTGGTGCAGGAGGTTGGCTCCATGCATATATACCTCGGTAATTGCTTCCGGAGACATCCCGCTCTTTATAAAACGGATGCGCAAGAAGATCACCAGCATTTGGGTAAATGCTGCACCGATGCCGGTAATAAAATAATATCCCAGAAAACGCTTAGACCCCCATATGTTTTCTAATGTCCGACCAAACATAAAAACAGCAAACATATTAGAAAACACATGCATGAAAGAATAAGGATCATGCATGAACATATAAGTAATGGGTTGCCAAATACGGAAAGAGGGCGATTCGATGTAATGAAGGCCTAAATAATCGGACAGATCGATGCCCCTTTGCCGCAAGACAACCTGGGTCAACCACATGATAATATTTATAATGATAACATTTTTGGTAACGGGGGATGTGGATCCCATAAAGCCCGGATACGAATTATTCATTCTCTAAATCTCTTGAGTTGAAGTACAAAATTACGGATAATTTTTGTTGGAATATGAATTTTCTCCTTCAATTGCTATTATTTTTACTAAAAACCGACATTTTTCACAATTTTTCTTGATTATTATTGAATTATCTTTTATATTTGGCGGCAAATAGGCTACAGGCCTTATCTTTATGTATGTTTAATTTTTTAAACGTTTTTCTCATGAATAAATCGGAACTCATTGATGCTATTGCTCAAAAGTCGGGGCTTAGCAAGGTTGACTCAAAAAAAGCATTGGACGCTACGTTAGATGCTATTGGAAATGAACTCAAATCAGGTGGCAGAGTGGTATTGGTAGGCTTCGGCACTTTTTCTGTAGTAGAGAGAAGTGCCAGAAAAGGTATTAATCCGCGTACGAAGAAAGCAATTAATATTCCCGCTAAAAAAACGGTTAAGTTTAAGGCAGGTTCGGAATTATCGAAATTATAATTGCTCTGATTTTAAGGTGATTGGGAGAGGGTGTCAGATAAACACTCTCTTTTTTTATGCTTTAAAAAATGCTTGTAAAAATCCTCAATTGGGGTGTGAATGGTTGTTTGATACATAAAATTCCATATATTTAACAATTAGGTGCGTTCGATTTTAAGAAAGGATCAAGAGAAATAAATGATTTGCGAACTTTATTTATCTTTGTGTATTAAAACAACAATTCATGCCGAAGAGGAAAAAGCAACTCCCTTTGTTGGAATCTGTTACGATTACTGATGTGGCTTCCGAAGGTAAAGCTATTGCTAAAGTTGACGGAATGGCTGTTTTTGTTCCCTATGCTGTCCCGGGTGATGTGGTGGATATTCAATTGACTCGCAAAAAACATAACTATGCTGAAGGAAAGGTTGTCCGTTTTGTTTCGTACTCTCCGGATCGGGTAGTCCCTTTTTGTGAACATTTTGGAATATGTGGGGGGTGTAAATGGCAAATGCTGCCTTATGATCTCCAATTGAAGTACAAACAAAAACAGGTTGAGGATAATCTTACGCGTATCGGGAAAGTAGAGCTGCCTGAGATTTCACCTATTTTGGGTGCACCCAAAACTACTTTCTATCGCAACAAACTGGAATTTACTTTTTCGAATAGGAGATGGTTGTCAGAAAAAGAGGTCGAAAGTGCAGAATTTTCCGGAAATCGGAACGCATTAGGATTTCATATTCCTCAAATGTTTGATAAAGTATTGGATATTCAGTATTGTTGGTTACAAGATGACATTTCAAATCGGATAAGAAATGCTATTCGCCGGTTTTGTCTGCAAAACGATTACGCGTTTTTTGACCTTCGCGATCAGAAAGGGTTGATGCGAAACCTAATTATTCGCACTACTTCCACCGGCGAGGTTATGTTGATAGTGGCTTTCTTTAAGGAGAACAAAGAAAAACGCGAAAAACTGCTGAATTTTATTTCCAATGAATTTCCTCAGATCACGTCATTGCTTTACGTGATTAATGAAAAAGCGAATGATACCATCACGGATCAGGAGATTATTACGTGGAAGGGAAACGACTGTATATATGAAGAAATGGAAGGATTGAAATTTAAAATTGGTCCAAAATCCTTTTATCAAACCAACAGCGAACAAGCATATAATCTGTATAAGATTGTGCGTGAATTTTCCCGGCTTTCCGGGGATGAATCGATTTATGATTTATATACGGGAACAGGGACCATTGCTAATTTTCTGGCTCGGGGAGCAAAGAAGGTTATCGGGATAGAATATGTACCCGAAGCTATTGAGGACGCCATCGAAAATTCGAGATTGAATCGCATTGACAACACGTTTTTCTTTGCCGGCGATATCAAGGATATTCTCACACCTGATTTTATAGCTGAACACGGGTTCCCCGATGTGGTTGTTGCCGATCCGCCACGCGCGGGGATGCATGCTCATGTTATCCGGACCCTTCTTTTTGCCCAACCTCGGCATATCGTATATGTAAGTTGTAACCCTGCTACACAAGCTCGTGATGTGAATTTACTCGACAGCAAGTATCGCGTAACCCGTGTTCAACCTGTAGATATGTTCCCGCATACTCATCATGTCGAGAATGTGGTTTTGTTGGAAAAACGATAATTTTTATTTTACCGGCTCCACTTTATATCCCAATTTTCTCAACCCCTCAATCAGTCCGTCTTCCCCGGCCAGATGAGCGCAACCTACTGCTATAAATGACGGTTTTTCTTTCATTAGCGCAGGTAATTTTTCCAGCCATTGTTGGTTACGTTTTTTATTCAAGATATCTTTTTCTTCCGGAGTTGCAGGACAAGGATCGTCAGGATTATCTTCCTCGTAAAGTTTCCTTATACTTTCTAAATCATACGCATAGTAGGCGGCTTGCAATTTATCCATTTGCTCTTTCAGGAGGTCGGGGTGTTTGACTACGCACATGAGTAATTCTGCTTGTCGAGTGAGCGACTGGGAATTAACTAGTATTTCTATTTGTTCGTCAACGGTTTCCAATCCTTTTACCGGCCGAAATCGTTTGCTCGCCTCTTCTTGAAAATATTCATCCATACTTTTTTCTCCCGAGAGGTTGGGATAATATTTTTTATAAAGTGTTACAGAGATGAGGTTGCTCAGCATGGACGGTTTCAAGTGCCCCAATTGATCTAATCCGACCCCCAACCATTCATGTAATGCGCTGTCAAGCAAGACGATATCTTCCTTATGTAATAACGATTCATACGTAATATCTTCCGGCAAGAGTGCCTCGCTCATCAGTTTCAGTTGCATTTGGCCCATTTCGGTTAAATCGATTTCCCCAATGGTTTGTTCGGTAGATTCAACGGCTTCTTTTATTCCCTCAATAATATCAAGAAAAGAGATGGGGATAAGGTGATGAGTCCCAAAAAGGTAAGAAGGGTTTTCCAGTCCGTTGCCCGAGACTTTCCAGAGCAACGAACCGGAATCTTTGCTTGAAGCATTGTTGCATGACAATATAATCAGCCCTACAAATACAATGCCTATGGTTTTTTTCATTCTCATGAGAATTTCGGGCATGATCAACCCATTTATTTAGCGTCTGAGAGAGGGACATATGTGCGCCTACCGAGTTCTTTATCCATCATGTAGATACCCATTCCGTTGTCCCCAATCAATTTGAGGGCATCAATGATGTTTTGTGCCGTTTCTTCTTCTTCTACTTGTTCATTTACAAACCACTGCAGCATATTTTCGGTGGCAAAATCTTTTTCTTCGCGAGCCATTGCCGCAATTTCATGAATGCGTGTCGTGACTACTTTTTCGTGTTCCAACGTGTCAAGAAAAGCAGCCAGTAACGATTCCCATTTGGTCGATACTTTATCGATAGGAGCCAATTCCACTCTTCCTCCTTGCGAGATTACGTAATTTATGATTCTTAAGGCATGATCTTGCTCTTCTTTAAATTGGACTTTAAACCAGTTTGCTACACCATTCAGTCCTTCTGAAGCAAAGTGGGTTGACATGGACAAATAAAGATATGCCGACCAAAATTCGGCGTTAATCTGTTTGTTTAATGCAGTTTCTAAATGATTACTCAGCATAATCGACGTGTTTTTTAAAATGATTTGATTATTCAACTATACCTGTAATAACATACAGATACGAAAAATGTTTGCATGTTTTTTGAAAAGCGTTTTATATAAGAGAAAAAACGATCGTTTGTAAAAGAATTGTACTGTTCTTTTGGCTGATGATGAGTACTCTTAATCCATAAATTAAAAATAATTGAAGGCGGAATATGAATTTATTATTATCTTTGCATGCTGCTTTTCAATGGAAATTCTATCCGTGCATGACAGATAATTTTTTGGGATAGATAAAATGGGAAAAACATCTAATAATTATCGAATGAATCTGTTAAGAGAAAAAATGATGAAATACGATGCCCCGCAGAAATACAAAGCGGAAGGCATTTATCCCTATTTTCGGGTTATCGAAAGTGATCAGGATACTGAAGTTATCATAAACGGCAAAAAGGTCCTCATGTTTGGATCGAATGCTTATCTGGGATTGACCAATCATCCAAAAGTTAAGGAAGCAGCTATAGAAGCCACAAAAAAATACGGAACAGGAATGGCGGGTTCCCGTTTTTTGAATGGCACACTGGATATCCACGTGGAATTAGAGAAAAAACTTGCTGATTTTGTTCATAAGGAAGATGCGCTTGTGTTTTCAACGGGGTTTACTGTAAATGAGGGTGTTATTTCATGTATTACCGGCCGCGACGATTATATTTTGTGGGATGAAAGGGATCATGCTTCCATTATTGAAGGCGAAAGAGTCTCTTTTTCTACTAAATACAAATTTCGTCATAATGATATGATATCGCTCGAAAAGCAACTGAAACGTTGTGACCCCACAAAGGTGAAATTAATTGTGGTGGATGGAGTATTTAGTATGGAAGGCGATTTGGCTAATATACCCGAAATCGTAAGGCTGGCAAAAAAATACAATGCCAACATCATGGTGGATGAGGCTCATGGAATTGGCGTATTGGGAGCCAATTATAGCGGGAAAGGAGTGTGTGATCATTTTGGTTTACTTGACGAGGTGGATCTGATAATGGGAACATTCAGTAAATCGCTGGCATCTATCGGAGGATTTGTTGCGGGGGAATATCCGGTAATTAATTATCTGAGACACAATGCCCGTCCTTATATTTTTAGTGCAAGTATCACACCCGCGGCTACTGCTGCCGCATCGGCTGCTTTAGATATTTTGAAGTCTGAGCCCGATCGGATAAAGCGTTTATGGGATTTAACCCATTATACGCTTGATCAGTTCAAAGAAAGAGGCTTTGAAGTTGGACCTACCGCCAGTCCTATTATCCCTTTATATATTAGGGATGACAAAAAAACATTCACCATTACAAAAATGCTTTTCGAGGAGGGCATTTTTGTGAATCCGGTAGTGCCCCCTGCTGTTTCTTCCAATGATACTTTGATTCGCTTTTCGCTCATGGCCACTCATACTTTTGAACAGATTGATTATGCAGTGGAACGTATTGAGAAAATATTTAAGGAAATGGAGGTCTTGAAATAGAAGAACCTGTTTGTTCTGAATTTTTTCGAAAGAGTTAGATAATGAAAAAAGCCTGTTTTTGAGCAGGCTTTTAAATTGAGGTTTTGGTTAAAAATAGCATAGATAGAGAATTGTTTACTTTCCTTTTTTCTCTTTTTCCGAAAGATAACTGGCAATACCTTCATGGGTGGGCGTTAGTCCTTTTTCACCTTTATGCCAGTTGGCAGGGCATACTTCGCCATATTTTTCGGTAAACTGAAGCGCGTCAATCATGCGAAGTACTTCGTCCACACTCCGCCCTAGTGGCATATCGTTCACTATCTGATGGCGAACAATCCCCTCCTTGTCAATCAGGAACAATCCGCGATAGGCTTCAGGAGAGCCTTTGAAAACCGGATTTCCGAATTCATCCGCTTCATATTTCCCTGCAAGTACATCGTACTGCATCGAGATGGTTAACGCATGATCGGCTACCAAAGGATAGGTTACCCCTTTTATTCCCCCTTCATTTTGCGGTGTTTGTAGCCATTTCCAGTGAGTGGTGGCAGAATCGGTTGAAGCACCTACTACAACGGTGTTTCTTTTTTCAAATTCGGCTATTTTGTCCTGAAATGCGATGATTTCTGTAGGACATACAAAAGTGAAATCGGCAGGATAGAAAAAGAAAACTACATATTTTTTACCCACATACTGATTGAGAGAAAAATTTTCCTCTATTTCCGAGCCATTTATAACTGCCGGAGCCCAAAATACGGGGGCTTTTTTACCAACTAATACTGACATAATTCTTGATTTTTTTATTTGTAATTCATTTTTGACACTCAAAAGTAGGGTTTTTCCGAATAATAAAAAAATTTATAACTAACTATCCTATATCGAAAATATCTATTAACTTTATAGCCAATTGAATTTCGCTTAGAAATAAAAATTAACGGCCTAAATGATGCCTATTTCCATAAAAACAATTACTTTTGCATGCAATAAATTAAGAAAGGCAAAAACTTATGTCATTTATTGCAGATAAAGTTATTATGGAAGGACTGACTTTCGATGATCTTTTGTTAGTCCCCGCTTACTCCCAAGTGCTTCCGCGTGAAGTTGATTTAACCACCAAATTTTCCCGCAATATTTCATTGAATATTCCCATGGTTTCTGCAGCTATGGATACCGTTACAGAAACCATGATGGCTATTGCTATTGCACGTGAGGGTGGTATGGGTGTAATTCACAAGAATATGACCATTGAGGAACAAGCCAAACAGGTAAAAACCGTTAAGCGTGCCGAAAATGGGATGATTATTAACCCCATCACCATTACACGGGGAAAAACGGTTGGTGACGCGTTGGCTCTGATGGCTGAATTTAAGATTGGAGGAATTCCGGTGGTGGATGAGGAAAATCGGTTGGTTGGCATTGTCACAAATCGGGATCTTCGTTTTCAGCGCGAAATGAATAAATGCATCGACGAGGTAATGACGAAAGATAATCTTGTTACGACCGATCAGTCGACCGATTTAGAAGCTGCTGCCGATATTTTGCAGCAACATAAGATTGAAAAACTGCCGGTGGTAGATGCCGAAAATAAACTCATCGGGCTGATTACGTATAAGGATATTACGAAAGCCAAAGATAAACCTTTTTCCTGCAAAGATAAGCAAGGCAGATTGCGCGTTGCGGCAGCCATCGGTATCGCAGCAGATTCTCTCGAAAGAGCAACAGCTTTAATTGAAGCCGGGGTCGATGCTATTGTTATCGATACGGCACACGGGCATTCCAAAAGTGTGGTTGATATGTTGAGGCGCGTGAAAAATGCGTTTCCCGATATTGATGTCGTGGTCGGAAATATTGCGACAGCTGATGCTGCGAAGTTCCTGGCTGATGCCGGAGCCGATGCCGTGAAGGTAGGGATCGGACCCGGTTCCATTTGTACAACACGTATTATTGCGGGTGTAGGCGTGCCGCAGTTAACGGCCATTTATGATGTTGCAAAAGCATTGGAAGGGACGGATATTCCGGTAATTGCCGATGGTGGTTTGCGTTATTCGGGCGATATTGTGAAAGCATTGGCTGCGGGTGGTTCATCGGTAATGATGGGATCTCTATTGGCAGGGACGGAAGAATCTCCCGGTGAAACCATTATTTTCAACGGCCGTAAATTCAAACTTTACCGTGGTATGGGATCGCTACCTGCCATGCAAAAGGGGTCGAAAGATCGGTATTTTCAAGATATGGAAGACGATATAAAGAAGCTCGTTCCCGAAGGAATTGAGGCTCGAGTGCCGTTTAAAGGGACCTTACAGGAGGTTATTTATCAAATGGTTGGTGGGTTGCGTACCGGTATGGGATATTGTGGGGCTGAAAATATCGAAAAGCTTCACAAAGCCAAATTTACCCGAATTACTTCCGCAGGATATATCGAGAGTCATCCGCATAGTGTGATGATCACACGTGAGGCGCCGAATTACAGTCGCGAGAGTGAATGATACGCTATTTACTAGAAAGAGTAAGGGAAATATGGCTAAAGTTAGGGTATTTCCCTTTTTTGTTGACCTGTATTGTATCTATTTCATATAGCTATATTTTTGTGGTAACCTGATTATAGCCGGTTTGCTTTTTTATTGAATTTGATTGATGAAGTTTTTTTATAACTTTGTGCGGTGTAAATAGACATTGTTGTCGAAAATTACCTTGAAATGAAGTTTACATTCACGTTTTTCATCGCTTGTATATATTCTTTTTCTCTGATAGGTTCCGAATGGTATAATGGGAATCGAGATGCCGGTGAAGTTGGCGTTTTGGATAGCCTGGACATTTTCAATACGATCACCGATATAGAAAAACAGATGAGAGGAACCGTGGAAAGTCAGGAACAAACCTCGGTTACTCCTATTTCTGTTCATTTGCGTGATAGTGTTCAGTTACGGGAAAGGGAAGTCTCGAAGGGAAATGCCGGTTTTAGCGATGCAACCGTTCGTCGTACGGATAGTAATCGGCTTAATTCAGCAAAAAAACAAAGGACCAATTATCTGGATTCGTTGTATGTGCGTAAAAAGAACGGGACGTTGGAGCTTCCGGACAGTTTATTTAGAAGTCCCGATTTGGGAGGGCTGACTTTTAAGGACACGATGATTATTAATCCCTTGTTTTTGCCTGTTGTTTTTACGGGTAAAATACTTCCCGATGATCTTTCTTTTTATCCTCTCAAAGAAGAGGATCCTTATAAGGGAATACTGATATCCCCTGAAAATACGTTTGCACCGATGTTGGAGAAAATGGCGTTTATTGATGAAGTTCGCAGACAATATTGGCGGCAATATCCCGATAGGGTAAAGATATCGGTGTACCATTTCGATACGATACCTCGTATTGATACTCAAAAAGATGTTATTGAAAAATTTAATCCGTTTAAAGAACTTATCAAAGCGGAAAGGACTGCTCCTTTGGAGGCGCCGGCGGTAAAAACAGTGGAAATTGGACGTAAGTACTGGATACTTTTTGGTGAGCATTCGTTGCAATTTTCTCAAAACTATTTTTCAGCCAATTGGCACAAAGGAGGTACAAGCAACCTGAACTTCAATAATTATCATATGATTCAGGCAAATTATCAAAAGAATAATATTCGGTTCAACAATATGTTGGAATGGCGGTTTTCGATATACAATTCTCCCGAAGATACCATTCGTAATTATCGGATAGGAGAGGATTTGATTCGGTATTACGGTAATTTAGGTATCGATGCTTTTATTAAAAAGTGGTCCTATTCGATGAATACCGAAATTAAATCGCAATTGTTTAATAACTATCCTCCCAATACCACTACATTGAGATCGGCACTTCTCTCTCCTTTATATGTGAATGTCGGAATAGGAATGCGGTATGGATTGGATAAAAAATCAAAAGAGATAAGGTATAGAAGATTGCGCCTGACGCTGGATCTTTCTCCTCTTTCAGTTAACTACCGGTATGTGGCAAATAGTAAGGTGGATGTTGGGAGGTATGGGATTCCTGAAGGGAAAAAGTCGATGTTGGATTTGGGATCTACCATCACATCCATCATGACGTATGATATAACGCGGTATATTTCTTGGAATTCGCGTTTTAAATATTTCACCGCCTATGACAATGTGGAAGCCGAATTTGAAAATACCCTGAATATGATGCTGAGTCAATATTTCTCAACGCGATTGTATTTGAATGTTCGGTATGACGATACCGTTGATCCGGATCCTACTTTTAAATATTTCCAAATTAACGAAGTTGTGAGTTTCGGATTGAATTACAAATGGTGAAGAATCATTTGAAAACAGCGTGATTCGGGATATGAAACCCATTGAGAAAATCACGAATTTTCATCCGTTTTTTCCCTGCGGGCTGAATGTCTGAAATACCGATAAAGCCGTCTTTCGTTGCCACATTAAGATAGGTTTTGTTGTCAGTGACAATGGTTCCCGGAAGCAAAGCATGATTTTCATTCATGACTGAACTCTCAAACAATTTCAGATGCAGTGTATTTTCCGGATCTATTTCAAGCACTGTCCACGCAGCAGGATAGGGAGACAATCCCCTTATAAAATTATAAATGTTTTTCGTTGGCTGATCCCAGTTGATTTTACACGTTTCCCTATATATTTTCGGGGCCGGTTTCAGTTCGGTTTGATTGGCAAGGTATTCATTTTGAGAAATGGTTTCAACCGTATCGTTCAAAATGGCATCGACTGTTTTAATCACCAAGCCTGCTCCTTCCTTCATCAGTTTATTGTGAAGGGTTTCTGCATTGTCGTTTTTTTCAATCGCGACTTTTTTCTGAAAAATGATTTTTCCGGTATCTATTTCATGGGAAAGGAAGAAGGTGGTCACGCCGGTTTCTTCTTCTCCATTGATGATAGCCCAATTGATGGGCGCCGCTCCGCGATATTGTGGAAGCAGAGATGCGTGTAGGTTAAAGGTGCCTTTCGGTGGCATGTTCCATACCACTTCGGGAAGCATTCTGAAGGCCACAACAATTTGTAAATCGGCTTTCAGTTTTCGGAGCTCATTCAAAAAAACTTCATTTTTCAATTTTTCGGGTTGTAATAAAAAAATATCATGCTCCAAGGCATATTTTTTCACCGGCGATTGCTGAATTTTATACCCCCTTCCTGCAGGTTTGTCGGGTGAAGTGATTACACCTACCACGTTATAGTCGTTTTCTACCAATGCTTTTAATGATTCCACAGCAAATTCGGGTGTTCCCATAAATACGATGCGTAAATCTTCTTTCTTCATAATCTCCTGTTTTTATTCGTCAATTTCAGAATAGTTTTCCAACAATACTTCTCTATACGCGTTAAACACGGTGGATTGAGAAATGATTCCTTTGTAGATTCCGTTGTCGTCTACAACCGGCAGATTCCAGGCTTTGGTATCTTCAAAGATATTCATTACTTTTTCCATCGGCATATTGATATTGATTTTGGCCGGTGGGCCAACCATGAATTTTTCGACTTTGAATCGATCATAAAGTTCAGGACGGAAAATGATATTTCGGATATCATTCAGATAGACAAGTCCGAGCAATACACCATTGTCGTTTACTACCGGGAAAATATTGCGTGTTGAATTGGAAATAATTTTTACCATATCTCCCAATGTCATATCGGGTTTCACAACAGGAATATCGGTTTCCAGGATATCTTCAACTTTTAGAAAAGTAAGCACGGCTTTGTCTTTGTGGTGGGTGATGAGTTCCCCTTTTTTTGCTAAACGGATGGCGTAGATATTATGTTTTTCAAAGGCAATAATAGTACCATATGAGCAGCTTGAAACGATCATCAGTGGCAGGAAAAGTTCGTATCCGCCGGTAAGTTCGGCTATAAGGAAGGTGCCCGTAAGAGGGGCGTGCATTACGCCCGCCATTACACCGGCCATACCCATCAATGCAAAATTTTCCTGAGGGAGGTATGTGCCATATCCCAGTTGATTCATTGTGTATGAAAAAATGAAGCCGAGAATACATCCCAGAAAAAGAGTGGGGGCAAAAACTCCACCCACACCCCCTCCTCCGTTGGTGGCACTTGTGGCAAATATTTTAAAGATCGTGATAAGAGAAAGAAAAACGATAATACCCCACCGATTATGTAAAGAGTAAAAGAAACTGCCATTCATCAGTTCTTTGTATTTGTCTCCTCCGGCCAATAAGATATCGATAGAATTATATCCTTCGCCATAAAGAGGAGGGAAGAAAAAAATCAGCACACTTAGAATGACGCTTCCCATAAGAAATCTTTTTAAGGGACTGATTTTATGGTAGATATTTTCATTCCATATCATGACGCGGGTTATGTAAAGGGATAAAAATCCGCAAAGGATTCCCAGTATGATGACATAAGGGATTCTGTTGAGCGTAAACTGCTCAACTTGTGAAAATGCAAACATGGCGTCCATTCCCGTGAGCAAATACGAAACCGTAGTGGCGGTTACAGACGTCACCAGTAGAGGCAGAATCGATGACATGGTGAGGTCGAGCAACAATACTTCAATTACGAACAAAATACCCGCAATGGGTGCTTTAAAAATGCCGGCAATGGCCCCGGCAGCTCCGCATCCCACCAACAACATGAGGTTTCGTTGATCCAATTTGAAAAATCGTCCCAAATTTGAACCGATAGCCGAACCTGTCAGTACGATAGGTGCTTCTGCTCCCACCGAGCCGCCAAAACCAATTGTGATAGAACTGGCGACAATGGAGGTGTACATGTTGTGTGGCTTTATCCGACTTTTACGTTGTGAAATTGCATAAAGCACTTTTGTTACCCCATGACTGATATCATCTTTTACGATGTATTTTACAAATAATCCGCATAGCAAAAGGCCGATAGGAGGGTAAAGCAAATAAAAATAGTTGGCACCGGTCGGAGTAAAGTTTTCTGTGAGAAATACTTGTATGAAATGGATCGAAGTTTTTACCATGTAAGAAGCCACTGCTGTAGCAATACCCACTAAAAAACATACAAATAACAACAAAGTACGTTCTTTTATGTGCTTATTCAGCCACAGTAAGAAATGTTGATACAACTCCTTAAATTTTGAAGCCATTTTTGACCGTTAAATTTTCTTTTCTCAAAGATAAAGCTCTTGTTTTATTTTCGTATGATTTGAATGGTGCCGTTTTTCCCCAATTTTATAATACTCGAAGGAGCCGATTTTATTTTCTCCTTTTGTCGGAATGTTACAATATAATCAACCGATTTTTTAATTTCTTCATCAATGTCTTTGAATGAAGCAGGAGAAGGTTTTCCGCTAATGTTTGCCGAAGTGGATACAATGGGTTTTTTGAATTGTTTACAGAGTTCTTTCGAAAAAATTTCGTTTGTGATGCGGATGCCGATGCTGCCGTCTTGTGCAATTAGATTGGGAGCAAGATTTTTTGCTCCATCATAGATAATAGTGAGCGGCTTTTCCGAAAGTTCAATCAAGTCCCATGCAATTTCGGGAACCTCTTTCACATAAAATTCCAGTTTAGCCGGATTGTCCAACAAAACCAGCATGGATTTGCTGTCGCTACGTTGTTTGATGCGATATACTTTCTCAACCGCTTCTTCGTTAGTTGCGTCACAACCGATACCCCAGATGGTGTCTGTAGGATAGAGGATAACTCCACCTTGATTCATTATTTCGCATGCTTTTTTTATATCGTTTTGCATAGGCTATTGATTTTTTCCCGTATTGAATTTTTGCATCACGAATACATTTACAAATACCTGTTGAAGCGACATCCAATCTTTCAATATTGCAGTGCATTCAAATGCTGCCTTTTTGAAAAGTCGAATGCTTGCCACGTTCGGTTCCGGAATAAATGCATATAATTGATGCAACTTAAGAAAATTGAAAGCGTATTCTTCCAACAGTTCGAGCGATTTGAAGCCATACCCTTGATTTCTGTACTTTTGATCGAGCAGGATTCCCACCCCTGCTCTTCCATGAAAGGGCTCAAAATCATACAAGTCTACCGTCCCGATTCGCCGGTTGCCTTCACGAAGAACAATCATAAGCCTAAGTTGTTTGGTTTGGTAGATATCTTGTTGTGCATATATCAGATACTGTCGGAGGGCAAAGCGGGAAAAAGGGGATAGTGATGAACCGTATTTCCATAAGTCCGTATCGTTTTCCCATTCATACAGAATATCAAGATCTTCAGGCTCAAGGGCACGAAGCAATATCTCATTGTTTTGAAGTAACTTACTCATTTGTTTTTTATTTACGTTATGGCGTTTCCCGCGTCTTTTTTCTCAATCAAATTTTCCAACTCGGGGAACGATGGTTTGCAGAACAATAAAACAATAAAAAGAATAATGATAAGCCAAGTGTAATTTCCATTAGGAGAGACAATCGAGGCCGAAATATTCCAAAGGATTATAAAACTAAGGAAGTAGAGTCTTTGTGAAAAGGCTTTCTTATATATTTTTGTTCCTATTTCTGCATTATAGGGGCGTGACTTTTTATTTGTTTTATTCGAAAACAATTTCAAAGCCAATGGTATACCCACAATCGTGAGTAGTATGGAGCATTGGTCGATGATGAGCTGTAGTGAAGAAGGTATTTCTCCCACTCGGATTACCTTAAATAAGGTTGATAAAAAAAGGATTCCCAGTACAATAAAATGGATAAGATAGTGATGGCGTAATTGCCGGATAGTTTTTTCTTCGATCGGTAGCGTCATTATTTTGAAGTTAATCTGTAAGTTTCGTCAAAAGGTGTGCGGTTTAAAATGGAACGTCCAAGGGTTACTTCATCGGCATATTCGATTTCATCCCCGATAGATACGCCGCGGGCAATGATACTGACCTTTACGTCATAAGGCTGTAATTTTCGATAGATATAGAAGTTGGTGGTATCACCTTCCATTGTAGCGCTTAGGGCAAGAATTACCTCCTTGATGTCGCCGGTTTTTACTCTTTCTACCAAACTGTCGATTTCCAAATCGGAAGGACCTATTCCATCGATGGGAGAAATGATTCCTCCCAATACATGATACAATCCCTTAAATTGCATTGTTCCCTCAATTGCCATTACTTCTTTTACATTCTCCACCACGCAGACCAATGATGCATCTCTGGTTTTGTCTGAACAAATGGAACAAACTTCGCTATCGGAAATATTGTGACAAAGGGAACAATATTTTACTTCGTGTTTGAGTGTCGCTATTGCCGAAAGGAAATTTTCAACATTGACAGAATTTTGACGCAATAAATGCAATACCAGTCGTAAGGCGGTTTTTTTCCCGATTCCCGGTAATTTTGCAAATTCATTTACCGCATTTTCGAGTAATATGGATGGATATTGAGCACTCATTCCTGTTGCATTTTAGTTGAACAAATGTACGTGATAATTTTCAATTTACACATAGATACATAAAAATTCCGTTTCTGCAAATTCCATTTGTTTTGTCGGGGTCGTGTATGGTTTTTTCGAAAATGATCGTACTGATTGTTTAATTGAACAAATATCTTTGGAATTGCGCAAATCTCTTGAGATATGATAAATACATTCCCTCTTCTCTAAAATTTTGTCATATTTATTGTACTTTTTATTAAATAAATTTGTAGCTTTGTCGGTGGAAAATTTTCAGTTATTTTTTACTCCACAATCTTGTCAAAACATTTATTAAAGAGCTATTTTTTATGAAAAAGTACAATTTTAATGCAGGTCCTTCCATACTTCCTCAGGTAGTAATAGAAAAAACAGCGGAGGCTGTTAAAGATTTCAATGGGAGTGGCCTTTCTATTATGGAGATCAGTCATCGTTCCAAAGATTTTCAGGCAGTAATGGACGAGGCTGTAGCCCTTTTTAAAGAACTGCTGCAGATTCCGGATGGTTATTCGGTTTTGTTTCTTGGAGGAGGTGCAAGTCTTCAGTTTTGTATGGTTCCTTACAACCTTTTGGAGAAAAAAGCTGCTTATTTGAATACAGGCACATGGGCTAATAAGGCATTAAAGGAAGCTAAATTTTTTGGAGAAGTGGTTGAGGTAGCTTCATCAAAAGATGCGCTCTATAGTTATATACCCAAAGACTATACGATACCTACCGATGCAGATTATTTTCATATCACCACTAATAATACGATTTATGGAACGGAGATAAGAAAAGATATCGATAGCCCGATCCCTTTGGTAGCCGATATGTCGTCCGATATTTTTTCCCGACCCCTGGATGTTTCTAAATATGCTGTTATTTATGGTGGTGCCCAGAAAAATGTAGGACCTGCAGGAGTTGCTTTTGTAATTGTAAAAGAAGATGTGCTAGGGAAAGTATCTCGTCCGATTCCGACAATGCTCAATTACCGTACGCATGTAGAGAATGGGTCTATGTTTAATACACCTCCGGTATTGCCCATTTATGCTTGTTTGGAAACGTTGCGTTGGCTTAAAGCTCTTGGTGGCGTTGAGGTGATGGAAAAGATCAATATCGAAAAAGCAACGATGTTATATGAGGAAATCGATCGTAATCCTTTGTTTAAAGGGACAGCTGTACCTGAAGATCGTTCCATTATGAATGTATGTTTTGTAATGAGTGACGAATATAAGGATCTTGAACAGGAGTTTCTGAAATTTGCCACAGAAAGAGGGATGGTGGGAATCAAAGGTCACCGCTCTATCGGTGGTTTCAGGGCGTCAATTTATAATGCCATGCCAAAAGAAGGTGTACAGGCTTTGATCGATTGCATGCGCGAGTTCGAAAGAATCAATTTAAGATAGAAAAAATGAAAGTACTTTTAGCTACAGAAAAACCGTTTGCTTCTAATGCGGTAAACGAAATACAACATATTATCGAATCGAATGGTTTTCAGTTCGATAAAATTGAAAAGTATACAGAAAAATCGCAATTGATCGATGCGATAAAAGATGCTGATGCCGTCATTATTCGAAGCGATATTATCGATAAAGAAGTAATCGATGCTGCTCCCCAACTTAAATTAATTGTGCGTGCAGGTGCAGGTTATGATAATGTAGATTTGAGCGCTGCAACAGAACATAATATTTGTGTGATGAACACACCGGGACAAAATGCCAATGCGGTTGCCGAACTTGTTTTTGGCATGCTCATTTATGTTTTGCGTAATTATTTCGATGGATCCACAGGCGAAGAACTTAGAGGCAGACGATTGGGCCTTTATGCTTTTGGGAATGTAGCTAAAATGGTAGCTAAGATCGCACGTGGATTTGATATGCCTGTTTATGCCTATTCACCGATTATGACTGAGGATGATCTTCGTAAAGAAGGCGAATACGGGGTTATTCCGGCAAACAGCGCAGAAGAGCTTTTCGATAATAGTGATATCGTTTCGTTGCATATGCCTCTGCTCGAAGATACGCGTCAATGTGTAAACTATAATTTATTATCGCGCCTACCACAGGATGGTATTTTGGTTAATTCGGCACGAAAAGAGGTGGTAAACGAAGATGATTTGATGCGCATTATGGAAGAACGCCCGAATTTTAGGTACATTACCGATATCAAACCGGATAAACACGAAGAATTTGCGGCTAAATTTCCGAAACGTTATTTTGCAACTCCTAAAAAGTCAGGAGCACAAACATCGGAAGCGAATATTAATGCAGGATTGGCAGCAGCAAGACAAATTGTGGCATTTTTTAAAAAGGGAGATGAAACGTTTAGGGTAAATCCTAAATAAAGAATAATTATGCCCATAGGGTGCCCGGATTTTATAAATTAACTTTGTTATCTCGACAAAATCGGATAAATTTGTATTTAAACCTGAAAAAATTTTTGACAGTATGGAAAGTATAAAAGGGACCCAAACAGAAAAAAATCTCCTGATGACTTTTGCAGGGGAATCACAAGCAAGAATGCGGTACACTTATTTTTCGAAAGTGGCCGATAGGGAGGGTTACAAACAAATTGCCGCCATTTTTATGGAAACAGCGGAACAGGAAAAGGAACATGCCAAAAGAATGTTTAGCTATTTGGAGGGCGGAATGGTGGAAATAACCGGGACTTATCCTGCCGGTGTTATCGGAACTACAGCCGAAAACCTGGAAGCTGCGGCTGCAGGCGAGCATGAAGAATGGGCTGTTCTTTATCCGCATTGTGCCGATGTTGCGGAAAGCGAGGGATTTAAAGAAATTGCCGTCATGTATCGTATGATTGCTAAAGCTGAAAGCATCCACGAAGAACGATATCGCAAATTGTTGGAACGGGTAAAAAGTGGCACCGTTTTTTCGCGTAACGAAGAAATTGAATGGCAGTGCCGCAACTGTGGTTATGTATATGTGGGTAAGAACGCTCCAAAAACGTGTCCGTCTTGCTTACATCCTCAAGCCTATTTCGAGCCGAGATATACGAATTATTGAAAATATCGAAACAACCGCGTTTCATTCGAAATGTGTAATGAAGCATTTCGAATGATATCAGAAAAACGTATCCCTAATTAGGGTGCGTTTTTTTGTTTGGCTCGGCAAATCCTTTTATTTTTGCAAAAACAACCCAAAAACAATGGAATACGAGGAACTTTTTGCTCGGACTGAACTGTTGGTAGGAAAAGAATCCATGAAGGCAATTGCTTCCAAACGGATGATCCTTTTCGGTTTAGGAGGTGTTGGTAGCTGGTGTGCCGAAGGATTAATTCGGAGTGGCGTTATGCATCTAACTATTGTAGATCCGGATAGGGTAGCTCCTTCGAATATTAATCGGCAATTGCCTGCGACTACCCAAACCATTGGACAACTCAAAGTGGAAGTGATGAAAAATCGACTGCTCGAAATTAATCCCCTTGTCGAAATAAAAGCCGTTCCACAGATGTACAGCGAAGAAACATCAACCTCTTTTCATTTGGAAACGTACGATTATGTTATCGATGCCATTGATACGCTTCAACAGAAAGCGCATCTGCTTTTAATGGCATCGAAAACGCCTGCAACAGTTTTTTCGTCAATGGGAGCGGCTCTAAAAATTGATCCGCAACAAATTCGTGTAGCCGAGTTTCAAAAAGTAAAAGGTTGCAAACTGGCAGCGGCACTTCGTCGGCACCTTCGCGATAAGGGAAAGCCGGTAAAGCCCATTTTATGTGTTTATAGTGAAGAGCACTATCCTAACAAAGGGACAACAATCGAAAAGAACAAAAACGATTTTTTTCGTCGAGAAAAAACCAATGGAACAGTAGTACATGTGACCGCAGTTTTTGGTTTCACGCTAACCGCGTTGGTTATTCAGGATATCCTTTCCAAATGCGACACCCCTCCCTTCAATGCCAAGCAATGAAAAATATTCATGTTTCGATTTATTATTGTGCCCACATTTCTCTATCGAGATTGCGATAATTGATGGCTTCTGCCAGATGAGCTGTTTTGATATTTTCGCTCCCTTCCAGATCGGCAATAGTGCGTGAAACCTTAAGAATGCGGTTATAAGCACGAGCAGATAATCCGAGCTTTTCCATTGCAGTTTTTAATAACCGGCGTCCGGATTCATCAACCGAAACAAATCTGTGGAGCAATTGGGAAGTCATTTGAGCATTACAATAAACTCCGGCAGTTTTCGTAAATCTCTCCTCTTGAATTTGTCGTGCCCTGATCACGCGTTTTCTAATTTCGGTACTGCTTTCGGAAGGAGTTTTGTCAGCAATCTTTTCAAAAGGGACAGGTACGATTTCAACTTGAATATCTATCCGGTCGAGCAATGGTCCCGATATTTTATTCAGATACTTTTGAACAGCTCCGGGCGCACAAACACACTCTTTATCGGGATGATTATAATAACCACAAGGACAGGGATTCATGGCTGCCACCAGCATAAAACCGGCCGGATATTCTATTGAAAATTTTGCCCTCGAAATGGTAATTGCCCGATCTTCGAGTGGTTGTCGCATCACTTCGAGTACACTGCGATTAAATTCGGGCAACTCATCGAGAAACAACACCCCATTATGAGCCAAACTGATTTCTCCCGGTTGAGGGAATGCCCCTCCACCCACCATTGCTACATCGCTGATAGTATGATGGGGTGAACGAAACGGCCGACGTGACATGAGCGATGCATTGCTACTCATTTTACCCGCTACGCTGTGAATTTTGGTTGTTTCCAATGCTTCTTGTATGGTAAGAGGCGGAAGAATCGAGGGCATGCGCTTAGCCATCATCGATTTCCCGGAACCCGGAGGTCCTATCATCAAGATATTGTGTCCGCCGGCTGCTGCAACCTCCAAAGCCCGCTTCACGTTTTCCTGTCCTTTTACCTCGGAAAAATCAAATTCAAACTCCGATTGATTGATCATGAACTCCCGATAGATATCCACTTCAGTGCTTTTGAGTTTGCGCTTGTCGTTAAAAAACTCGATGACTTCACAAATGTTTTTTACTCCGTAAACTTCAAGATGATCCACTACAGCAGCTTCCCGCGCATTTTCGAAAGGGAGGATAAGTCCTTTAAAGCCGTTTTCTTTCGCCATTACGGCAATAGGTAAAGCTCCCTTTATTGGCAAGATGGTCCCATCGAGTGAGAGTTCACCCATAATGAGGTAATCGTTAAATTTTGTGGATTGAATGGTTCCTGATGCCCCCAATATTCCTATAGCCAAAGGAAGATCGTAGGCCGAGCCCTCTTTTCGGATGTCGGCGGGCGACATGTTTACAACTACCTGCTGTCGCGGGAATTTATATCCGTTAACTTCTATAGCCGATACAATGCGTTCGTGACTCTCTTTTACAGATGCATCGGGGAGTCCTACGAGCATAAATTTTATCCCTCTGCGGATATTGACTTCAATGGTTATAAGGGTGGCATCAATACCGTGAACGGCTGCCCCAAAAACTTTAACTAACATGTAAACGGGATTCTTTTATTTCTTCATCAACTCCATTTGGCGCCATTTGCTATTGCTTTCTTCACCTCATGAGCAGGGATATTCCTTCTTTTAATGGTGCCATCGGGAGAAATAAGAATATTATACGGAACATAATGGATATTGTAAGTCTTCACAATATCGGATGCCCAGCTTTTTTTCTCTGCCACGGTAATCCATGGAATAGAATCGTTGGAAATGGTTGTAATGGGATATTTTTCCGAATCGATATAGATCGATATAAATTGAACGGAATCTTTATTGAGGTTATTATATTCGTTTTTCAGGACATTGATCTCTTCTTTCGATTCTTTATCAGAAGCGGAAAGAAAAGACAACACCACATATTTGCCGGAAAAATCGATAGAACGAATGGTGTCGTTTTTTGTATCTACCAATTGAAAATAAGGAAGATGAGCTCCTTCTGCAGATAATTTTACTTTATTGCAATGCATCCTCAAATCTTCAGTCAAGGGGAAATTCGATGCTTCTCCTTCCAAATATTTCAACACACGTTCCAGCGTGGTTGGATTTTCCGTATCTCTGAATAAGTTGTTAATAAGAATGACACTGGCAATTTTAGATGGATTTTTTCTGACAAAATCTTCTGCTTTTTGGGTAAGTTCGTGATTGAGAGAGTTTAAACGTACGATTTTTTCATTCTCGGACAGAATTCCCTGATTCGTATTTTCCATTCGATCGATTTTCATGTTATTCAATAGTTCCGCACGCTGCTTCAACAATGCTTCGTTTTCTTTCTTAAAAAGAGTCAGATCATCGTTGATCTCGTTACCATTTACCTGAATAAGGTCGGGCAAGGTAGCATCTCCTTTGATTGATATTTTCTCACCTTTATCGGCAAAAACAATAGCTGATGAGTTATAATTGTTAAAATAAAAGGTAAAGATTGTCAATGTATCGATGGATGTGCGATAGTTGAATTGTCCTTTGTTACCTATCTTCAAGGTATCAACGGTCAAAACATCGGTTGAAAAATGGGTCACTATAACATAAGGGTAATCAAGATTTGAAATTTCGCCTTTTATAGTAACCTTATTCTCATCTTTACATGAATTGAAAGATGAAATGATGAGACAAATGGCAATTATAATTCGAAACTTACTCATATACTTACTTGCGACAAACGTATTTAAATTGTTAAGGATCAATCGTTTATCTTCTTTTAAAAAAATTCTTTTTTCACCTGTATATATTGGTTTGACAAAGATAAGTTGATTTTTCAAATATTCAAATATTTTTTACATTTATTTAGCAGGATTTTTAGTTTTAATTACTTAAAATGCGCCAACATTGCTGCATATAAAATTTATTTCGTTAGTTTTGCATTGAAAAGTTTGAGAGTGGTATGCAATTTTCTGTCATTATTCCTGTTTTCAATCGTCCCGCCGAATTGGATGAACTGCTGGATAGCCTTAGCCGGCAAACCAACCGGCAATTTGAAGTGATTATCGTAGAAGATGGCTCCAATCAAAAAAGTGACGCAATAGTGAGGAAATATAAAGACTGCTTGCCGATAACTTACCTTGAAAAGACAAACTCCGGACCGGGCTTATCTCGAAATGCAGGTGCCCAAAAAGCACGATACGATTATTTGATTTTTTTCGACTCAGACTGCATAATTCCTAATGATTACATTCACATCGTAAACGATTTTCTCACGCGGCAGTATTATGACGCCTATGGCGGTCCGGACAAAGCACTCCCCACCTTTACGACAGTGCAAAAGGCAATAAATTATGGCATGACCTCCTTTTTCACAACCGGGGGCATTCGGGGCCGTAAAAAATCGATGGAAAAATTTCATCCGCGCAGCTTCAACCTTGGGGTTTCAAAACACGCATTCAATACTGTCGGTGGATTTCGTGACATGCGTTTTGGCGAAGATATCGACTTCAGCCTTCGTCTCATTGAAAACGGATTTACTACTACTCTTATTCCCGAGGCTTATGTGTATCATAAACGCAGAACAAATTTCAGAAAATTTTTCAAGCAGGTGTACAACTCGGGAATTGCCCGCATCAATTTATATTTGCTTCATCCTCATTCGTTGAAACCGGTACATCTGTTACCCGCGGTTTTTGTAATAGGCATGATCGTGTTATTGGTGCTTTCCGTTTTTTATCCCATTTTTCTGGCAATTCCTCTTGCTTACTGTTTGTTGATTTTTATGGATTCGACCATCAAAAACCGCTCAGTAAAAGTAGGACTTTACAGCGTTGCTGCTTCGTGGATTCAGCTCGTTGGCTATGGAACAGGCTTTTTATCGGCCTTTTGGAACCGACTCATTCTGAAAAGGGAGGTGGCAAGCGCTTTTGAGAAAAATTTTTATGACTAAAGTTTATTCCAATTTGAAGATACGGGTCATTAATTGCCACTTTTCGTTTGATTTCTTTCCTTCGCCTGCATCCTGAAACCGATCCATGTAAGCCTCCCATTCGGCTTGACGCGGTAGCGTTGCCAATCGGTTCATATCACGTTCCCAATCGAAATCGTCAACGGTATCGACAATCATAAAAAGTTGATTCTCGTGGATATATATCTGCATATCCAAAATTCCCACTTCCTTTATTCCGGCCTGTACTTCAGGCCAAACATGAGCATGTTCACGCATATAAGCCTCAATGAGTTGAGGATCGTTCTTTAGCGATAATGTTTGACAATAACGTTTCATTGTATGATTATTTTTAACTTCGGGTAATTTGCAGTCCTGTCTGTGAAACACCCATTTCCACAAATCGGGCCTTGTCGTTGGGCGGATTTTCACGAAGTACACGTTTAATGTTGACAGCTGCTTCGGGATCTTTGGCAATGAGGTAAAGATATCCTCCGCCGCCGGCTCCCGGAAGCTCAAGTCCCAACGTATAATCTTTTACCGGCGCAATTATTTTTTCAATGGCAGGAGGATTGGTACCTATATCGAGGCGTTGCTTTTGTTCCCATGTTTTGTTGACGCACCCACCTAAATCATCGAATTTTCCAAGCTGAATGGTTTCGGCAGTATCCAATGCATGAAGCTTCATGTCGGCCAAAAGGGCAAGCGTTTCCGATTTATTGAGTAGCATGCCGGCAACAATATCCTGCAGAATATGTTTGGCCGTGCGGGTTATGCCCGTATAGTAAAGTAAATGACAATCGCGATATTGAGGCAATGTAAACAAATCATCGGGGAGCCAACCCGCAACCGGTTCCTGATCGAATCCTTCGTATGTACGCAACAATTTTACTCCGTGCAACACACCGCCGTACTGATCTTGCCAGCCGCCCCCTGTGGTAAGTAACTGTTCAAGTACAAGAGTTTGTTTGCCTATGTCGGTTTTTGACCATTGCAGACCAAAAAAATCGGACAGTGCACCCAAAACGGTTGCTGCCAGGATGCTGCTTGTTCCCAGACCCGATCCGGCAGGAATGGCCGAGAGCAGGGTGAGTTCAATGCCGCAGCCTAACTGCTGTAGCTGTTCATGAAGTGAAGAATAGGTTTTTTCTGAAAAATGAGGAGAAAACCCGCATAGTGCCAGTGCCGCTTTGGGAATGGAAAAAGGGGATCCCACCGTATAGAACTGCTCCAACGAAGCGTAATCGGTAACTACTTCGGTAGCCCCCAGGTCAATGGAACGCAGGGTTATGGTAAATTTCTCCGAAGGTTTTACATATACCTGAATAGGTGGTTGTCCATTGAGTTCGACAGCGATATTCACCACATTTCCTCCCTCCATCAAGCAATACGGAGGTGTGTCTGTCCACCCTCCTGCCAGATCGATGCGGACAGGACTTCTTGCCCAAACAATTTGATCGGGATGGACATTGAGGCAAGGATTCATTTTTTTTAAACCCGATGCTTCAATAAATCCTTTACGCAGTAAGGAAAAAGCTTTTTCGCGTTCTTCTCGAAACGAAAGCCCCGAGAGTTCTAGTGTCCGGCTGCGGAACATCCTGTTGTGCATTTGCATTAACAGATCGCTTTCCGGAGGAAGAGGAGGAGGAAGGGGTAAACGATTCTTTGCAAAAGCATGCGCTTGTTCTTCGAGATCGGTTTGATAAAAGACGCTCTTGGCATAATTTTTCGACAAAGCCACGCGATTTTCGTTCAATAATGCTTCGCGCAAATCCATGATTTTTTGGATATCGGCTTGCGATAAAATTTCATCAGCAGATAGACGCTTGTTTTTTAGCCATATCTCTCTGGCAGTCTCATCCTCGTTTTCAAGTATCATCCATTTTAATACCGAAATCATTTCTTCGGAACCGCTACATACCGGGAAAAGACGGGAAAACTGAATATCGTCTGTTCGGAACAAAAGTTCGTCCGAGACGGGTATTCTTCTTTTTGCAAACCATTCTTTTACCGGTTTTCCCATCCAATACGTGCCGGAATCGTGAATACTACCACTGAATGTGTCTTCGAACCCATAAGGGCGGATCACGTATTTATTCCGGCCGATAGGTACCCCATCGATGCAAATGCCTTCGGGAACGGTGAGCGACCAATCGTTCGGCGGAATGCCCGTGAGAACATGTTTTTTGTTTATTTGCCAACGGTTGCCGATATAGCTGTTTTCGACCCATATATCTGAATTTTCAGCCGTCAGGGGATAATCGATCCGGCTGTTTTGTACAAAGATTGCCGGATGCGGTTTTATCTTTTTGTGAAGAATAAACTTCTGATTGTAGGTTTGGTTTTGAAGGGACAAGGTGGATGAAACCAATTCTTTGGATGTGCCGTAATGATAAAAGCGAGCATCGTGTAGCGGCAAAATGGCCACTTTTAACGCGTTGATTTCCGGATCGATGATGGTGGGATGGTTGCCCATTGCCGGACCAAACTGTGAATACAGATCGTAGAATTGAATCTCGTCACCTTCCTTTTCATAACCTGATTTTTTCATTAACAAGGTTACCGTTTTGTCGCTCAACAACCATAAACCGATATCCAACATAAAATAGTGCGTCTGCGAAAGTTGTTGCAACGTTTCCGTATCGGGCTTCTGCAGCATGAAGTCAAGCGCAAACGAAGATTTTCGATCAAAAAAGAATACACCATGCCGACTTGCTATTTCACCGTCAACCCAAATGCCGCAGCAAACAATATCGGCCTGAGGAATCTTGGGAATTTTTCCGGCATTATGGATGTATACGTCGCCACTGGTAATGAGAGTATGCAGGTTTGCCGGAATATCTTCCATTATTTTTTCGTACAACGGCAGTTGCAGCGATAACAACGTTTGGTTGATTTTTTGCCCCCTTGCCCAACGAAAAACCGGAATCGGGATGAATACTTTTCCCGTTGGTGCATAAGCCGGCAAGCGTCGGCTTTGTCCTCCCGCATGAATCAGTATACGTTTTTCCCTGCCAATCCATTCAAGAAAGTCGCATCGATGGGCTTCATTCTCTTTGCTCTCTTTAAGCAGCCAGGCC
Organism: Bacteroidales bacterium UBA1410; assembly: GCA_002305015.1. Classification (GTDB taxonomy): domain Bacteria; phylum Bacteroidota; class Bacteroidia; order Bacteroidales; family Dysgonomonadaceae; genus Anaerorudis. The sequence continues at coordinate 39,880 of DBPW01000002.1, forward strand.
GTCCCTCCTCCCGATCCCAGTTTTTTATTTACAGGATCGGAGGTAAAAAAATAATCCGAAAAAGCAGGATCATTTTTTCTTCTTAAATAAGTCACCATATGCGGCGGTAATGAAATTAGTTTTTTCATGTTCTTGTTCTTTAATCCCAAAGGTAATAGTTTTGTCGAGATGATTAATCATTATTCAAGGTTTGTGTAGTTGCTTATCTAGCGGTTTATTCATTTTTTGTACGCTTAAAGAAGGGAAAAGGGTAATTATGGAATTTTTTCTTTAATTGTTTTCTTTATTCAAATAAAATAATTATTTTTGCATGTTGTTTTTGGGTTAAAAATCAACGAACAATACTAGTATACATTTTAACAATTAATACGCTAATAAAATGGCTAATTTAGATTTAAGCAAGTATGGCATTACGGATGTAAAAGAGATCGTATATAATCCCTCATACGATCAATTATTCGAAGAAGAAACCAAACCCGGGTTGGAAGGTTTGGAAAAAGGACAAGTTACAGAACTGGGTGCTGTAAATGTGATGACCGGTATATACACAGGACGTTCTCCTAAAGACAAGTTCTTCATTATGGATGATGTATCCCGTGATACTCTTTGGTGGACGTCTCCTGAATATCCAAACGACAACAAACCTCTACCCGAATCGACATGGGTTGAACTGAAAAAAATTGCAACGAAACAACTCTCGGGCAAAAGATTGTTTGTTATGGATACTTTTTTGGGTGCAAACGAAGCTACCCGTTTGAAAGTTCGGTTTGTAATGGAAGTAGCTTGGCAAGCTCACTTCGTTAAAAATATGTTTATCCGTCCTACGGAAGAAGAATTGGCCAATTATGGCGAACCCGATTTTGTAGTACTTAACGCTTCTAAAACCGATGCCGGTGATCGTTGGAAAGAACTTGGTTTGAATTCGAAGACATTTGTTGTTTTCAATTTAACCGAAAAAATGCAGCTGATTGGCGGTACATGGTATGGCGGTGAAATGAAAAAAGGTATGTTCTCTTACATGAACTACTTACTGCCGTTAAAAGGAATCGCATCGATGCACTGTTCGGCAAATACCGATATGAACGGCGAAAATACGGCTATTTTCTTCGGTTTGTCAGGAACAGGGAAAACTACCTTGTCGACCGATCCTAAACGTTTGCTGATTGGCGACGACGAGCATGGCTGGGATGATGACGGAGTATTCAACTTTGAAGGTGGTTGCTATGCCAAGGTTTATAACTTGAGCAAAGAAAGCGAACCCGACATTTACAATGCCATCAAGCGAGATGCCCTTTTGGAAAACGTCACAGTAGACGAGAACGGGAAAATTGATTTCAGCGACAAATCCGTGACGGAAAATACGCGGGTGTCTTATCCCATTTACCATATTAAAAATATCGTTAAACCGGTTTCAAAAGGTCCTCATGCTAAACGCGTGATTTTCTTATCGGCCGATGCATTTGGAGTGCTTCCTCCGGTATCGATTTTGACACCCGAACAAGCAAAATATTATTTTCTTTCGGGATTTACAGCCAAGTTGGCCGGAACAGAACGTGGCATAACAGAGCCGACACCTACTTTCTCGGCATGTTTTGGAGCTGCATTTCTTTCGCTTCATCCTGTAAAATATGCTCAAGAATTGAACAAAAGGATGGAACATGTCGGAGCCACTGCCTATCTCGTTAACACGGGATGGAACGGTACCGGAAAACGTATTTCCATTAAAGATACGAGAGGAATCATCGATGCCATTCTCGACGGATCGATCGATAATGCTCCTACTAAAACGATTCCTTATTTTGGTTTGGCTATTCCTACCGAGCTGAAAGGGGTGGACACGAAAGTGCTCGATCCACGTGATACCTATGCCGATCCTTCGGAATGGGAGAGAAAGGCCAAAGATTTGGCTGCCCGCTTCATTAAGAACTTCACCAAATTTTCGGGACACGAAGAAGGAGTAGCATTGGTTGAAGCAGGTCCTCATCTCGATTAATAACGTTTGATATAAACCCGTTGAAGATCCCGCCCTAAAAATGCGGGATTTTCTTTTACCCCTTAAAATTTAATTCATATTTTAAACGCTAAAGATTAAACATATAGAGACTAATTTAGTCTATGTTTAAAAATTAGACCGATTTAGTAGCAAATCATTAATTTAATATTACTTTTGCAAATAGACAGCAGGTCGGTTTGTCGCCACGTATCAAGGTACGGGGAGGAAAGTCCGGGCAACATAGAGCACCATACTTCCTAACGGGAAGCTGTTCGTGAGAGCAGAGTAACGTAACAGAAAATAACCGTCTGCTTTCGGGCAGATAAGGGTGAAAAGGTGAGGTAAGAGCTCACCGGATGTTGCAGCAATGCAGCATGCCGTACGTCTTATGGGTTGCAAGGCCAAGTATATCGGATGTAGTAGGGTTGCTCGCCCGATGCCGAGGGGTAGGCCGCTAAAGAACGATGGTGACATCGTTCGCAGATAGATGACAAACATCCCTTTACAGGGATACAGAACCCGGCTTACAGACCTGCTGTTTATTTTTGCAAAAGGAATGATTCCCGAAAAAGATAAAAATAATACGGCGGAAAAAAAGGAATACAAACCGGGGAGAATCACCCGATGGAAGGTAAAAATTGCAGACCTGATTGAATTCCTTACTTATGGTATTTGGCGTATCGATTACAAATCGTTGTCCAAAAATACCAGTGTTTTTTATAACCTCATCAAAACAATTATATTAACCGTAAGAAATACGCTGGATCTCGAATTAGGAGTGAAAGCGGCATCACTTACTTACCGGACGGTGTTGGCTATTGTTCCCTTTCTGGCTGTCTTGTTTGCTATAGGTCGTGGTTTCGGATTCGAAAACATTCTTCAGAGCGAGATTCTGGACTATTTGGGGATGACGCCTATTGGGAATGTACCGCAAGGGGAATCGAACCTAACCATGGAAATCATTACGCTGATTAACAATTCGTTGGAATATGCCAAAGGGAGTGGTGTTTTTGCCGGTGTGGGTGTTGTTTTGTTGCTGTATACTGTCTTTACCTTGTTTAGGGATATCGAAAATAATTTTAATCGGATTTGGCAAGTCAAAAAAGGACGAAGCATGCATCGGCGGGCTATTGATTATTTCGCCTTAATTCTTTTCTTGCCCATACTGATTATTCTGAATTACGGATTATCCATTGTGCTGAATTCATTTACAAAATACATCTATATTCTGTATCCCGCAACGCAATACCTCAATATCTTGCCTTATGTTATTACGGTACTCGTTTTTACGCTTTTGTATAAATTAATGCCTAATGCAAAAGTAAAATTTTTGAATGCTTTTATAGCCGGACTTATCGCCGGTGCAGCCTATCAAATTGTTCAGACTCTTTATCTCAATGGACAAATATGGATTACCAAATACAATGCCATTTACGGAACTTTTGCTGCCATCCCGTTGTTGCTGTTGTGGTTGCAATTATCTTGGTACATTGTTTTGATTGGGGCAACCTTGTCTTTTGCTGCACAAAATGTAAGAAAATTTTCTTTTGAAAGAGAAACCAAGAACATCAGTCGCCGTTACCGCGATTTTTTTACATTGATCATTGCTTCAGTAATCGTGAAACGATTTGCTGAAGGGAAGATGCCTCTCAACAACGACGAGATCTCGGAAAGCTGTGAAATCCCGATCGGACTCACCAATGAAATTCTGGATGATTTGCTGAATATGCAGATCATTTCTGCCATCCCTTTACCCAAAAACGAGCCATTGCTGGCTTATCAACCTGCATTGGATATTAACCTGATAACGATAAATTTTTTGATGAAACGCATCGATCAGTTCGGCTCGGAAGATTTCAATATCGATACTGAGGTAAAATATGCCAATCACTGGGACGCTTTCATGGAATCGCGGATGTGTTTCTATGAGAACAATAAAGATAAGTTGTTGAAAGACCTATAATAATTATCTTTATTTCTAAATAGGGCTTCCTCATTTTCATTCTATTGCAAAGGTAACTAAAAATGACTCATCATCCTTTTGGCTAACTATCAAAAAAAGAAAAACAATAGTTATCTTTGCACGAATAAATTCGAAATTATTATATCGATATGTCTCTCTCCGGATTATTGGAAAGCATAGGTGAATATGCAGTAATGATGAAACAAGTACTGATGCCTCCTGACAGATTGAGAGAGTTCTTTAAAGAATTTCTTAAAGAACTTCATAAACTGGGGGTTACGTCCATATGGCTTGTTGTTCTCATTTCTCTTTTTATCGGTGCTGTCATCGTAATGCAGCTGGCATTAAATCTGACCTATCCGTTTCTTCCGTCCTATACAGTAGGGGTAGTGTCGCGTGAAATCATCCTTCTGGAGTTTTCATCGACGATTATGTGCCTTATCCTTTCCGGGAAAGTGGGATCGAATATTGCATCCGAAATAGGAACTATGCGCATTACCGAGCAAATAGATGCACTTGAAATCATGGGGGTTAACTCAGCGAATTATCTTATTCTTCCCAAAATATTGGCTTTTGTGGTTTTCATGCCTGTTTTGGTTGTTTTCAGTATTTTCGTTGGTTTGCTTGGGGGCTACATTATTTGTGCTTTCACCGGAAATCCACCGGTAGCAACATATGTGTATGGCCTACGCGCTTTCTTTCGGGAATTTTTTATTTGGTACTCCATTGCCAAATCGATGATTTTCGGATTTATTATTTCTTCTGTGTCTGCCTATTTTGGTTACAATGTACACGGGGGAGCATTGGAAGTGGGAAAAGCAAGTACGGATTCAGTGGTAATAAACAGTGTTTTGATTTTGATGACCGATTTGGTTTTCACACAGTTGGTAATGGGATAAAAGGGGAGAATAAATGATTGAAGTCAAAAATTTATCTAAAGAATTTGAAGGACATCTTGTGCTGAATGATATATCGGCAACTTTTCGTAAAGGGATCGTTAACATGATAATCGGGAAAAGCGGATCAGGTAAAACGGTATTTCTTAAATGTATGGTAGGGCTTATTCGTGCCACTTCGGGTGAAATTCTTTACGAAGGGCGCAATTTACTTACCATGAAACCTAAGGAGATTAAACAATTGCGACGCGAAATGGGTATGCTTTTCCAGGGATCGGCATTGTTCGATTCTAAAACTGTGCTCGAAAATGTCATGTTTCCATTGGATATGTTTTCCCGGCTAAGTAAAAAGGAACGACGTCAAAGGGCTGAATTTTGTTTGGAAAGAGTAAATTTGTTGCAAGCAGCCCATCTTTATCCTTCTGAAATAAGCGGGGGAATGATGAAAAGAGCAGCCATAGCTCGTGCAATTGCTTTAAATCCTAAATATTTGTTTTGCGATGAGCCCAACTCGGGTCTCGATCCTCAAACTTCGCAATTGATTGACGGGCTTCTTGCCAGCATTATCAAAGATTTTCAAATAACTTCCGTTATAGTTACTCACGACATGAATTCGGTTATGAATATTGGGGATCATATTGTCTTTCTTAACGAAGGAGTTAAAGAATGGGAAGGTCCAAAAGAAAAACTCAACGATTCCGAAAGCGAAGCATTAAAGAAGTTTGTTTTCGCTTCTGATGTCTTCAAAAAAAACATGGAATCTCAAGATGAGTCGGAACAGGCTAAAGAAGAGGAATTGATCTATAAAATGCAGAGAGAAAACCCTAAAAAGGAATAATTTTTAGTTAATAATGAAAAGATGGAAAATTTACTCGAAATAAAAAACTTACACGTTTCCGTAGAGGGAAAAGAAATACTCAAAGGCATTGATTTGGCAATTAAAAAAGGAGAAATTCATGCCATTATGGGACCGAATGGATCCGGCAAAAGTACGTTAGCATCGGTTATTGTAGGAAACTCACGTTTTAATGTTACACAGGGGAGCATCTTCTTTAACGGGAAGAACTTGTTGGAAATGAAACCGGAAGATCGGGCACGAGAAGGCATTTTTCTGAGTTTTCAATATCCGGTAGAAATTCCAGGCGTCAGTATGGTCAATTTCATGCGAGCAGCCGTTAATGAACATCGAAAATACAGAGGGGAAGATCCCATTTCTGCAAGCGATTTTCTGAAGCTCATGCGCGATAAACGAGAGATGCTGGGGATAGACAGCCAACTGGTAAATCGTTCGGTAAACGAAGGTTTCTCCGGAGGTGAAAAGAAAAAGAACGAAATATTCCAAATGGCGATGCTCAATCCCAAACTTTCTATTTTGGACGAAACGGATTCGGGTCTCGATATTGATGCATTGCGAATTGTAGCCACCGGAGTCAATAAACTTCATACAAAGGATGATGCAGTGATCGTGATCACTCACTATCAGCGTCTGCTCGATTATATCAAACCCGATGTAGTTCATGTGTTGTATAACGGGAAAATCATCAAAACCGCAGGTCCTGAATTGGCTTTGGAACTTGAGGAAAATGGTTACGAAAGCCTCATCAACAATGCAATGGAATAACCAATAGCTTTAAAAATGATTGAACAACAATATATTGACCTGTTTGAAACTTATCGGGAGGTAATTGACCAAAATGCTACGGAAGGGCTTAATAAAGAACGCGATGCGGCTTTCGAGGCATTCAAAAAATGGGGCTTTCCGACTTCAAAACTGGAAGATTACAAACAATCGGATATTTCACGTGCTTTTGATGCAGATTTAGGGCTTAATCTTCGAAATATCCCCATTCCGGTAAATCCTTACGATGCCTTTAAATGCGACGTACCTCATCTGAATGCTCATGTCTTCTTCCTCATCAATGACCGATATTACGATAAAACGCAACCCGATCTACCGCTACCCAACGGAGTATTTGTAGGAAGCTTACAGACATTTTCCGAAAAATATCCCCGCTCTTTCAGCATGTATTACAATAAAATCGCAGCAGCCGATAACGGTGTCGCCGCTTACAATACGATGTTTGCTCAAGATGGTTTCGTGGTGTATGTGCCTGAAAATACGGTTGTTGAAAAGCCTCTTCAGCTGATTAACATTCTTCGCGGAGGTGTCAATTTGAACGTAAACCGGCGTATTTTACTCATTGCCGAGAAAAATGCCGACGTCAAATTGTTGATATGCGACCATACGGTGGACGATGTGAATTTTGTGGTAACCCAAGTAACGGAAATGGTAGCCGGAGAAAATGCCCAAGTCGAATTTTACGAATTGGAAGAGAATTCGGTGAAAGTAACCCGGATAAGTTCGTTATACTGCCTTCAGAAAGAACAATCGAAAGTGACGGCTGCAGGAATTACCCTTCACAACGGTTATACCCGCAATGATTACCGTTTCCGATTATCCGGAGAATATGCCGAAACGCATGTAGGCGGACTGGTGATAAGCGACAAAGAACAACATACCGATAATTTTGCCTTTCTCGATCATGCCGTACCGCATTGTACAAGCAACGAATTGTTTAAGTATGTTTTGCAGGAGAAATCGACCGGCGTTTTTTGTGGAAGAATTTTGGTGGAAAAAGGGGCACAAAAAACAGAAGCCTATCAAAGTAACCGAAATCTTTGCTCTTCTGAAGATGCGCACATGTATGCAAAGCCTCAGCTCGAGATTTATGCCGACGACGTGAAATGTTCGCATGGTCTGACAACAGGACAACTCGATGAAGATGCCCTGTTTTATATGCAAGCACGAGGTATCCCCGAAGAGGAAGCACGCATGTTACTTATGGTGGCTTTTACGAAAGATGTGGTAGACATGATTCATATCGACATTCTGCACGACCGGTTGGAATATTTGATAGACAAGCGATTCCGGGGCGAATTGTTGCGATGTGGGAACTGTAATGTATGCAAATGATGTTGAATATAACTGAGATACGAAAAGATTTCCCCATTCTTTCACGCACGGTTTACGGAAAACCGTTAGTGTATCTGGATAATGCTGCCACCACTCAAAAACCCCACTGTGTGGTGGATAAAATAGAAGAAATGTACTATAACCTCAATGCCAATGTCCATCGCGGAGTACATTTTTTGAGTCAGGAAGCCACTAATGCTCACGAATCGGCACGGTTAACCGTACAAAAATTCATTGGGGCAAAATCTCCCAATGAAATTGTTTTCACTCGTGGAGCAACGGAATCCATTAATCTGGTAGCCTCATCCTTTTGCCGGGCATTTTGCAAGGAAGGTGACGAAATTCTCATCACGGCAATGGAGCATCACTCCAATATCGTTCCGTGGCAACTGCAAGGCGATATCAAGGGAGTAAAACTTCGGGTAGTTCCTATAGACGAAAACGGCGAATTGCACCTCGATGAATTGGTGAAAAAAATTTCTCCATTCACCAAACTGATTGCCGTAACTCATATCTCCAACGTATTGGGAACGATCAATCCTATTGAAGAAATAACGAAAATTGCACACGAACACGATATTCCTGTTTTGATTGATGCAGCACAGTCGGTACAACACCTGCCGATTGATGTACAAAAAATCGATTGTGATTTTCTGGTTTTTTCATCCCATAAGATATATGGACCCACAGGAATCGGCATTCTATATGGGAAGGAAAATTGGTTGGATGCCTTGCCTCCATATCAGGGTGGCGGTGAAATGATTGCCAGCGTAAGTTTCGAAAAAACCACGTATAGCGAGATCCCTTTTAAATTTGAGGCAGGTACGCCCGATTTTGTTGGATCTGCCGCTTTAGCCACGGCATTAGACTATGTTTCGGAAATTGGATTGGAACCTATTTCTTGCTATGAGCGTGAGTTACTGGAATATGCCACTCAACGGCTACAAGACATTAAGGGGCTGCATATATATGGCAAAGCAGCAAACAAAAGCAGTGTAATTTCTTTTCTGGTGGATGGTATTCATCCGTATGATATGGGAATGCTGCTCGATAAAATGGGGATAGCCGTACGCACAGGGCATCATTGTGCAGAGCCCTTGATGAAAGAATTGGGCATTCAAGGAACGGTTCGTGCGTCGCTGGCTTTTTACAACACTTATGAAGAGGTTGATGCGCTGATAAAAGGGATTGAACGAATTATCAAGATGTTTTGAATACGGAAACAAGGCTACATAAAATAAGCGGCCAAACGCCGCTTATTTTATGATTTATATTTCCCATTTCTTAATTCGTTCAATGGCTTCCCGAGTTTTTTCGTGACTGTTGAAAGCCGTGAGACGAAAATAACCTTCGCCGCTTGGGCCAAAACCTACCCCCGGAGTACCTACGATGTGACGCTCATTGAGCAACCGGTCAAAAAACTGCCACGAATCATTTGTATCGGGGCATTTCAGCCATATATAGGGCGAATTTACACCACCATATACAGTCCAACCCTTCTCTTGGAGTCCTTCGCGGATAGTCTTCGCATTTTCCAGATAATAATTTACCAATCCTTTAACTTCCTCTTTTCCTTCCGGAGAATACACGGCTTCTGCTGCCCGTTGAATAATATAGGCCGTTCCATTGAATTTGGTGGACTGGCGTCTGAGCCATAATTGATTCAGAGAAACATAGGTGCCGTTGGAAGCTTTTGTTTTTAGTTCTTTTGGCACCACCGTGTAGCTGCAGCGCAGACCGGTGAAGCCGGCATTTTTGGAGTAGGAACGAAATTCGATTGCGCACGATTTTGCTCCCTCAATTTCGAAAATACTGTGAGGAACGTCATCTTCTGTAACATAAGCCTCATAAGCTGCATCAAATAAAATGAGGCTTTTGTTTTCGAGCGCATAAATTACCCATCTTTTCAGTTCGTCCCTTTTCATGACCGTACCGGTAGGATTATTGGGATAACACAGGTAAATGACATCTACTCTTTTTTTGGGTATCTCAGGCAAGAAATTGTTTTCGGGATGACAAGGGAGAAACACAATTTTACTGTTGGTAATGGAGCGCTCTTTTATTCTCATTATATTGGAATCCAAATACACCGGGTAAACCGGATCGGTGATTCCGACCATATTGTTTTCGCCTAAGATATCTACAATATTTCCCGTATCGCTTTTCGCTCCGTCACTCACAAATATTTCATCGGTAGAAATATCGATACCGTGTGCACGATAATCGTTCTCGGCAATTTTTTCAAGTAAAAAATCGTATCCTCGCTCCGGTCCGTAACCCCGAAAAGTTTCTTTTACCGCCATTTCATCTACGGCTTTATGCAAGGCTTTAATAACAGCCGGCGGTAAAGGCAATGTCACGTCGCCGATCCCTAAACGAATAATGTTTGCATCCGGATGTTCAGATGAAAATTGTTTGATTTTCTCGGCAACAGTAGTAAAAAGATAATTTTCGTTCAGCCTAAGAAAATTTTCATTTATCGTAAACATATTTTACTGAGTTAATGGTTGATGAATTCTTTTTAATCGGGAATTTCTCCCTTAAAAACAAAATGGGCATCGCCTGTCAGATATACTTGGTTATGAACTTTATCCCACTCGATGTGAAGATCGCCTCCTTTTAATTTCACAGTGACAGAGGTATCGCAACGATCATTCAGGACACCCGCTGCCAAGGAGGCACAAGCACCTGTTCCACAGGCAAGGGTTTCGCCGCTACCTCGCTCCCATACGCGCATTTTGAGCGTATGGCGATCAATGACTTCGATAAATTCCACATTGGTTCGTTGAGGGAACATGGGGTGATTTTCGATTTTGGGTCCTATCTCATCAAGTTTCAATGCATCGATGCCCGACATGAAAATAACGGCGTGAGGATTACCCATCGATACACAGGTTATGCGATATGTCTTTTCATCGATGGTCAACGGTTGGTCGATTACTTCGGAAAGTTCGGAAATAACCGGAATGGAACGGGAAGAAAAATCAGCTTTCCCCATATTTACGCGTACCCGTTGGACGGTATCGGTTTGGGGATCAATAAACAGTTGAAGATATTTTATGCCTGCTTTGGTATCTAAGGCAATTTCCCGTTTTTTTGTCAATCCTCTTTCATATAGGTATTTTGCCACACAGCGTGAAGCGTTGCCACACATTTCGGCTTCACTGCCGTCAGCATTGAACATGCGCATGGAAAAATCGCCTTCGTCCGAAGGGCCTATCAGCACAATGCCATCGCCGCCTACACCAAAATGCCGGTCACTTAACTTTATGGACAATGCCGAAGGGTTATCTATTTTTTCTTCAAACAAATTAAAATAGATATAATCGTTACCTGTCCCCTGCATCTTTTCAAATTTCATACATCCCTATTTTATTTGAAAAATGATTAATACTGCTTTCAATAAATTTCTACCGTTTGAAAAGAAAAAATGCCGAATTCCTTTCAAAAACGATTTTATAGCCGGCAAAAATACGACTTTTTGTCGATTTTAGCAATAAAATAGTTTACATTTATTTATATTTTACCCATTTTATTATTTCTTTTACCGTGGGTTTTTTCCCATACATCAATATTCCTACACGATAAATTTTGGCAGAAAAAATCGAAATAACGACAAAAGAACCGTATAAAATGATCACTGAAAGAATTTTTTCCCAAGCCGGAATCCCAAAAGGAATGCGCACCATCATCACCACAGGTGAAGTAAAAGGGATAAATGAACACCAGAAAGCTAATGGACCGTCAGGATTTTCTATGCTGTAAAAACCGGCATAAAAAGCAAATAAGAGAATAATCGTTATAGGCATCATAAATTGTTGAGTATCTTGTTCATTGTCGACCGAAGCCCCGATCATAGCAAAGATAGATGCATACAACACATATCCACCAATAAAGAAAACGATGAAATATAAGATGATTTCCAACCAATTTATCGTTTGAAACATGGCAACAATTTCCGACATATTTACCGGCTGCATTGAGTTGTTCATCAGTTGAGAAGAGGTAGCTGCATCGTTAGAAAAAACCGGCAAAATGCCTAAAACCATGGTCAGACTACCTAGCAGCAATGCCCAAATGAAGAGTTGTGTTAATCCCACTAACCCGATTCCGACGATTTTTCCGATTAGCAAATTTACCGGTTTAACGGAAGATACCAGTACTTCTACAATTCGACTCCGCTTTTCTTCCAGTACAGCTTGCATCACCATTCCCCCGTAACTCATAAGAAAAATGTATATCAACAGGGTGAAAGCGATACCAACAATAGAGGAAAGCATTGAAGAAGAGGCAAAGGTTTCTCCCTCTTTGTTCAAACGCAACGTCGAAACAGTCACATTAGCACCCGATTCAATGATGTGGCGAACTTTTACGATGGTTTGAGCATCCACATTGCCGGAAGCAGATAATTCGTCGAGCTTTTGTCGCGTCACTTTTTCCGAAAGTACTTTTTCGATGTTTTTCAATAAACTCATCGGAACTTGTTTTTCGGAGATCAAGAATACATTCTGCGGTTTTTTACTCAAATCGTCCGTTATTTGAAGAATGGCAAAAAAATCTTTTCCAAGCCGAGGAGTATAATTAGCTGATTCGTCTGCTTTACCGACGATTTCAAATCGGTAGTCATCCGTGGATTTAAATTCAGGAGCATAAATTCCTGTATGATCAATCACGACAATTTTTTTGATTTCGGAATCTTTTATTGTCGATAACCAAAGAGGAACAAAAGCCAATGCTAAAAAAAGGACCGGCATGAATATCGTGAAAAGGATAAACGTTTTTTTTGTGACGCGAGAACTATATTCGCGTTGTATGATTAATCCGAGCGTATTCATAAGTCGTTGTCTTTTATGGACTGAGATGTAACCGCACTCACGAAAACCTCGCGCATGGTAGGAAGTTCTTCTTCGAAAGAAATTACCGGATAGGTATTCAAGATCAGTTTGATAAGTTCCGTATTTTCCATCTCGACCTTTTTTTGAATTCTCACATCGATATATTCGTGTTTTTTTTCTTTGGATAGTACAGTAAATGATTCATTCTCCATTTCAAAATCATCAGAAAATAATCTGAAGCGAAGAACATGTTGCCTGTAGGCGTTTCTGATTTCAAAAACATTTCCATGCAACACCACTTTCGATTGATTGATCAAAGCAATGTTATCACATAATTCTTCCACCGATTCCATATCGTGAGTAGAGAGAAGAACAGTTTTTCCTTCATTTTTGAGCCGAAGTATCTCGTTTTTGATGATATCGGCATTTAAGGGATCGAAACCGCTAAAGGGTTCATCTAAAATTATCAAGTCGGGATTGTGGATAACGGTAGCAATAAATTGCACTTTTTGCTGCATCCCCTTCGACAATTCTTCAACTTTACGGTTATACCAATTCGTGATGTTGAACTGACGGAACCATTTTGTCAGTTCAGTTTGTGCATTTTTTCTCGACATCCCCCTAAGTTGAGCAAGATACATCACCTGATCGCCCACTTTCATTTTTTTATACAGGCCTCTTTCTTCGGGTAAATAGCCGATACGATACACATCTTGCCCGGAAAACGGACGGCCGTTAACGAGGATTACACCACTGTCAGGCGCAATGATGCGGGTAATGATGCGGATGAGCGTGCTTTTCCCTGCGCCGTTTGGACCAAGAAGGCCAAAGACAGAACCTTGTGGCACAGCGATGCTCACACCATTTAATGCCAAATGTTCGGCATACTGTTTTACAATATCTTTCGTTTCGAGATAATACATGTAAATAGGAGTAAGAAACCTTAGCTAATGAGAAATCCGGGTTTAATATTTCAATACAATGCGTTCCCCCAATATTTTAGCCAATTCTTTTTTGATATTTTGTAATTGCTGTAATTCCTGAAGAAGGATTATCATTTCGTCGGCATCCGCTTGTTGGATAGCTTTTTTTACATTCTCAATCTTTTGCATAACATAGGCATTTTTCAGTTCGGTAGTAGCTCGCGGCACCAATGCTTCAAGCAAATTTTCTTCAATGAGACGAGAATCTTTATTGTTGATATCTTCGCCCAAAAATTTAGCATGAATCTTACTAAGATGATATTTATCGGTCATCAACTCTGAGGCTAGTTTACCGATTTTTGGGTCATGATGATAAAGAAAATACTTGTCGGGCGCAAAATCCTTTTCTGTCGATTTTTCTACAGCTTCTTCAAATATTTGCTGATATATAGGATGGGTAAATTGGATATGATCACGTTCAAGATCATATTTTATAAAATGGATGACCGAAGGACCTTCTTCAACAAGAACATCAATTTCGACCACATTTTTGCCTTCCCGCCGTTTTTCTTTTTTAAAACGTCTATAAATCGGGTTCATGCCATAACGAATAACATATCGGATGATTTGTCGTTCATACTTCTCATAGGGATCTTCCGGAAAAAAAGAGCGAGACGCATCATCATGATCAACAGGTAAATCTTCTTTCTTGTCAGAAGAGCGTTCCTTTTGTTTTTCAATATTTTTTAATCGGATTTTGTTGACTTCTCTAATCAGTATTTTTTCGTCAACATTCATCAAGCCGGCACAATCATGAATATAAACGGAACGAGTAATATTGTTGTGGATCACCGAAATACTTTGTACAAGATCGGTAATCAATCCGGCGCGTTTTATGGGATCGTTGGCTGCTTCTTTTAGTAGAAGTTGGGTCTTGAAACGAATAAAATCGACTTCATGTTCGTTGATATAACGGCTAAAACTTTCCGCATTTTGTTTGCGCGCAAACGAATCGGGATCTTCACCATCGGGCAGCAATACCACTTTCACATTCATGCCTTCTTCAAGCAGCAAATCGATTCCGCGCAACGCAGCCTTAATCCCTGCCGTATCGCCATCATACAAAACCGTAATATTATTGGAGAAACGGCGAATCAAACGTATCTGTCCGTGCGTAAGCGCTGTTCCCGACGATGCAACTACGTTCTCTATCCCCGCCTGATGCATGGAAATTACATCGGTATAGCCTTCCACCAAATAACAACGATCTTGTTTGACTATGGCATTTTTGGCAAAATAGATTCCGTAAAGCTCATTGCTCTTGGAGTAAATTTCGCTTTCGGGTGAATTGATGTATTTCCCTGTGTTTTCTGCCTTTTTAAGAATGCGGCCACCAAAAGCCACCACTTTTCCCGAAAGGGTATGAACAGGGAAAATGACTCTTCCTCGGAAACGGTCAGTGAGCGGGAGCATACTCTCTTCCCCTACTGCAAGCCCTGACTTTAATAAATATTCGCGCTGATAACCGGCCTTCAGTGCCCCGGAAGAAAAAGCATCGCGTTGTTCGGGGCTATATCCGAGTTGAAATTTTTTAATGATATCGTCCCGGAAACCGCGTTCACGAAAATAACTCATTCCGACAGCTCTTCCTTCAGGATGTTCATGAAGTGTTTTCACGAAGAAATCGCGGGCATATTCGTTCAAGATAAACAGGCTTTCGCGGATGCTCTGTGCTTGCTTTTCTTCGTCGGTCAGTTCCTTTTCTTCTACTTCAATGTGGTATTTTTTTGCCAGATATTTCAATGCTTCATAATAGGAGAGTTGCTCGTGTTTCATGATAAAATGCACCGGAGCACCTCCTTCTCCGCATACAAAGCACTTGCAAATGTTTTTGGCAGGAGAAACGTAAAATGACGGCGAATGATCATCATGAAAGGGACACAAGCCAACATAATTCGATCCCCTTTTGCGAAGTGTAATGAAATCGGCTACCACATCTACAATACGTGCAGCATCCTGAATACGTTCTATAGTAACTTGATCAATCATATTTTGTAGCACGAAAATAGTGATTTAAATTGTTAATTTTACATTTTTGATGAAATAATATTATCTTTGTGGGTTTAGATAATTCAAAATAAACAATTCAATATTCTCTTATAAATTTTTACAACATGGATACGATTGATTGGTCGAATTTATCGTTCGGCTATATGAAAACCGATTATAACGTACGAAGTTATTATCGTGACGGAAAATGGAGTGAGCCTCAACTGGAAACCTCCGAATATCTGAATCTGCATATGGCAGCCACGTGTTTGCATTACGGGCAGGAAGTATTTGAAGGGCAGAAGGCTTTTATGGGAAAAGACGGCAAAGTGCGTATCTTTCGCATGCGTGATAATGCATTGCGAATGCAATCGTCTGCACGCGGTATTTTGATGGCAGAACCGCCGGTAGAATTATTTGAAGAGATGGTGGTAACGGCAGTCAAAAAAAATCGGCGGTTTGTTCCGCCTTACGAAAGCGGAGCTTCCCTTTATATTCGTCCGTTACTGATCGGAACCACTGCTCAAGTTGGAGTGAGACCTGCCAAAGAATACCTTCTTATTGTTTTTGTTACACCGGTCGGTCCTTATTTCAAAGAAGGATTTAAACCTACACCCATGGTAATTTTGCGCGAATATGATCGTGCAGCACCTCTAGGAACAGGAAGGTATAAAGTGGGTGGAAATTATGCTGCGGGTCTGCCGGCTGACGAAAAAGCCCACAGAATGGGATATTCTTCCGTATTGTATCTCGACGCTAAAGAAAAAAAGTATATCGATGAATGTGGTCCTGCAAATTTCTTCGGAATTAAAAATAACACGTATGTTACGCCGGAATCTACTTCCATTCTTCCATCCATAACCAATAAAAGTTTGATGCAACTGGCAAAAGATATGGGGATGAAGATTGAGCAACGTCGTGTTCCGGTGGAAGAGCTTTCTACATTTGAAGAAGCCGGTGCTTGCGGAACGGCCGCCGTAATTAGTCCTATTTCGCGTATTGATGATTTGGCTGAAAATAAAACGTATGTGTTCTGCACGGACGATAAACCGGGACCGGTTTGCGAGAAGTTATATCATAAACTGCGAGCCATTCAATATGGTGACGAGCCCGATCCTTACGGTTGGATAACCGTGTTGGATTAAAATAAATCAAACCGGGTTTCTATGATGATTCCCGGTTTTTTTATTTTTTCCATTTACAATAAGGATATTTAGATAAATACGCGTTATAATATCGGATATCGTTTGTAACTTCTTCTCCCAGCCATTCCGGCTTTTCAAACGGCTGATTCTCACTCTCTAACTCAATTTCGGCAATGGTGAGTCCCTCATTTTCCCCATGAAATTCATCTACCTCAAATGTACTTTTTCCCACTTTTACCACATAACGTGTTTTTTCGATAACCGATTTTCCGCAAAACTTCAGCATATCTTCCGCTTCTTTTAAAGGGATCTCATATTCCCATTCATAGCGGGAAAACTCACTGCCATTAACTGTGCTTTTGATGGTCAGATATGCCTTTTCATCGGATATACGAACCCTTACAACCAGTGGCGAATCCGTAGAAAGATATCCCTGCATGATACGATGAAAAGCAGATGACTTTGATTTATAGTCGCCCTTCACCAAGAATTTCCGTTCTATCTCATACTTCATAAAGATGAATTTTGTGGCCAAATGTATGAAAAATAATCGAAGGAATAGTCGAAAGGTTCCATTAAAAAATGATGAATGTTAAATATCAAATCGTGTAGTATTTAAAGCTAAGTTCAACTTAGAAGCGCAAAGCGATACGGAGATAAAGGGAGATGTAATCGAAAATCCGGTCATTAAAAATGTCCGCATCAATGGCAAAAAAATCGATTTGTTTGCTACCGATTAAACCGGAATTATTCCCACAATAAATATTCCTTGTCGGATTAATTGAACATATCATCGATTCCTTCGGTTGTCACTTCCTCGTATTCCGAAGGGTAATTTTGCGTTCCGGAGCACGGATTCTTATATTGGGGCGGAACCTCAAAAACACCGTTGTCGCTCATATTCAGCGAGGGATCGGCGTATATTTTTTGGTAGAATAGTCCGTGGATGGGCAACGCCATACTTGCCCCTTGGCCATATGCCATGCGGTCGAAATGAATGGAACGGTCTTCTCCGCCCACCCAGCATCCGGCAACAATCGAAGGAGTAAACGACATGAACCAACCGTCGGAATGGTTTTGTGTGGTTCCTGTTTTGCCTCCCATTTCTCCTTTCAGGTTATAAATCCTTCGTAATCGACTGCCCGTTCCTCCGTCAATTACCGCTTTCAGCATATCGAGCATTTTGTATGACGTACTTTCGCTGAATATTTCGTGCATTTGAGGAATAAACGTTGCAATTAGGTTGCCGTAAGAATCTTCTATATGGGTTACCATCAGGGGTTCCACACGAATACCCTTGTTTACAAATGAAGAATATCCACTCACCATTTCCGAAACAGAAGCATCGCAAATACCCAGTGCGAGTGAAACCACCGGGTCTATCGGACTTTTAAGCCCGAAGGATTTCAGCAATCGGGCAAAGGCATACGGCGAAAACATTTTCATTAAATATGCCGTTACCCAGTTACTCGAATTTTGTAACCCCCATTTGATGGTCACCAGTTCGCCAACAGCACGAGCACCCGGGTTTTGCGGGGTCCATTCCCGTCCGTTTTCATCCGTCAGCGTTTGAGGAACGTGCAGCATTTGGTCGCAGGGCGTCATCCCTTCTTCCATAGCCAGGGTATAAAGGAAAGGCTTGATGGTTGAACCTATCTGCCTTTTCCCTGTACTGACCATATCGTATTTGAAGAATTTGAAGTCGGGTCCCCCTACATATGCCTTTACATGTCCTGTATAAGGATCCATTGCCATGAATCCCGAACGAAGAAATGATTTATGATATCGGATGGAATCCCAAGGCGTCATAACCGTATCGATTTCTCCTTTTTCCCAAGAGAAAACTTTCATTTCTACTTCTTCGTTTTTGAAATACCTCAAAATCTCTTCTTCGCTATAACCGGCTTTTTTCATACCCCTGTATCGATCGGTCTGACGCATGGCATTTGCCATCAGATCTTCCACTTTGTTGCTGACATCGGAAGAGAACGGTGCATATTTTTTCCCTGCTTTTTCTTTATCAAAAAGAGGTTGTAAATAACCTCCGAGATATTCTTTGACGGATTCTTCGGCATATTTTTGCATACGTGAATCGATAGTCGAATATATTTTCAACCCATCGGTATAAATATTGTAATCCGAGCCGTCGGTTTTTTTGTTTTTATGGCACCATCCATATAGAGGATTGGTTTCCCATGCAATGGAATCTTCAATAAATTGTTGCCGTTGCCATGTTGCGGGATAATCTCTTTTATCGGGCTTATTTGCCATCATAATCATGCCCAGGTATTGACGAAAATAGGGAGCCGGAACATCCACATGACTCAGTCTGTTAAAGTCAACGTTTAGAGGCGTTTGTTTGAGTGAATCGGCCTCCTGTCGGCTCAGGTATCCGGCTTTTCGCATTTGCTCGATTACCACATTGCGTCGTTGGAGAGTAAGTTCCGGTCGGCGTATAGGATTATAGAGTGACGAATTTTTCAACATGCCTATCAACATGGCCGATTCCTGAATATTCAATTCGGCCGGTTTTTTGTTGAAATAGGTTCGTGCAGCCGATTCTATACCTACGGCGTTGTAGTTGAAATCGTATTTATTGAGATATAAATTGATAATTTCATCCTTGCTGTAATAACGCTCCAATTTGACGGCGATCACCCATTCGATGGGTTTTTGCATCATTCGCTGTAATTTGTTTCCGGCCTTGGGGGAGTAAAGCAATTTTGCCAATTGTTGGGTAATGGTACTTCCTCCTCCGCTATCTTCCTGTTGGAGGAGAAGGGTTTTCACGATGGCACGTCCCAAACCGATAACATCAATTCCCGAATGTTTATAAAAACGAATATCTTCTGTGGCTATCAATGCATCGATAAGGTGAGGTGAAAGATCGGAATATTTCACAAAAATGCGATTTTCTTTGTTTTGTGAAAAAGTAAAAAGGAGCTGTCCATCGGTTGAGACAACCTGAGAAGCATATTTATCGATCGGATTCTCCAATTCTTCAATATTGGGAATATATCCGATAGCTCCTACGGAAATCAAGCCGAAGATGAGGATGCCCAAAATGAGTAGGAATCCGTAAATTTCCCACATCCATTTTATCACGTTCTGTTTTGATTCGGATGAATTATTTTGTTTGCTTTTTTTTCTTTTGCCCATATATTTTTATAGCAAAGAGTACGATTAACTCTCGGAATTTCACTGCAAAGATACACCATAATTTTCAATTAACATACAACAAATAAAAATGAGGTGCCCAAAAAATGAGCACCTCAAAAAAGTGAACTATTTTGATTAAATCGATTTTTCGTGTCTTTCTATACTTCCCAACCTAAAGCGCTTGCACCCAGAACAGCAGCATCATCCTCTTTCAATCCCGAAAAAAGTATTTTCACTTTGTTTTTGAATATCTTTAAAAGGTTTTTTTCCATACTCTCTTTGGTGGGCTTGAGAATAAAGTCGCCGGCTTTTGCCAGACCTCCGAAAAGGATAATGGCTTCCGGACTTGAAAAAGCCACAAAATCGGCGAATGCTTCACCCAGTATATTTCCTGTAAAATTAAAGATAGAGATGGCAACCTCATCACCTGTTACGGCAGCGTCGTATACGTCTTTGGAAGTAATGTCCTCAACCGGAATATTTCTTAAGAGGGTAGGGGTATCGGGATTTAGATCCAAGATTTCCCTTGCGGTTCGTGCTACACCTGTTGCCGATGTATATGCTTCGAGACACCCGTTTCTTCCACAACCACACAACCGACCATTATTGCGGCGCATAATCACATGACCGAGCTCACCGGCGAAACCGTCATGACCATAAACCAACTGCCCGTTTACGACAATTCCGCTTCCGACGCCTGTTCCGAGCGTAATTTCAATGAAATCCTTCATGTCGCGTGCAGCCCCGTAGGTCATTTCTCCAATTGCAGCAGCATTGGCATCATTGGTCAGGGCAACAGGTATGCCGATTCGTTCTTCCAGCATCTGTGCAAAAGGAATAACTCCTTTCCATGGAAGGTTGGGTGCAAATTCAATGCTGCCGGAAAAGTAATTGCCGTTAGGTGCTCCAACACCGATTCCTCTAATGGTATCTTTTGAGAAAGGATCCTTCAGTATGTCGTTAAGAGCCTGTGCGAGTTCGTCTAAATAATCGCCGACGTCTTCATGACGACCGGTTTTAATGGCTCCGCTTCTTAAAATCTGGCCTCTTTTATCTACAATTCCGAAGACGGTGTTGGTCCCGCCGATATCAATTCCTATTACATAAGGTTGATCCATGATTTTTTTGTTTTTTAAAAAGTTAGTCAATGATGATTAGTTTTCGCAAATATACAGGTTTTTTTATCAATTTACTTTTTTATGCTTGAAAATTTTTTATTTTAAATTTATTACCTTTGCGGTTACAGAAACCAACATAAAATAGGTATTTATGAAAAAAGCGTATGTATTTCCCGGCCAAGGTGCTCAATTTGTGGGTATGGGAAAAAATCTCTATGAATCACACCCCTTGGCCAACGAGTTGTTTGAGAAAGCCAATGCTATTTTGGGTTTTTCCATTACGGATATCATGTTTAACGGCACCGATGAAGATCTTCGCCAAACCAAAGTTACCCAACCGGCAGTATTCCTTCATTCCGTTATTCTTGCCAAAACAATGGGTGATGAATTCAAACCCGATATGACTGCAGGGCATTCTCTCGGCGAATTTTCTGCTTTGGTAGCTGCCGGAGCATTATCTTTTGAGGACGGCTTGAAGCTGGTGTATAAGCGGGCTATGGCTATGCAGAAAGCTTGCGAGATGAATCCTTCTACGATGGCTGCTATTCTCGGACTACCGGATGAAAAAGTGGAAGAAATTTGCGCTTCTATCACCGATGATATCGTTGTTCCTGCCAATTACAATTGTCCGGGTCAAATTGTAATTTCCGGCACGATCTCGGGTGTAGAAAAAGCCTGTCGATTACTGAAAGAAGCCGGTGCTAAACGTGCGCTTCCCTTAAAGGTAGGTGGCGCTTTTCATTCTCCGCTTATGGAACCGGCACGTCAAGAACTTTCGGAAGCCATTTCCGTGACGCCTTTTTCCGCTCCGATATGCCCTGTTTATCAAAATGTTTCAACTGTTGGAGAAACCGATCCCGAAACCATAAAGAAAAATCTTATCGCGCAACTTACCTCGCCGGTGAAATGGACGCAATGTGTGCTGCACATGATAGAAGATGGAGCTACCGAATTTATTGAACTCGGCCCCGGAAACGTATTACAAGGACTCATTTTAAAGATCAATCCGAATGTCATTGTTTCGGGTAGACAACAATAGAATTTTGTTGATTAAGATTTATTAAAAAATATTGTTTGTTAAAATGGGAAAAGGAAAATATATTTGCTATCATTATTAACTATCGACTCCAAATGAAAAAAATCGTCTTTCTATTTTTTTTAACGATAAGTGCTTTTGTTGCAAATGCACAGTCTTTTTCTTCCCATGCTCCCGATTATAAATCGATAAAGAAAAGTATCGAAAATCCTTCATCCGAATTTTATTATCCCAACCTCATGGAGAGATACCAAAATGGCGATTCTTCCCTAACGAGAGAAGAGCGGAGTTATCTGTATTACGGGTATGTTTTCCATCCCGATTATATGCCGTTGGATACTTCATCCTATAATAACCGGTTGATGGAAACCCTTTCAAAAGAATCATTTACGAGCGTCGATTATGAAAAACTTATTGGTGATGCCGATGCATTGCTGAAAGAAGATCCGTTCAACTTGCGGGCACTCAACATCAAACTGATGGTTTATGCTCAACAGGATAATGTTGCCGAATATAAGAAAGCGTTTGCACAACGTAAAGTCGTTTTGGATGCCATTGTGAGTTCAGGTGACGGACTTTCCAAAAAGACGCCTTATTATGTAATCAACGTGTCGCATGAATATGATTTTTTGAGCAGTATAGGATATCAAGTCGTTGGCGAAGGTAAGATTACAGGTCATTATCATTATGTAAAGTTGGGGGAAAACAAATACGGTATCAAAGGACTGTATTTCGATATAACGCCTGTTCTTGAGTATATGAGCAAACATAGGCGGTGAAGTTTTTTGATATCGAAATAGTAAAGGGTTGAAGTGTTATTTTCAGCCCTTTGTTATTAGTCATCGACAAATTTCAGATGAAACAGCGGTTTCATCGAACAATCGGATAAATGCGGTTTAGATTATCTATTATTTTATTTATGTAATGTACAAATTGGTTAAAAAAATCATGGAGGAATTTTTTATGTCAGTACAAAAAAAGTTTTTAAGCTGTCAAGCACTCGTTTTGCTGGTTTTTCTTTCATTAAACACAGTACCGGCTATGGCATCCGGTCAGGTTATTTTGTACACCCCTTATACAACTATTTCGGTTTCTCCCGGGGATGCAATCGAATATGCTGTTGATGTAATCAACAAAAGCGACCAGGTATTTAATGGCAATATACGGATTAGCGGCATTCCCCGTACATGGACTTACACTTTAAAAGGAGGAGGTTATACGGTCAGTAGAATTGCCGTGCTTCCTGATGATAAAAAGACGTTGTCGCTGCGAGTGGAAGTGCCGTTTCAGGTCAATAAAGGGGCATATACTTTTCGCTTATCTGCTGGCGATTCGGCATCGCTTCCACTCACGGTTAAGGTAACCGAAATGGGATCGAGCGAGACGGAATTTACTGCTGATCAGTCCAATATGCAAGGAAATGCCAATGCAACTTTCACTTACCGAGCTACATTAAAAAACAGAACCATCGATAAGCAACTCTATGCGTTGATGGCAAATGCTCCGCGAGGATGGACAGTTACCTTCAAAGCGGATTACAATCCGGTTACCTCTGTGGAACTTGAACCGAATACTACCAAAGAAATTACTATAGAAGTCAAACCACCCAAAGAAATCAAAGCAGGTACCTATAAGATTCCCGTAAGAGCCGTCACAGGATCTACTTCGGCATCGATGGAATTGGAAGCCGTTGTCACCGGCAATTATGAGATGTCGCTCACCACACCCACCGGTTTGTTGAGTACAAAAATTACTGCCGGCGGAAAACAGAAGATCGGGTTGACCGTTCGCAATACCGGTTCAGCCGATTTGACCGACATCGAAATGAAAGCTACCGCTCCGTCTAAATGGCAGGTAACGTTTGAACCCGAAAAAATCGATAAATTGGCACCCGGCAATGAAACTACCGTTTACGCAACCATTCAGGCCGACAAAAAAGCCATTCCGGGAGATTATGTCGTTGAAATGAGGGCTTCTACACCCGAGACAACGTCTCAACTTTCATTTCGCGTTATGGTGAAAACGCCCTTGATTTGGGGATGGGTTGGCGTATTGGTGATTTTGGCAGCAATTGGAGGAGTGGTTTACCTGTTTCGCAAATTTGGGAGGAGATAAATTATGGCCGAAACAATCATCGAATTGGTTAACCTGACAAAGAAATATCGGTCGTTTACGGCTGTAGACCATATTCATTTGACGGTTGAAAAAGGAGAAATATTCGGCCTCTTGGGACCTAACGGTGCCGGAAAATCGACGACGATTTTGATGATGCTGGGGCTGACCGAGCCAAACGAAGGTCAAGCAAAGGTGTGTGGAATTGATCCTACCCGTCATCCCATTGAAGTAAAACGAAGAGTAGGTTATTTGCCTGAAGATATCGGTTTTTATGATGACCGTACCGGATTGGAAAATTTGGTTTACACTGCCATGTTGAACCGCATTTCTGAAGCCGAGGCTACCCAAAAAGCCAACGCACTGCTTAAGCGCGTAGGGTTGGAAAATGTCGATGGGAAGAAAACCGGCAAATATTCGAAAGGCATGCGTCAGCGATTGGGCTTGGCCGATGTACTGATAAAAAATCCTCAGGTGATTATTCTCGATGAGCCGACTTCGGGTATCGATCCGCAAGGCGTAAGAGCATTTCTTGATCTGATTATCGAATTGCGTAACGAACATGGCCTCACGGTATTGTTTTCATCCCACAACTTGCATCAAGTAGAACAGGTTTGTGACAGAGTGGGTATTTTTGTACAAGGCAAAATATGTGCAATGGGCACTATTACCGATCTTTCACGGCAATTGTTTGGTGATGCCGATCACAATCTGGAGGACATTTATAACTCTTTTTTCGATGAAGGAGGTGTACATCATGAATGATAAGCGATGGAACCATTTTTTCAAAAAATACCGGCCTCATGATGCCGTAGCGGAGCGTCCTTCGGCATTTACCCATAAGACCAACATAATCCATCCATTTTGGGTTATGGTGAGCAAAGAGATTTCGGATCAGGTACGCAGCTGGCGATTTATCATTATGGCAGCTCTCATTGCGCTCACTTGTTTGGGTTCTTTATACGCGGCGTTGGCGCAATTTGGCAAACAATCGGGGAGTGCAGAAGATGCTTTCTTTTTCCTTAATCTTTTCACCCTGTCCGATGGTACGCTGCCACCCTTTACGGTTTTTATCAGCTTTCTTGGTCCTTTGCTGGGAATAAGCCTTGGTTTCGACGCCATCAATTCGGAACAAAACCGTGGCACGCTCAGTCGTCTGTTGAGTCAGCCCATTTATCGCGATTATGTCATCAATTCCAAATTTGTAGCCGATCTTATCGTAATCAGTACCTTGTTCGTGGCATTGGGGTTGCTCGTACTGGGTTCGGGATTGATTGCTCTTGGAATTCCGCCAACCGCCGATGAGTTGTCAAGACTCATTTTTTTCATCCTGATCAGCATTATTTATGTTGCATTCTGGCTGAATTTATCCATTTTGTTTTCCGTTGTTTTCCGTCAGGCAGCAACGTCGGCACTTTCGGGTATCGCCATTTGGCTTTTCTTCAGCATCTTTTACAGCATGATAGTCGATTTGTTGGCAAGAGCTATAGCTCCCAAAGGGATGTTGACAGAAGGACAGGCAGTGCAATTTCAGAATTTTGTTTTGGGGTTGATGAGGTTTAATCCCGGTCAGCTGTTCAGCGACGCAACCATAACGTTGCTCATGCCTTCCGTGCGCAGTTTGGGGGCACTGACGATGGAGCAGCTTGAAGGTGCACTCCCGACGCCGTTGCCCATCGGACAAAGCCTGCTGATGGTATGGCCGCAAGTTACCGGATTGATAGCCGGATCGATTTTGTTGTTCGGCTTGGGGTATTACTTGTTTATGCGGCGGGAGATTCGTCCACGATAGTACCGAAGCGATCACGAAGAATAACAGTATTTATTTTTTAATGTAAAGTTTGCATCAATCCGGTATAGCAGTAAGCCTTTCATCCTCATTATTATTGAGGATGAAAGGCTTACTTTTCGAAACGCATTTTCAAGACTTAAAATAGCGGATTAAGTTGACGATGAGGGTAAGAATGATACTTATCACAATCATCGAAGTAATCGGGAAGTAAATCCGAATATTTTCTTTTTCGATACGGATGTCTCCCGGCAAATGTCCGAACCATTTGAAAACCCACGGCGTCAGATACAGGATAACGCCGATAATAATCAGGATAATGCCTAATATAATAAACCATCGTGCCATTTTCATCATTACATAATTTTGGTAATCGACTTCTTGTCGAACTAATTCCACAAATATATTCATAAAATTCGTTGTATCTTGAAAAAATAAGTGGGGAATCGGGTTTATTGCTTTATAAACAGTATTCGTCTTATTTCTAAATGGCCGATTGCCGCGGCCCATTTTTCTTTTCATTAATTTATGTTGATGGAAACTGAGCGGTTTCTTGGTCGCTTCATGTTCGCTTCAAGGCACGAACAAAAACATCGGATTTTGTGGATTCGGAGTAAAAACGGCCTATGGTTTTTTCTTAAAAAATGCAAAATCTTGGTGGTAGAAAGATGAAATGACAGAGCGAGGAAGGTGCAGCCTTGGTACGGTCTTGGTACAGCCTTGGTACGATCCCGTATTAATAATAATTTTTTTCATTTGTGTGAAAAGTCGTATTTTTGGATTGAATTGATCAATATTCAATTATTGAATAAAAAATTATCTACCTTTGTAAATTATAATGAAATGCAAAATAAATGTAATTTATTTGTAATAAATTACATAATACGGGTTAAATATTTTTCCTTTAAGCGATTATATTTTTATACATTCTCTCGTGTGAAATATGTTATCAGGAATTGTTTATCTTGTTTTTGAATAAAATCGATGCACAAATAGCAAATCGAGATGATGAAGTTTTCCGACTTAACCGATATCGAAATATGGCTCTCATTTAAGAAGGGGGACAATTCTGCCGTTTCCTTTATCTACCGGGAATACTTCCCCGTCTTATACCGATATGGATTAAAATTCAGTGCTGACACTTTTTTGATAGAAGATACCATTCAGGATTTATTTACCGAATTGATCAAAAACCGAGAAACATTAGGCGAAACAGATAACATTCTTTTTTATCTTCTCAAATCTTTTCGGCGCAAATTATTGCGAAAAATGGAAAATGCAAACCGGTATGACTTGACCGGGGAGATGACTGACGAATATCCGTTTGAAGTGGTATGGTCTGCCGAACATGAGCTAATTGTTGAAGAAGAATCCAAACAACGTTCATCGCTGTTGCTAAAGGCACTTAGTGAATTGACACCGCGCCAAAAAGAAGCGGTTTATCTTCGTTTTACAAAAGAACTCGATTATGCGGTAATTGCCGAAATTATGAATATCAGTATTGAGGCTTGTCGCAACCTTATTTCCAAAGCCATTTCAATCCTGAAAAAAAGGATTAGCGAGAAAGGCTGAGAAATTTTTGTTTTTTTTTGATGATATTTTGTTATATGTAGCCTTTATATAATAGAGACATGAATGATGAATAACGAAAAATACATAACATATACTACAGAAGAGTTTGTACTGGATGACGATTTCATGCATGGGGTATTGCATCCTGATGAGGAAAGCAATTGTTTTTGGAACGAATTTCTGCATCAGCATCCCGAAAAGAAAAAGGAAATTGAAGAGGCTGCTTATATTATTCGTTCTATTCGCGCGGTTGAACCTGTGGCACCTTCTCGAAAATTGAAATATGATCGTTCCGAAAAACAAATTGTTTTAAAACCAATAAGCAAAATCGGACAGCGATTGATCCGGATTGCCGCGGTTGTTGTTCTGATTGTTACTCTTGGAGGGGTGTTTTATTATTTTCAGCATTATCGGGAAAAGTTTTCGATAGAGTTGGTCCAAGGCGAACAGACTGAAAAAGGTAAAGTTATTCTTCCTGATGGAACTATTAGCGAATTCGAAACCAAAGAGACCCGGATTCAACAGACTGCTTCAGGCGAATTAACCATCAATAATGATACCGTTTTGTTGAAAGAGAAAGAGGTGAAATCGGGTGAACCTGCCAGGGCTCAGGTTATCATTCCTTATGGTAAACGTTCGCAGATCATCCTTGCCGATGGTACCAAAATTTGGCTCAATGCCGGTAGTACCTTATCGTATCCGGTTCGTTTTACCGGCAATTCAAGGGAAGTATATCTCTCGGGTGAAGCTTTTTTTGAAGTATCGACCGATCGTTCCAAACCGTTTTATGTAATTACGGCTGATTTGAGAATCAGGGTTACCGGTACGCGTTTCAATGTAACATCATACAGCAATGATGTTGTTACGCAAGCTGTGCTTGTTGAGGGGAAAATCGAGGCTGCCAAAAATCGCTTCTTCAGTCGTTCTGTGGAACTATCGCCGGGAGAATGCATTGTTTATGACAGAAAGGAAAATAAAATACAGAAAGATAAAGTGGATGTCGAGTTGTACACCTCATGGGTTAACGGCTACCTCCTTATTGAAAACGAACCTGTAGTTGAGATTTTTAAGAAATTGGAGCGGTATTACGACAAAAAAATCATGGTCGAAAAACTCTCCGATCAACCTCGATTTACCGGGAAACTCAATTTGGATGACGATTTGGAAAAAGTTTTGAACAATATCGCTTTTTCTGCCGCTTTCTCAGTAGAAAACAAAAATGGCGTATATATTATAAACCTATAATAATTCCGTAAATAATTCTATCATTTTTTTACAAGGAATTTTTGACATAATAGACATAATAAATATTTCTTGACTCTGATTAGTAAACAATTAAATTTATAGACATGCCTATGAAATAGAATATTAAATGAACTTTTTAAAACGAAAAAACCGGGATGAGCTACCAACTGACCCCGGTTTCAATGAAATTTAATTATCAAACGAATAACTAAAAGACGAACAAATTTATGGAAAAAAATCAACATGAACAACATGAAGGGAATATTTCACAATATTTCCGATAAATAAGACGAATTATGCGTTTAAGTGTTTTTTTTATGGTGGTGAGTACAGCAATAGCATGGAGCGCCACTACTTATTCGCAAAGCACGAGACTTTCGGTAAATCTGAAGGATGCTACAGTAAAAGATGTCATTAAAGCCATTGAAGAACAGAGCGAATTTTTGTTCCTG
This sequence comes from Bacteroidales bacterium UBA1410, assembly GCA_002305015.1. Lineage (GTDB taxonomy): Bacteria > Bacteroidota > Bacteroidia > Bacteroidales > Dysgonomonadaceae > Anaerorudis. The sequence continues at coordinate 69,141 of DBPW01000002.1, forward strand.
TATCAGGAAGGGCAAGTCGATTTGAATCGGCGTGTTTCCATTCGTGCAGAAGGAAAACAATTGCAAGAGATATTGGACGAGGTGTTTAAAGGCACTGACAATATCTACATAGTGAGCGACCGCCAGGTTGTGATCGGCAAAGCACCTAGAAAAACATTGGAGGCCCAACTTGCTGCATTGCAAAAAGACATGAAAGTGAATTTTTTTCAGCAACAGCAAAAGGAAATTACGGGGAAAGTAACCGATGCTTCGGGCGATCCCTTGCCAGGTGCTACAGTTATGGTAAAAGGCACCACCATCGGCACAGTCACCGATGTCGATGGCAACTTTACCCTGCGTATTCCTGCGAATGCACAAACTTTACAGGTTTCTTTCGTGGGAATGAAAACGGTAGAGTTGCCTATTGGCAATCAGACTAATTTTAATGTAGTATTGGAAGAAGAGGCGATTGGCTTACAGGAAGTGGTGGCAGTAGGGTATGGAACAATGAAAAAAGCTAACCTGACAGGATCTGTTGCAAGTGTCACCAGTAAAGACCTGGAAAAAAGAGCTGTTACACAGTCATCGTTACTACTGCAGGGGAAAATGAGTGGCATTTCCGTAAGACAACCTTCCGGAAATCCAGCTGAAAATAACGCATCTTTATTGATTAGAGGACAAAACACTTTTAGTGGCGCAGGGAACAATCCTCTTGTTCTTGTAGATGGTATTGAATCTTCTATAGATGCCGTTAATCCCGGTGATATTGAAAGTGTATCTATCCTGAAAGATGCTGCATCCGCCGCCATTTATGGTTCTAAAGCCGCCAATGGGGTAATACTTGTACAAACAAAAAAAGGAGTAACTGGCAAGCCGGTTATTAGTTACAATGCTTACTTGGGGAAAGGAAGTCCGACCATGTTGCCGGAGATGGTTAATTCATGGGAATATGCAATTGCTGTGAACGAAGCATCCGTAAATTCTGGGGGGAGTCCGTTATATACTGAAGACCAAATCCAAAAATTCAAATCCGGAACAGATCCGATTAACTATCCAAATTTTGATCACATGAACTATGTATTCGGATCAGGAAGTGGAATGGAAACCAAACACGATTTAAGTGTGCGTGGAGGTACGCAAGGAACGCAATATCTAGTTTCAGCGGGATATTTTAATCATCAAGGATTAATTAAGAAAAATTCCGAAAATCAATACAATCTCCGATTGAACCTAGACACCAAACTACGTGATAATTTAACATTTAGTGCAAGATTATCAGGACTCGCTACAAATAACAAAATGCCAATGGGAGCTGAGGGTGACTTGGGATTTATTGTACGAGGTGCCATGAGAAATTCAAATGCGATATTGGGTGTTCATCCTGACGGATACTATGGAAGAAATGAGACTCTACACCCTGAGGCTGATCTGGAAAGCGACAGTTTTATTAAAAACAATGGATTCAGCATCTACAGTAACGCAGAAATGGGGTGGAACATTTCAAAAGATATAAAATTAACCGGACAATTAGGATATACCTATGGTAATTCGGAAAACATTCAGTTTCGTGCTAAATATAATGTCACTCCGGACTATATGGTTACCCCTAATTACCTGAGAAATACGTGGTCAAAAAATGATGCTCTCACCATGCAAGCATTTGCCGAATATACAAAGAGAATAAATAATCACGACTTTCACCTTTTGGGAGGAGTTTCCGGCCAAACCTATTATTATAAAAACATAATGGCTTACAGGGATCAATTTCCAAACAATGAACTGCATCAAATAAATGCTGGGGCCACTGCAAATGGGCAGGAAGGAGGAGGTGCCTCACGTAGCAGGCTGGCGTCTTATTTCGGAAGGTTAAATTATGGATTTATGGATAAATATCTGGTGGAAGTGAATTTCAGATACGATGGTTCATCTCGTTTTCCCGCTAAAAGTAGGTGGGGGTTATTTCCATCTTTTTCTGCCGCGTGGAGAATATCGGAAGAACCGTTCTTCAAACAATTTATTCCCTGGATGAACAATTTTAAAATAAGAGCTTCCTGGGGAGAACTAGGAAATCAATCGATCGGCGACTATCCCTACCAGGATGTGATTTATCTAGGTCAGAATTATCCATTTGGGAACACTTATGCTGCAGGAGCAGCGGTTACCGTTTTGGCCAACAAGGGAATAACCTGGGAAACGACCCGTATTACCGACATAGGCCTCGATATGTCATTCATCAATAATAAGCTGTCGTTTACAGCAGATTATTTTATAAAAAACACCAAAGATATTTTATACGACGTGTCAGTATCAAAAATACTGGGAGCTTCTCCTTCCTCATCCAATGCCGGAACAGTACAAAATAAGGGTTGGGATTTCGATATTGCATATAATAACACAATCGGCGATTTCAATTATGGAGTTTCCGCTATATTCACCATTGTTCATAACAAAGTAACTAAATTAGCCAATATTGAACAAGACATTAATAGAGGCTTATTCATTGGGTATCCGATTGGAAGTGCTTATGGATACACCAGCAGCGGCCTTTTTGCAAGTGATGAGGAAGTACAGAGTGCGCCAACGCAACCTTTCCCATTTCTGGCAAGTGCAGGTGGAATTAAATTTTTGGATATAAGTGGTCCGGAAGGAGTGCCGGATGGAATTGTGGATTCTTCTTATGATAGAACGATTATAGGACAACCCTTCCCCATCACGACTTACGGTTTTACTTTTACCGGAGGGTATAAAAATTTAGACTTCCACTTTTTGTTGCAGGGAGAAGGCGGAAGAAAAGATATGGTAAATATTGATCATTTCTTCCCCTTGGACAACAATGGGAATATCCAAAGAGAGGCATTTGATAAGAGGTGGACTCAGGCAAACCCGGATCCCAAAGCAAAATACCCGAAATTAATAATCATGTCAACAGATTTTTACCGGGAAAACAAGGTTGATTACTGGTTCAGGGATGCCACTTTTTTACGGTTAAAGAATGCGCAAATCGGGTACAGCCTGCCTAAAGAAATAGTGAATAAAATTTCGTTAAATAGACTGCGTATATACATTACGGGAGAGAACCTTTTTACGTTAACGAACTACTACAAAAATTGGGATCCTGAAATGTCAACAGGAGGGGCCAGGAGATTTTATCCTTTGACAAAACTATATACCGTTGGCGTAAATATTGATTTTTAAATTTTAAAAAAAATTAAGACTATGAAATTAATGAAAAAAATATACGTTATAGCAGGAATTCTGATGGTTTCTCTGTTAAGCGGATGTGGAACAGATTGGCTGGATGAACAACCCCTGGAGAGTTTATCGGCCTCTTCTTTCTGGAAGAGTCAAGATGACGTTATGCTGGCATTAGCTGGTGTATATAGAGTTGGCAACATTGGAAACAATGGATACACAAATGAAGTTCTCTGCATGACTAGCGCTACGGATGATTCCGGCTACAAACACGGATCCATTGGCAACATATATAGCGGATACTTTAAGCCCGGTGATGCTCAAGTTGTTCAGGATATATGGAATAAAGCATACGTGACAATTTTCAGAGCGAATTATTTTCTCGAAAACATAGAAAAAGTTCAGATGGATGAAGCCATTAAAGCAGAAACTATTGCCGAGGTGAGATTTCTCAGAGCTTATGAATACTATTACCTGTCAACCTTATACGGTGGTGTGCCGTTAGTCACTAAGGTTTTGAGCATTGAAGAGGCAAATACGCAAAAACGCAACTCGTTACAGGAGATTGTCACGTTCTGTATTGATGAATTAACTGCCGCTGCAAAAGACTTGCCGGCCACGAGGCCAGATACCGAGCGGGGCAGAATATTGAAAGCGGCCGCTTTGGCGGTAAAGGGCAAATTACTGATGATTCATCAAAGATGGGCAGAAGCGGCAACTACTTACAAGGAAATTATGGATTTGAATGTCCACAGCATCGATCCCCGTTATAAAGAATTATTTGAAGAGGTAGGAGAAACTAGTAAAGAAATTATTTTGTCGGGCAACCGTATTGCAAATATTTACGGTAATACTCATAACCAACGAAATTGGCATCCTGATTTTTATGGGGGATATCAGGAAACTAATGTTTTTCAGGGATTAGTGGATGCCTTTTTAATGAATGACGGGTTACCTATAGAAGAGTCTCCGCTGTATGATCCGGCCCATCCGTTCGACAACAGAGATCCGAGGCTATATGCCAGTATTTTCCTGCCCGAATATACAGTGTTTAGAGGCAAATTATATTTAGCCCATCCCAGTTTGACCAACACAGGGATAGGAGCTCCGCTGGTAGGCGCCACCGGTTATGGATGGAAGAAATACGTCACAGAAGATTATGCGGGTGATATAGGATCTTCCGGTGACGATGTTATACTAATACGCTATGCGGAAGTATTGTTGGGTTACTTGGAATCTAAGTTGGAAAGTGGTGATATCATAACTCAAGATTTATTGGATCAGACTATCAATGAAGTTAGGGGGCGAGAGTCTGTACAAATGCCTCCTGTCACAGAAACTGACCGCGATAAATTAAGAGAAATTGTAAGAAGGGAGCGCAGAGTAGAATTCTGTTTAGAAAACCCGGTAAGATATATGGATATAAGAAGGTGGGGCATTTATGAAGAAGTTATGAATCAACAGTTTTACGGGATGAAATTAACAGACACTCCCGAAACTTATACGGCTTATCCTGTTGAAACAACCGGTAAATACCGCGGTCACCTGAAGTCAATCAACAAGACTGGAACTGTAACTCCGGAATCTGCATTGCTCCCTATACCGATCTACGAAATAAATATTAATCCTGAATTAGATCAGAATCCCGGATATTAAATATTTATTTATGATAAATCTGGTTAGAGATTAAACCAATGCCGTCCAACATGATTTGTAATTTTGTATTAGCGGTTAAAACCATATCATTTCTTGTAGGGATATTTTCTCCTGGTAATGCGATGATTCAATCCATTCAAATTGTGTAGTGTATATGTTGAGTGGCATTGGTTAAAAATAAAAAAAATGAAAATTAGATTTTTAGTTATATTCTTTTCGATGATTTTTGTACATTGCGGTTATAATTTAGCAAGCATACAAAAATATACAGGCACACAGAGGAGTTGGACAGATTCTGTACCTCCCCAGCCTAAAGAAGAGTACATGAAATTTATTGATGATCTTAAATCTCCGTTGTGGACTAAACACAATTGGCTCGCCACTCCTCCTGCCCGTAACTATATAAACATAGAAAAAGGGGTTGCCATTCAAAAAAACTTTCCCGATTCAAAAGATTTGCTGGCTACTGCGTATGACGACTTGGAAACGTTCTTAAAAGCAGAGGATGTTCCTGTCAATTGCAACCGTTTTGTTATAGAAACAGTTCATAGGCCGGATCTAGACAAAGAATCATTTATTATAGAGACGGATTCGTTCCGCTGTAAAATAAGTTCAGGGGATACAGAAGGCATTCGTCGAGGAATATTTTATTTGGAAGACCAGATGTTAAAAGCAAGAGGCCCTTTTTTGGAAATAGGGGCTCTTAAAAAAGCACCGGATATACGTAGAAGAATTTCTCGCTGTGCTTTTGGACCCATAAAAAGGCTCCCTCTGATGCGCGATGAATTAATGGATACCGTTAATTATTATCCCGATAATTACTTAAACAGATTAGCTCATGAAGGCGTAAACGGACTTTGGCTGACAGTCGAATTCAAGGATTTAGCCTCTTCTCCTTACATGATTGATGGAGGAAAAGATGCTGAAAAAAGATTGAAAAAATTGAGTAATGTAGTCAATTCTTGTTTGCGCTATGGTATCAGAACATATATATTCTGTATCGAACCTAGGCTGCATGTAATTGATGTTGAAAAATACCCTGTTTTTCGTGGGTCAAACGGTTCATTTTTTTGTCCCAGTAGTCAAGATGCATACAACTATTTATACGAAACGGTTAAAACAATTTTCACAAAAGTGCCTGATTTAGGGGGTATGATAAATATTTCGCATGGGGAAAGGGGAACCACCTGCCTAAGCAGTGTTCCGGCAACGTCAACCTACGAAGGGAAAATAGATTGTCCCCGCTGCAAAAATAAAAAACCCTGGGAAATATTATACGCATCTTTGCTCCCCATGGAAAAAGGGATGCATGATGTTTCCCTGGAGGCTGAGCTAATTAGCTGGCTATATATGCCACAACCTCAAAATTATATCGAAGGAGATGATTTTTCTTTAGGCAGTTGGGTTTACGATATCCCCTCCCATACTCCTCCAAATGTTATCCTTCAATTTAATTTTGAGTCGGGTGTGACCAAAGATGTATTTGGCAAGCTTCTGGTTGGAGGTGACTATTGGATATCTACTCCCGGCCCGAGTGACCGATTTGTAAAAATAGCAACCGTGGCAAAAGAAAAAGGGAATCCTATATCAGCTAAAATACAAACGGGTAATTCTCATGAAATGGCTACAGTACCTTATATTCCCGTACCCACATTGCTTTATCGAAAATTCGACTCAATAAAACAATTAGGTGTTACCCATACCATGTTGTCGTGGTATTTCGGGAGCTATCCGGGATTAATGAATAAAGGGGCGGGTCTACTCTCTGTGAATTCTTATGCGGATGTAAAAGACTTCTTGGAATCGTTGGCATCAATTTATTGGAGGAAAGAAGACCTCCCTAAGATAATTGAAGCATGGACATTGTTCGGAGAAGCATTTTCTAATTATCCTTTAATAAACGCATTTCAATATTACGGACCGATGCATGACGGCATAGTCTGGCCGTTGTATTTAATTCCTCAGGACAAATATCTCTCTCCTACCTGGTTATTGGGATCAAGTTCCCAGGCGGACGTAAAAGTGTGGCCTCCAAGTGGTGACAGAATTGGAGAATGTTTAGGATGGAATCTCATGTTGAGTGAAGTTGTCATTTTATGCAAGCAAATGGCTGATAAGTGGGAAGAAGGAATACAACTATTAAACGGTATCGAGAAGAAATATCAACACGATAATGATCGAATGCTTGATTTTGTTTTGGCAAGAGCCATACAAATACATCTAAAAAGCAGTTATAATATTCTCCGGTTTTATTTGACGCGTGAGAAGATGTTTCGCACCATTCGTAATAAAGAAAAAATGGGAATGCTGGTAGAAATGGAGCATATAGTGCATGAAGAGATCAAACAGTCTGAAGAGATGATATCTTTGTGCCTCAAAGATTCTAGGCTCGGATATCATTCTGAAGCAGAAGGATATAAATACTATCCGGCAAAATTAAAGTGGAGAATTGAGCAGCTTAACAGTGTTTTGATAAATGATTTCCCTGCAGTAAGGCAAAAGATAGCAGGCAACGAGGAATTATTCCCTGAATATACGGGAACAAAGCCTGAGGGATTATCCATGAACAGTGTTGCTAACATTGGAGATATTTATGAAACCGCTCAAAAAATCAAAAACTGGGTATCATTTGATAAAGAGGGAACAGGAAATAAAATACGATGGGCTTCCGCTTACGACGAAACTAATTTGTACTTTATCATTTCAGATGAAATCGGAGTAACGGAAGGAAATATCCAGGTTGAAATTGAACCACGGAGGTTATGGCCTGTAAAATATTTCAACTACGCTATAGGAGAAAACAATACAAGATATCAAACAAAAAAAATCGATGACAAAACGCTAAATATTATTGCTATTTCTTTCTCTGAGATAGGAAATGAAGCCGGACAAGGTGCTCCTATAAGAATAAATTTGCAGTATGGAAGTAATGTGTGGATACCCAAAAATCCATTACCCGACCGTTTATTGTTAGGGAATGCCAATCCAAGGGACTTGGGGTGGATATTATTTAAATAACATAGGCTTATAACTGAACATAAGATTTATTGCATGAAACATAAACCTAAATACTGTTTATTCTATGATAATCATACGATGAAGGCTATTCCCGATGTGGGAGAAAACTTCAATGTAGAGGTATTTACTGACAGGATCAAAGCTTGTGGAGTCGATTATCTCGTGTTTCATGCTCGTTGTAATCAAGGGTTTGCATATTATAATACCCGGATTGGGACAAGACACCCTTCATTAAAATACGATCTTTTCGGCAAATTGTCAGAAGCTTGTCAACGAAAAGGGATTGTATTGGGAGCATACTTTAATGCGGGTATTAGTAGTGAGGAAGGATTGCAGCATCGGGAGTGGACAACCTTGTATTTCGATGGCAGGTCGTTACGTGAGCCACGTTTTACGCCGGATGTCCGTACCATGTGCTACAATTCGGGATATCGGGACCATCTGATTGAAATGGTAAAAGAGGTACTTTGCCAATATCCCGTTGGGGGGCTGATGATTGACTGCTTAATCAATTACCCCTGTGTATGTCCTATTTGTATACAAGAGATGAAGAAAAGAAATATAGACTGGTCGGATTTAAGCGCGGTCGCTCGTTTTGCGGAAGTTTCAGCAGTACGTTTAGCAAAAGATATTGCGGAGGAAGCGATGAGAATAAACCCTGATTTACTTATTTCCAATAATTATCCGAGTTATGAAGAATTATTAAATATAAGTACTTATTTCGATGTGGTGTCTTTACCTGCATCGGATAGTGGATACGAGTTTATGCCTGTGATGACCCATTATGTAAGGACGTTGGGCGACTAT
>DBPW01000026.1:0-2501 GCA_002305015.1 Bacteroidales bacterium UBA1410
AAATTTTTGCAGCAATAAATTGGGAATATCCCATAAATTGACATAATTATCGGGAATGGGAACAGCATATAAAGACAATAAACCGGTTCGTGAATTGGCAAAATACCACCATTCACAAGGATTGGCGTGCCACTGCCATTGCAATCCGAGTGTAGGCGAATTGAAATCATCACTTTCAGGAGGGGTTGCTGTCGCGTAATTTTTGTCTGTTTTAGGCTTTCTGAAGGTCATGACCGGTTCGCCACAACCATCATTATCTTTATCCTCGCCAATAATCGGCCAATCGTTTTTCCATGTCATGGGTTGCAAATGCACCACGCGTCCGAAAGGCCCTTTATCCTGAAAATGAACAAACCAATCCTCATTAGCCGACGTCGTTACCCATCCACCCTGATGAGGACCGTTTACCGAGGTATTTCCCTGAGACATGACCATCTTTCTTTCGTAAGGGCCGAAAACGTTTTCAGCCCTCAATACGACTTGCCAGCCGGTTGAGACGCCTCCGGCAGGTGCAAATATGTAGTAGTAGCCGTTTTGTTTATAGAATTTAGGGCCTTCAATGGTAGGGTCAATATCGTGTCCGTCGTAAACAATTCTACTTTGCCCAATAACCTCTGTACCTTCGGCGTTCATCTCCTGAACGGCTAACAAACTTTTTATACCGGCGCGACTACCTGCATAAGCATGGACTAAATATACCTTTCCATCATCATCCCACAAAGGACACGGGTCGATCAAACCTTTCCCCTTCTTTACCAACAATGGTTTCTCCCATTTCCCGGCCGGATCTTTACTTTTAACCATGAAAATACCATAATCGGGGTCGCCATAATAAATATAAAATTCTCCATTGTGATAGCGAATGGATGGAGCCCAAACACCATTGCCATGCTGCGGTTTTGAGAAAATACTATCGGGTTCCAATTTGTCGATCGCATAACCGATAATCTCCCAATTTACGAGATCATTTGAATGAAGAATCGGCAAACCGGGAATGCAATTGAAACTTGAAGCTGTCATGTAATAATCGTTTTCTACACGACATATATCGGGGTCGGAATAATCGGCATGTAGTATGGGATTTTTATAATAGCCATTCCCCAAATCAGCTACCCACGACTTCGATATCTTGTTCTGGGCAATAAGAGGAACCGATATGAACAATAAATATGGAAATATTTTTTTGAAAAGTCTCATGATACAATTTTTAAATTTAATGGGCGATTAAAAGCCAAAATCAGTGATGACAAAGCGTTGAATTTCACAGAAAACACTTGATTATTATCAACTTTTTACGGCATAAAAAACGATACTATTTTCACAAAATCTTCTTTTAATACCTTTTCAATCGTAATTTGTGCCGCTTCTTCGGGGGTCAATATTTTTGCCCACTTCACGCGTTGTTCTGTTTTGGCGCCTTCACCGGCATTATTAAACTCAGCATAACGAGCCGTTTTCTCATTTTCAGGATTCCCCCAATTGTGCCACCCCGACGGATGAATCCCTGACGGAAGTTCGCAATTCATAAACACGGTCATGGCATAAGGCCGCCACGGTCTTCCAAGATAAACCGACGTCACACCCTCGGCCAATGTCACCTTGCAACGATTGAATATATACCCATATTCAACATTTTGAGGGGTACTTGCTGCAGTGATATACGAATTCTTTTTGCAATGAAGTACGCATTCTTCAAACCATGCGGTAGCCGAACCGAAAATAAAATCGGTAGTCCCTTCAATGTAACAATCAAAAAAACAAAGACGATTACCTTCTCCACCGGTATAAACCGTATCCTGATTTCCCAACAGACGACAATTCTTTACGATGATGCGATCGCCCTCCGTATGCAGAGCAACAGCCTGGCCTATGGGCCCTGCTGCATTTTCAATCGTAAGATTTTCGAGCAGGATATCGTTCCCTCTCACTTGCAGTGTATAGGTACGAAAAGTCCCCATGTTCTCTTTTCCTGCATAATCATCATAGCTAATGATGGTTTTTTCCTTGTCTTCGCCTATAATTGCTATGTTGCATACATAATCCGGAATCACAATTTTCTCACGATAAATGCCGTTTTTTACATAAATGGTGGTTGGTCCCTCCGGATCGAACGCTCTTACCGAATGGATCGCCTCCTGCAAAGAAGTAAAATCACCACCTCCGGATTTATCAACCACAATTTTTTTGGTTATTCCGTTTTCAGTCCCGGAATTGGCACAAGCCACCAAAGAGAAAAATGTAAACCCCATTAAAAAAACAAATACATTAACATACTTACTCATAATTTTTTTCGATTTAAATTATTCCTCTCATGGCATGAGATGAGTCACCAAACTATTTAAATACATTTCGAGATAGGTATAACCCTCATTGGTTTTGTCCTCTGCCCTTTTTCCCGGATAATTTTTTTCCAACCATCCATCGGGAATACCGTCCTGATTGGAATCCCTTTTTAAATTACAGGTCTTATACTCAGGCCATCCACCAACATCTTCCTGACT